>JANQEH010000193.1 GCA_028278455.1 bacterium
TAACCGTATAAATAGTTTTGCTTCTTCCACCCTGAACAGGCACCGGATCGCTCTTTCCGGTCACCACATACCCCTTACCGATAAGGTTTTCCAGGTGGTTATACAGTGTACCATACACAATATTCTTGTGAGAAATCTCAATTACGGACTTCCGTATCGGTGCACCCCTTGAACTGCCGCCCAGGAGGAGTATCGCGCTCAGAATGATCTCTTCTTTCAAAGTAAGAACATCCATATTTTCGCTCCGAAATTTAGGTCGATTTTTTCGATCATATATATAAACGATTTTTTCGATCTAATGTTCCAAATAATCTGCAGGTTCGAAATTTGTATTCCAATCCCTTTAATTACATCGGTCAAATGTATATCTTTCTGATCTTGCTCCGCGGGATCGGAGTAAAACTTATTGGTAACCCGTAATCCATCACATTAAAATTTCCTGAAATGAAAAGAGGCCCCGTTGCCAGGGCCTCCAGTGTAATTCAATATACTTTCGATTTCTTATCCGGGGAGCAGAATCGGCATGCCCATCACCGGCCATATGAAGTACGTGAAGAATGCAAGTACTATCATCAGCAGAATACTCGCCGGAATGCCCGACATGAAGAACTCACCTGATGTAAATTGCCCGCTGTTATACGCAATTGCGTTCGGCGCGGCCCCAACCAGGAACAGGAACGGCATACCTGCAGCAGCAAGCGCCAGGAACACGATGATCTCAGGCGCAACACCGAGATACGGCGCGATAATGAGCGCTACCGGTAAAGATATTGAAATCGCTGCAACATTCATAATCAGGTTCGTGAGAATCAGTATAAAGAACGTGATACCCATCGCGAAGACAAACCAGTGAGCTTCCTGGAACATTGAGAGCCAGTGGATTGCCATCCATTTTGCTGCACCGGTTTCATACAGGCAAAATCCGATACTCATGGCGCCGCCGAAAAGCAGGATGATATTCCATGGTATCTCTTCGAGATCTTTTATATCTAGAATATCAAATAAAAAGAAAAGTACAGTGGTACACAAAATCACCGCGCTCTTGTTCAGGAATCCGAGCTCAGGAATAAAGGATTTAAGACTCAGTATCGCTATCGAACTGAAGACAATTACTATCGCGAGGACTTCGTTTCGAGTAATGTTGCCCAGTCTCGAATAAAGGGTTTGTGCACGATCCCGAAGTCCGGGAATCGTCTTTTTCTCTGGTTTAAACAGGACCATCATATAGGCCCACAAGACGAAGACCATAACCACACCGACCGGGAACATATACTTGGTCACTTCGAAGAAAGTAATCTCACGTCCGATGATATCTTTATAAAATCCAAGTGCAACGGCCCCCCGCGCAGCACCGAGCAGTGTAATAATACTTCCGGCTCCTGCGGTAAATGCCATTCCGATAAACAGCCCTTTACCGAATTTCGTCGTTTTATTGTCTTCATCATACAGCGCATAAATCGCCATGAACAACGGATACAACGTTGCAGCAACAGCAGTATGCGCCATAATCAGCGTCAATGATGCAGTCATTATGAAACTGCCGAGATAAATCATACTTGTCTTTTCACCGACAAGTATGAGCATTTTATATGCCAGCCTTTTAGCGAGCCCGGTTTTCGTGAATACCAGGCCGAAAACTATTGAACCCAGAATGAACCAGACATTGGGATCCATAAAATTCATGAAAGCGATCTGGGGATAATCAGGATTATCACGTATCGCAAATATTGATTGCATGACAGCGATCATAATTCCGGTCACACCAATCGGCACAACTTCGAAAACCCACCATGTAGCAGCAAGTAAAAACAGACCGAGTGCAGTCTTCGCGTTCGAACTCAGTACAACAACTTCACCCGTGGGATCAACAGCGTTCGGGAAGTCCGGAGCGATATGAACAATCAGAAACAGAAACAAACCAAGGGATATGAAGATTAACCTTTTCTTATCAAAATCAGAAGTAGTACCCACTTTAGTAGCCTCAAAATTTAATTAACATTTCCAGCCGGGAAGTCTCCCAGAGTTCCAAATAATTCGTTGACGGCAGTTACATTACATATTTTGCAACTTCGCCAAACACTTCGATAGACCTGACCACACCGACGCATTTCCCCTTGTTCATTACCGGCAGGAAGGTTATATCATTTTCTACAATAGAACTGATAGCTTTTATCAGGTGTTCATCATAGTTAATAGTAAAGACATCATGAATCATTATGTCTGTAACCGGTCTGTCCACATTTTTTTTCAAATCTCTGAACAGCTTTTCAAATGAGAGCTCCGACAGATCAGGATCAATCTTGATATCAAACAGCTTTTTCTGGTACTTGAGCATTCTACTCTGTAGAAAAGACGGTGAAAGCCCGTTAAGAATATCCCTTCTGCGCACAAAACCAGCAAGGTTGTCTTCTTTATCCAGTACCAATATCATTCTCGGTTTCGACTTCACACCATTAATATCAATCTCAAAATTCTCTATCAAATCGATGACGTCACGGACCGAAGCCGTACTTGCTACAGCAGGATACTCATCAAGATATATCATTATATCAGAAACAAGTACGTTTTCCATGCTAACTCCTTTACTGAATTACCAGCCTTTTGCTTTCATTATCTTCTTGATATCATCTTCTGCACGCTTCTCAAAAAGCATCATCTTTCTATCGCTCGCTTCCTTTATAATCTCCATGAGCTTGTTTATTTCCGCGGGTTTTTCAAGAAAATCTACCGCTCCATGCTTAACCGCTTCGACACTCTTCTCCACGGTTGCGTGTCCTGTAAGAAGAATGATTTGCGCATCGGGATTCTTTTCACGCATCAATTTCAAGGTCTCAATTCCGTTAAGTCCCGGCATCTGAAGGTCAAGGATAATAGCATCGAAGTTCTTTTCCTCTGCTATCTCAATTGCCTTTTCACCGCTTGTTGCCGTACTAACTGTAAGACCTCTTGCCTGCATACGTTCAGAAAGTGTTTGAATAAACTCCTCTTCATCGTCTACAAGTAATACTCTTTCGTATGCCATATATACCTCCTTTATAACAATTAACTCTTAGTATTTGAAATAATCAGTGCCAGCACATCTCTGTTATCTTCAGTTTGTTTCATATTGAATTCGCAGCTTAGATCGTTCGTCAATTTTCTGATCATATTCATCCGATCATCGAATCTGTTACCTTTTTCAGAAATTTTACCGGTTATATCTATTGACACCGAGCCGTTTTGCTCTGCGAAACTGACGTTTATTTTCTCATATTCGGTTGAAGTCTCCAGGAGCAGTTCAATACAAGAAAAAATAAGATACTGCAAAAGAAACGGACTGGATTCGATCTCAGTGTCAACTTCCGGCAGATCCAGTGAAAGTGTTATCCGTTTCAGTCTGGCAAATCTCTGTGAAAGATCAGTGATATCCATAATCAGACCATTCAAAGAAAAATTCTGAGATGGATAATCAACACTGTGGGAAAACCTGTTGAGGCGTTTAATATTCTTTTCACCTCTTTTCGTCTGGTCTCCGATTTTCTGAACGATCTCCTTCAGCTTATCGGTATTCAGCTGGCCAGTCTGCTCCGCCCCATAGAACAGGTCTTCCATGAGACCGGCCAACTCTCTGATGATCGCGTTCACATTGTTTATATCATGTGAAACTCCGGCAGTAATCATTCCGAAAAATGCCAGTTTCTCCTGTACCGAAAGGGAGTCTCCGTTTACATTGCTCATAGTTTCATCCGTTTTTCCCGAGCGTCAGTTCGGTCATCCTCTGAATAAGTTTATCGAATTTTATCGGTTTCGCCATTAAATCAACCGCACCTAATTTGAGCCCCTCTTCACCTTCTGCTGAGGATCCGTATCCAGTAACCAGAATAATTTGTACACCCGGTTTGATCTCATTGAACCGTTCAATTGTATCCGCCAGTTTCATCCCGGGCATTTTAATGTCAAGCAGTATGATATCATACGTCTTCATAGCAAGCTTTACCATTGCCTGGTCTGCGCGTAACGCTCCTTCAGCTCTGATGCCGCGAATTTTAAGCCGTTCAACGAGGGCGGTCACAAACTCAAGTTCGTCGTCAACAATTAATACCTGAAAGTCTGCCATAGTAAACTCAGTTAAATGAAGTTTCAACTAATTTAATTGGTAGAACAACTTTAAAACTGGTTCCCACGCCTACTTCACTTTTGACCATTATTTCACCGCCGAGTTTCTTTACAATTCCGTACGTTATGGACAGGCCTAAACCCGTTCCCTCCTTTTTGGAAGTGTAAAAAGGCTCGAATATATGATTAAGATTTTCTTCCGATATGCCTTCTCCATCATCCGTTATATTTACATCGACAAATCCCATACCGCTGTTGCCGATCGCTATAGTGAGGCTGCCGCCGTCATCCATAGCCTGGAAAGAGTTGTTTATAATATTCAGAAAGACCTGCTGGAGCTGTCCTTTATCGCTCTCGATTTCCGGAATCTCGTCGGGAATACTGAATTCAATATTAATACCTCTCTGCACCGATTCCGTACCAAGAAACTCCAGAACTTCTTTCAGGAGCGCTTCAATATTGATCGGCGTAACCTGGACATCAAGCCGTTTCGCGAATCCTAGAAACCGGTGTGTAACCTGGCTGCACCGATCTACCGACTGAAGAATTGAATCGAGCAGTTTAACATATTTGCTTTTTTCCGGAAATTCATCTTTAACGGATACAATATCTTTAAAAAGACCTGCCTTCTGGTTGATAATTGCGAGCGGATTGTTTATTTCATGAGCAACGCCGGCTGCGAGCCTGCCGATCGAGGCCATTTTATTCGTGTACTCCATATTATGCACCATCTGGTCATGTTTGGTATCGGCTTCACTGATCTTATCGACCATACTTGACGTGCCCCAGATTGTGACGACGGCAATCAAAATTACACTGGCAATGAGGATTGTGATGATGTCTCTGCGGAGAGTTGTCCAGTTCTGAAGTAGGCTTTCGACATTTTCTGCGATCAGGAATACAAACGGAGACTGCTCGATATATGCATAACCGATCATGAAGGAATCTCCAACATCGTTTACGAGGTCAATCACCTCGGCACGCCGTGAGAACTTTGGCACTTCATGATAAAATTTTTGATTCACTTCACCATAATAAATAGAATGCGTTTGTAGAACACCGTCTCTGTTTATCAGAAAAGCGTCTGCCTGACCGATATCAAGATGCTCGATCTGCCGGTTAATGAATTCAATGTCGAGGGTTGCGCGCAAAATATAAAATCCCTCACCGGCCTTTTCATGTTTGACAGCAATAACGAAATGCGGGAAATTACGATACCCTAAAAACACATCACTGATATAGGAATCCCGGACTCTCATTTCATTATACCAGTCCTGATCAGCATAATTCATGTTTTCAAGGTCAAACGGGCCTGCATAAGCCAGTTGAACACCATCCGAATCGATAAGGCCAAGGTCGACGAATCCCCCGAACGATTGCTTCAAATTCAAAAACACCTCGGCAAGCGTTCTGTGGTCTGAAAGCTCCTGAAACGAACGTTCCTTGATGATGAAATCGAGAGCCGCTTTCCGTTCCTCAAAATTATATTCAAATGACCGCTTTGCATTCATGGCAAACATGGCCAGCGGCTGTTTTATCTCGGTCTCTGCGATATCCTGTGTCTGGTGAATATTGATAACCGTCATGATTATAAGAGGAACGAGAGATACAATGGAAATCAGGGAAATCACGAGGAACCACAGTTTTTTATATCGGGCTCTTCGCTCGGGAGCGATACTCTCCTGATAAAGAAAGTCAGGAAGGAATTTCCGTAGAATGTTTGACAAAATCTTCATAATGCCCTGCTCGTCAAGTCATATCTATTCAATATCGGGATCTTGTTTCCTGGATTCCACTTTCTTGTATGCTTCCTGCATTGCTTGCGTAAGGACTTCAATATCGACTGGTTTCTCAAGATAGGCAAAAGCTCCAAGCTCAGTTGCCAGTTCTTTCTCTTTCACTGATCCGTGACCGGTAACAATGATAACTTCAATATTGGGGTTGGTTTTCTTGACTTTTCTCAATACTTCAATTCCATCAATTCCGGGCATTTTAAGATCGAGAATCATTACATCCGGCTCTTCCTCGTTTACTACATCAAGCGCTTCTTCACCGTCATAAACGATCGAAGAGTCGAACTGCCTGGTCTTTAATCGCTCAGACAGAGTATGAACATATTCAATTTCATCATCAACAAGGAGAACTTTTGATGGAATATCAATATCCACCCGACGAGTCATGCTTGGCAGGCTGACAGAATGATGATATTTTACGTTAATATTACTTACCCCTGTGACCGAACCTGCCAGTTCTTCAAGTTCTTTCTTGTAGCTGTCAAACCTCATGGAATATTTCATGAGGTATATATTAAGTTCACCGTTTTCGCTGACAACATCTACGGAATGATCATTTTTTATCAGTTCCGATTTTAATTGTGACGCTGCAGCAAAATCCGCCATTGCTTTTCTGGATTCATCTGTTGTCTTCAGTGCATCTTTGGCGGCGTTATCTGATATGAGACGTACGGCATCTTCTTTAGTGGTCGACTGCATCGGTATAATAATATCGTACAGGCTTTCATCCCATGCAGCTTTACCGGTCAGGTAATGAGCCCACCTGGTGCAGGCATTTTCATTTTTTCTAACAAGTTTATCTGCTTCCCGCTCCGAGAGGCCGTGATTCTTTATAGCAAATTCAGTCCTGTGTTCGCGGCTGGCGATTATGAATACCCTCAACACATGTGAAATATTTTCTGGAATGAAAAGGCTGGCAAATCCATTAAATACTATGTTATCATTTTGCAGCATCAGTGCCGTAGTTTCCTGCAGATATGCTGAGTGTTTCTCCTTTTCATGAGTAATATTATTCAGAAATGAGGGCGCACCATACATAGCTTTTTGCAGTTTATCACTGCTTACCCCGTATTTCTCAGCAGCAGAATCAATCAGGGCTTTTTCCGTAAGGAGTGTGTAACCCAAACCTGCAGCAACATCCTCAGAAATCTCATCAGCCTGACAGTAATCACCGTTGAAAATAGAAATAATTGCCATCTCCGAACTCCATTAGATTATTATGAAGAACACTGTTTGAGATAATATTCACATACATTTTTTTAATATAATCTATTTACCCGTCTTATTCAATACTTTTCGGAAAGTTGAGGTTCACAGAAACATAAGACAACCGCCGCTCAAAACAGCTATATATGTGACTTAAAATCAAATAGTTACACCAATATAAAACGGACCTCTAGTGAAAAATCCAATAAAGGTCCGAAAATTAACCAAACGTTTAAATCACAAGCCGTTTTGATATAAAGAAGTGCCTTACTCGTACCTGAGAGAATTCACAGGATTTGAAGAAGCGACTTTTACCGTATGGTAGCTGATCGTTAACAGAGCAATAACCAGGGTTGCTAAGCCCGAAACAGCGAAAAGCCAGACATCAATTCCAATCCTGTTCGCGTAATTTTCCAGCCAGTTTTCCGCCGCATAATAACTTACAGGCCAGGCGATCAGATTTGATATAAGAATCCATTTCAGGATATCCTTATACTGAAGAAAAGCGATGTCGGCAAAACTCGCACCATGAACCTTTCTGATTGCGATCTCTTTATTTCGCTGATCGGCAATAAATGAGGCAAGACTGAATAGCCCTAGGCATGCGATAATCAAACCTAACAGGGTAAATGTACCGATTAGCGTTCCGGTCTTCTCCTCTGATCTGTAGAGGTTGTCAAACATATCATCCAGGAAGTAGTACTCAAGTGGAATTCCCGGAAAAAGTTTTTGCCAGGTTTCACCGACGAACAACAGAATTTCTTTCAGGTTTGCAGTATCAACAGTCAGGGTAATATATCTGAACATTTCCGGATAATTATTCAGAATAACCGGGCCGATCTGCTGCTGAAGTCCTCTAAAATGAAAATCCTTGACCACGCCGACAACGGGACCATGTCTGCCGCCATAACCCGACCATAAGTTCTTCGTCAAAGCTTCTTCTGGAGAATGCCACCGGAATAGTTTTACTGTAGTTTCGTTCAGAATAAAGGTTGTTTTACTCTCATCAAGGGGTGCCTTCAGTTCGCTGCTTCCGGCAATCAATTCCAGTTCGAAAGCCGAGATGAAGTCGTTGTCCACAAACATGTAATGCATCCACTGACTCTTATCGTCTTCAACGTTCAGTAATTTTATATTTGCCCCTTGAGTCGTACGTCCCGGAACACCGGAAGAGACGGATGCTGAGTAGATACCTGCAAAACCGGTGAATTCCTTTTTGACCATCTCGTAATTATCCGAAATATCTGCGCCGCGCCGAACAGGAATTACAAGTTTTTGTTCTTTCGAGAATCCAAGTTTCTCATTTTTCATATATGAAACCTGCCTGAACACAACCAGTGTTGAAGCTACAAGGATAATCGAAATCGAAAACTGGCAAATCACCATAATGCGCCTGAGACTGCTGCCTTTTGCTCCACTTCTCAGTTTTCCCTTCAAAACTGATATCGGTTTGAAGGAAGAAAGAAAAATGGCTGGATAGCTTCCTGCCGCAAAACCAGAAAGAAAAACAATTACAGCAAGAGATAATGCAACATTGATGTTGATAAAGTCTCCTGATGTAAAACGAATCCCTAAAAGCTCTCCGAAGTAATCTCTGGACAGGAAAACGATACTCCAGGCAACAATCAGAGCGATAATAGTTATAATAAATGACTCTCCAAGAAACTGTGAAACAAGCTGTTTCCGGTTGGCGCCAATAACTTTCCGGACACCGACTTCCTTGGCACGGTTTGCAGACCGGGCAGTTGAAATATTAATAAAATTGATATTGGCAATTATTAAAATAAGTCCTGCAATAATGGCAAATATATAGAGATATAAAGGATCTCCCGGAGATTCAAGCTCACCGCTCAGATTCGAATGCAGATGAATATCCCGGATCGGTTGCAAAAAATAGTTATTGGTATCACCGGAATCTACAACTCCCTCCAAAACCTTATTCATAATCCCGGATATAAATGCCTCCCGGTTTGTACCTTCCTTTAAAACAACATATGTGCTGGCCATTGTAGTTTTCCAGTTCGTGTGTATCCACTTCGGTAACGCAGGTTCATTTAGCGAAACTATAAAATTGTATTTAAAATGAGTATTCTCAGGTGCATTATTCACAACTGCAGATACGATAAAGTCGTTACCATTTACGCTGATAACCTTTCCTGTCGGATCCTCTCCTCCGAAATATTTCCCTGAAATGCTTTCGGTAATTACAACCGTACCCGGATCTCTGAAAACCTCTGTGGTGTTTCCGTAAATAAAACTAAATGAAAATATTGAAAATATGTCTTTGTCAGCATAATAAAAGCGGTCTTCATAAAATGATTTTCCCTCATATTGAACAAGTACATTCGAGCGCTGCCATAACCTGCCGGAAGCCTCAACCTGTGGAAAGTTTTCTTTCAGGTAAGGGCCGAGAGGAAAACTGATCCGCGAGAATGTTCGCTTGAAATCTGGAGTGTCGATATCAATTCCAACACGGTAAATCCGATCAACATTCCGGTGGTAATTGTCATATCCGGTTTCAAAATTGATATAGATAATTATCAGAAGACTGCACGCGAAAGCGATACCAAGACCAAGTATGTTAATCAGTGAAATACCTTTGTGACGCATAATGCTTCTGAATGCTGTAATAATGTAATTTCTAAGCATGAAAAATCTCCAGAGTAGGTTAAATTTCAGCAGTCCGGGCAGTATCAAAAAACAATTTGACCAATACCACAGAGATGCGAAGAATCTGCCTTTTTCCCTGCATTTTCCTGAAAAATCCTCATCGAGGTCACCAAGTATATACGGTCTGTTCTGATAATGAGCGAAAAGGCTAATAAATTTCTCGGCTATACGCGGAGGATTATCAGAGCGGATTTTCTTCATATTTTCAATCCTTCATCAATGGACGAAAGATCAAATCCACTCCAAAGCGATTGTTGAACCTGGTATGAAGCTTTCAGAGCTTCTATTCCTTCTCTGGTCAATCGATAATACAGTTTACGTCTGCCTCCACGCTCTGAAGTCGGCGCTCCTTCTAACTTAAGCGCATATCCCCGATTGACAAGCTGATCAAGCAGACCATAGAGCGTACCGTAGGTATAAACTTTGCCTGTCAATTCCGCTATTTTATCCCGAATTGACACGCCGTAGGCATTTTCCCTGAGTCTGCCGATTGTTATAAGGAACGTTTCTTCTGCTTTGGAAAGCTCTCTCATTAATTCTCCTCCGATTAGTCCGCTTTACCAGTACTTATATATGTACGGGTGAAGCGGACTAATGTTCCACAAAAAGTATAAATATCATATACAGAGATTTTCACGTTATACAAAAAAAAATCCGCTGCATAATAATACAGCGGATAAATATTCCATGATACCAGTTACTCATTCTGTTGAACTGAATCGGTATTTACAGAATCATTATTAAAAATTGAACTCGAATGTAAATTTCGTGTAGGCCCGCGTATAATCCGACCAGTCAGTCTTTGTGGCTATATCAAAATCCAGCAGGGCTTTTGTATTACCGACAAAATGGTATGCAATACCGGTAATAATTCTTTTTGTTATGTACTCTGAATTACCGTCTTTATCAAACTGTTCATACCGACCGATAAGGCTGATCTTTTTTTCGGGGATTTTAAGCTCTGCAAACAGAGAATACCCTGAGTGATCAATCGACTTGTTAAATTCATTCAAAAGGCTTCCGCCCTGATTACCGGTACCCGAATAG
This sequence comes from bacterium, assembly GCA_028278455.1. Classification (GTDB taxonomy): domain Bacteria; phylum SM23-31; class SM23-31; order SM23-31; family SM23-31; genus JANQEH01. Next base: position 10,812 of record JANQEH010000193.1, read on the forward strand.
AATTGCCCGGTACAGGTAACGTAATAAGCTTCGTACGATACAAATGCAGCATTAATGTTCCAGTCCGGCTCTTCTACTTTGTTTCCTTTACCAAAAATTCCATGGTAGGAAAACTGGAGCCCTGGTATTACTTCTGGCAGTGGCCGTATGGTCAACCGCCCTTCAAACACTTTGTTGCCGTTTCTTTCAATAGCGTGATATCCGCCGCCATTATACAGACCAAATGCCACACTACCGTATTTACCTGGATATTTACTGCTTATCTCGTCCTGATACTTCTTATCCACCTCACCTCCGAGGAGCGCAAAGAATGTTGCACCAAAATCCGCAGAGTTAAACAGATGGTTCTTCTCTAGATACATATATCCCTGCATACGGTAATAATTTATGTGTTCCTCAAAATCAAGCCATGGTCGATGTACAAGACCGAATTCTATATGCGGTTTAACCAGGAATCCAATATCATCCAGTTTATAGTCCAGGTAACCGTATTTCAACCGCATTTCGAGGTCACCTTCTCCATCGCCTTCACGGTCAACCGAAATGTCGGGTGTGATCCTTCCGCTGATACGGTCGGTCAGTTTTTTCTTGATGTTGATATATCCGCGGTGAAGCAAAAATTCACTATCATGCTCGCCACCGGTCTCCCCGGTCCTGAAAGACAAGAACCACTGCCCACCTATTGTGGCAGGTTCACTCGAAACATAAGATTTCGCTTTACCCATTAAAACTGAACTGGAATTACCGTTCCCGGTATGATTTGGCGTGTTTTCCTGCGCGGTTAATGGTATTGTCAGCAATAAAAGGACATACGCTGCCAACACCAAGTTGTTGATGGCATTTTTCACTCTTTTCCCCACTCTCTTTAATTATGAATACAAGAAACTATCTCTAAAATAGAGATCAAATTGTCAATCTAAAACCGAAATTCAGACAATTGAATAAAATTACAAAAAAAAAGTAATTTTTCAATTGATTTTTACTCCAGAAAAATAAATTATTTAAATGAAGGGGAAAATAATCAACTATTTCGCTGATAAATTGATTTTCTGGTAAACTGTAAGGCCGAGAATTGTGAATCCGATTGCATCTATTCTATCAAAATTCAGTATGATGGTTCTCGACGGTGGTCAGGCAACAGAATATGAAGGGCTTGGTTTCGACCTGAATCACCATCTCTGGTCGGCAAAACTGCTGATAGAAAATCCTGAAGCTATAGCTGAAGTAAGCAGAAGGTACCTTGAAGCGGGAGCTGACTGCGTAGTTACGCCAACATATCAGGCTTCTTTCCCCGGATTCAGGAAACTCGGATATTCCGATCAGGAAATTACAGGAGTATTTCAAGAATCGGTGCAGTTATCGTGTGAGGTACGTGAACAGTTCTGGGAGGAACACAAATCCTCAGACAGGCCGAAACCGCTGGTAGCCGGATCGATCGGCAGTTATGGCGCCTATCTGGCAGATGGATCCGAATACTCTGGAGATTATTCAATTACAGATGAAGAGCTATCAGAATTTCATCAATCGCGATTAAACGCGATGTTGAATACAGGTGACGAAAACACTAAAATCGATATTCTCGCGTTTGAAACAATCCCCAGTTTCTCGGAGGCGGTACTGCTGGGGCGTCTGCTGAGAAATTTTCCTGAAATGTATGCGTGGATAAGTTTCAGCATACGGAATGAAAACCAAATCTGTGATGGTTACTCGCTGAAGCTGGCAGCAGAATACTTTAGTGAACATAAACAGATTGCCGCAATCGGCGTGAATTGTACACATCCTGATAATATCACTTCTGTTATAGAATATATCAAGAAAGTAACGGCCAAACCAATTATCGTGTATCCTAATTCGGGAGAACACTACTCTGCACATAATAAGTCGTGGAGCGGAAAAACCGGAGAACTTGAAGATTTCGGAATGCTTGCGAAACGGTGGTATGCTTCAGGTGCAAAAATAATCGGCGGGTGCTGCCGGACTACGCCGGATAACATCGGAAAGATTGCAGCATTCAGAAAATCTATCCTTTAGTACTTAACATGTTCAAGTTAATACGATTTCACCGTTTCTTTTAATATGATTATAATTAATTAATCGTTTGTTATCGATGTAATTGGGCTGGATGCCGCCGCCTTCCACGCATGTTTTGAAACAGTTATGAGGGCGGCAATCAGCGTTAAAAACAAGGTCAGGACATATACCGGCCAGGTTGTTTCGACTCTGTAGGCAAATTCGTTAAGCCATGAGTCTGCTGCATAGAGTGCGAATGGCAGCATTATCAGATTTGCAGCAAGGATTAAAATACCCACTTCCCTGCACAACATTACTATAATAGAACTGATACTGGCGCCGAGTACTTTTCGTATTCCAATTTCCTTCCTTCTTCTCTCAGATATAAATGCTATAAGTGCGAACAAACCCAGGCAGGCAATCAGAACTGCCAGCGCGGTGAAATATCGGAGAAAGGTACCTAATTGCTCTTCACTGCGGTAGACACTTCTAAGATCATCTTCAAGGAATCGGTACTGGAACGCGCTTCCGGGAAATACCCGGTTCCAGACCGATTCAATCAAATCCATAGTACCAGATGGATTGTCAGGGGATAGCCTGAGCAGAAAATTTCCCAGCCAGTATGGATTCGGAGCGATAAATATTACAAGCGGATTGATTTCATTTCTGAACGGCTGGAAATGGAAGTCTTTCATAACTCCGGTTATTTCACCATTTAAATCGAAAATGGAAAACTGCTTACCGACATGAGAATCTGAACCGATTATTTTGGCAGCGGTCTCGTTTATCAGAAAAGAGCCCTGCTTGTCGCCAGGAAATTCCCGCGAGAAACTTCGCCCTTCAGTCATTTCAATTTCCATTGTTTCGACAAAATCATAATCCACTGCCCAAAATGTAAAAGATACATCAGTATCCGGCGCCTTCCCGTTCCAGTGAATCTCTCTGCTGGTATCTCCAACATAGACAGGTGTTCGGCCGCTTGCGGAAATATTAAGTATTCCAGGTTGAGTTTTAAGTTCTTCAATAAATGATTCGTAAGAACGTTTTATCTCTTCCGGCATTCTCAGGTAGACAATATTACTCTTATTGTATCCTGTTTCGCGGTTTTTCATAAACTCAACCTGATGGTAAACAATCATTGATCCTGAAATCAGAAGAATCGACAGTGAAAACTGCAGGATAACAAGGGGCTTCCTGAAGATTGCTTTTTTTCTGGCCCGGACCGAAGAATTCCTGATAATTTCGATTATATTAAATGATGAAAGATAAATTGCTGGATAACTTCCTGAAAATATACCTATCAGAATTGTCAGGACAATAAGAATGATAATGTTTAAAGGATTTATAACTTCTCCGATGCCGAATTGTTTACCTGACAGGGAATTGAACACAGGCAGCATCAGAACTGCAGTCAGGAGAGCTGCCGTAAGCGCGAGAAATGCCATGAAAACCGATTCTATGTAAAACTGCCTGACGACATTCTGTTTCACAGCCCCAACAATTTTTCGAATACCAATTTCTCGCGCACGAATCCCCAGTCTGGCTGTTGACAGATTAATATAATTAATACAGGCGATCAGAACGACGAACAACGCAATCAGGGAAAAAGCGTACACGTATCCGATTCTTCCCAGCTTCTTTTCAAATCCGATATATGAATGCAGGTGAATCCTGGTTAGCGGTTTAAGCGTATATCTGGATTCAGGTGTACTGTCAGCCTTAGATTTAACCAGGGCGGTAATCTTCTCTTCAACTGTGGTGATATCAGAGCCCGGTTTTATTTGCACATAATTAGTAATAGAGTTCACCCAGCCTGTCGGCATGCGCCTGAGGTGATCATTGACAAACTGAAACGGAATGAGGACGTTGAACCGCAAACTTGAGTTATCCGGAAGATTTTCAAATACTCCGGTTACAGTAAATGCATGCTTACCTTCTATCAAAACAGTTTTCCCTACCGGATCAATCGGACCGAAATACCTTTCTGCATATCTCCTGGATAGCACAAGAGAGAAGGGCGAGTCGAAAGCTGAACTGAGATCACCAAATATGAAATTAAATGAAAACATTGATGTAATCGACTGATCTACTGCGACGGCATTGTTCTCATACATCGATTTGTCATAAACTCTGAGCTGAATTCCACCGAACCTTGAACATCGAGTTGCGAATTCAATTTCAGGGACTTCTTGTTCAAGCGCCGCTGAAAGTCCAACCGGTGAGGCAATTGAATGAAACCAGCGCCCACTACGATTTACATCGGATTCAACACGAAACAGTCTGTCAGCGTTTGTATGAAACCTGTCATAACTAAGCTGATCCGCTGCCCAGATAAATATGAGGATAAAACAGACGAGCCCGATTGCGAGTCCTGAAACATTGATAATAGAATACGTTCTATGTCGCCTGATCGAGCGGTATGCCGATTTCAGATAATTTTGCAGTATAGCAATACTTCCTGAAACCGAAGCTATAAAAAACGAGGGATATGACCTCAGAATATAAAACAGAAGCCAGAACCTTGCTGATGTCGGTACCTTCTCATCGATATAATTATTATATAATTCTATAAAATCGCCAATCCTGGTATCATCACTGCCTGGATACAGTTTTCTGATCAGCCAGGCAAAAAAACGGGGGAATTCTCTATAGCTGTTATTCTGCATTACAACTCCTTCTTCAGAGAATCTAAGGAAATATCCCGCCAGATCGATTCTTCGACATTCTTTATCTCAATCAGAGCTTCAAGTCCCAATTTTGTAAGCTTGTACAATCGCTTGCTGCGCCCGCCCCGCTTATTCGTCGCATTGCCCGTGTAGGAAGTTAGATACCCTTTCTGCTCAAGCCGTTCAAGCGGAACATACACAGTTCCGAGAAGCCACGTTTTGTTTGTGGTTTCAGTCAATTTTTCTGCGGCTGTTACACCGTAGGCATTATCTTTCAGCCTGTAAACGGCAAGTAAAACCATCTCCTCCGACCTGGATAAAAATCCCATTTGTACCGCTCCTGTTATATTTGTCTGACAAATATATAAATAATGAACCTGTATGTCAAGAATTATTTGTCTGATAATTATAGACTAATATAGACAGGAGATTATACTACTGGAAATTAGTGGTACACAGGGTTATCAGAAATTCCTGTCAGGACATGATGGACTGCTTCAAAGCAGTTTGACACATACTCTTTATTTTCGAAACAAATATAAGTCAGTCACCGTATAGTTATATATGTTTCGAATTTAAAGACTAAAACAGGAGAATAAAATGAACCTGCTCACACGAGTTGAGGAATTCATTCTACTGGCTATATGGAGTCTCGGAGACAATGCCTACAGCCTGGCGATTCAGAAGAAAATATCAGAGATATCGGAAGAGAAATGGTCTCTTGGCACTATTTACGCACCGCTTGAACGGCTCGAAAAACGGGGACTGCTGACCAACCGTATGACCGATCCGACTCCAGAAAGGGGCGGCCGGCAAAGACGCATTTATACCATAACACCCGAGGGAATTGATTTGCTTATGAAAACACGTAAAGTAGAACAATCCATGTGGGCAATCGTCAGTAAATATACAGAAAGAGCCTGAATATGCAGAAAAACTGGCGAACAGGACTGGCTGGCTGGCTTTTATCATTCATTTACAGAGATGGTCAGAACAGATATATTGCTGCAGACCTGGACGAAGAGGCAGCCGATATTTACGGGGAACGCGGTAAAATCCGTGGAAATTTTTGGTTTTTCACGCAATTACTCAAGGTGTTTGCCGGCAGATTTGCCAATATAATTACCTGGAGTATCCCTATTTTTGCAAGTTTCATGAAAATTGCTGTACGGAACATTCTGTTGAGAAAGGGTATCTCTTTTATACATATTTCCGGTCTGGCAATCGGTTTTGCCTGCTGTATCCTACTTCTGACATATGCTCAGGACGAACTCTCTTTTGACAAATTTCACGAAAAAAACGACAGGATATTCAGACTCGGATCAGACCTTGAAACTGAGGATGGCGGTACTGGAAAATTAAGTACTAACGCCTGGCCCGCAGGAAGAATGCTCGCAGCTGACTATGCTGAAATTGAGGAAATGCTCTACATGCGAAGCGGAAATTTCCCGGTTAAACATGGAGGCAGTTATTTTTTTGACAAGCAATTATACGCCGACCGGAATTTCTTCAGACTTTTCTCATTTGACCTGACTAGCGGAGACAGTGAGACTGCATTGGAAAAGCCGTTTACCACAATCATCTCAAGAAACATCAAGGAAAAATATTTTGGTAACAGAAATCCTATGGGCAGTTCCCTCCTCCTGGCTGACACTCTTGAATTTACGATAACCGGTGTGGTAGACGTACCTGAAAACTCCCACATCCAGTTTGATATGCTGTTGTCATTCCAAACATATTTGACGTTTAATCCCGATGCAGGGGGAACCGGCGGGTGGGGTAATTTCAATATGACAAACTACCTGCTGCTGAAAGAAGGTACCGATGTAATGCAGTTCCGGGAGAAGATCAGGGACTTCCCTATGCGCAAAGCGGGAGATATGTTCAAAAACTGGGGAATGACCGGTTATCAGGTAATTGAATCTATGGAAGATATTTACCTCAGGTCTGACCGGGGAAATCACCTTGGCCCGTCCGGCAGCATCAGGACGATATATTTTATGCTGATCATTGCGGCCCTGTTGATGTTGATCGGATGTTTCAATTTCATAAACCTCTCAACAGCACGGTCAGTAGAACGGGCAAAAGAAGTAGGATTGAGAAAAGTAGTCGGCTCTACACGAGAAAGGTTAGTAAAACAATTTCTTACAGAATATATTGTAATCTGTTTTGCGGCGCTGATCGGGGCAATAATTATAATTTCATTGACACTGCCGGTTTTTAACAACCTCACAGAAAAACAATATGTCTACAGTGATTTTCTCAGTATGAATATCATATTGCTTTCAGTATCTCTTTCAGTAGTTGTTGCACTTGTTGCCGGCCTCTATCCTGCTTCGATCATTTCAGGTTACAAACCGTCAGAAGTACTCAAAGGGAAATTCTCAACCGGAACCAGAGGTGCGCTTCTCAGAAAGATACTCGTTACTGCTCAGTTTATAATAACCTCTTTATTAATTTTCTGTACACTTACAGTTCATGAACAACTTAATTTCATGTTGAACAAAGACCTGGGATTTAACAAAGACCAGATTGTCGTCATGAATACGGCAAGGATTCCATACTCAGAGTTTATATCGAACAGGGAAGTTATTAAAAATGCACTGCTTGAACATCCTGGTATTATGAGTGTTACAGGATCATTTACGGTACCGGGCCGCCGCGGATGGGGTGGTCAGGTATGCACACCGGAAGGAATGCCCGATAATCAGACTGTCGCGGTTGAGTTTATACCTGTAGATTATGATTATATAAGCACTTTTGGGATACAGATTATAGCGGGGAGGGAATTCTCGAAAGAGATGAGTACTGATGAAAATAATGCTCTCTTAATAAATGAATCATCGGTAAAACTTATGGGGTGGAATTCTCCTGAGCATGCGCTCGGCAAGATGATAGATTCTCCCTCGGGATATCCGAAAGGAATTGTTGTGGGAGTTATACGGGATTACAATCATCACAGTCTTCATAAAATTGTAAATCCTATCGTTCTCGACGCGGTCTCAAGTACCGGAGGATTAATCGCGCTGAAGTTTTCCGCTGAAAATACAACTGAAGTTCTGGCAGGAATGCAGCAGGAATGGCAGCGGTTCTTCCCGGGGTATCCATTTTCATATTTCTTTCTTGATGAATTTTTTGCGCGCCAGTACAGTGATGAAACTCGTACGGTAAAACTGTTCAGCACATTTGCAGTTTTAGCGATTTTGGTAGCGTGTTCAGGTCTGTTCGGGCTTATTGCGTTCAGCACTTCTCAGAAAACTAAAGAGATTGGTATCAGGAAAACTCTTGGCGCGTCGTCGGTGAGCATTTCTGTAGAATTGATGAAAGACTATCTTAAGCTTGTTATTGCCGCATTTTTGATTTCGCTGCCAGCCGGCTACCTTTTAATGGACAGGTGGCTTGAGGATTTCGCATACCGAATCAATATCAGTGCAGGAACTCTTCTGTTGACATCCGGAATTACTGTCATAATCGCCTTACTTACAGTCAGTTTCAGAACGATGAAAGCTGCCCTGGCGAATCCGGTCAACTCTCTGCGAAATGAATAAAAAGGCCGGTCAGCGTTTATTCAATATTTCTTCTATTGCTTTGGAGAGTTCATAAGCTGATAACGGTTTATACATAATACGCTGAACACCAATTTCTTCCACCTTTTCTTTATCAATGCTCTCACTGTACCCGGTGCTGAGCAAAACCGGAATCCCCGGTCTGGCTTTTAAAATCTTTTCTGCAAGCTGAAGGCCGGTCATGTTAGGCATTGTCTGATCAGTTATAATAATATCAAAGTTGTCAACGTTTTGTTTAAACATCTCGTATGCTTTTTCGCTGTTTGATACGGCCTCAACCTGAAATCCCAGAGAACTCAGCAGACTGGAGTATATTTTCAGAATATTCGTTTCATCATCGACGAGGAGAATTTTCCCGTAACCTTTTTTGACTTCCTGGCTGCCCTGGTCAGACACAACTGTATCATGTGTGTATTCAGGCAGGAATACGTAGAACGTACTTCCCGATCCCACCTCACTTTCAACAAATATGCTGCCATCATGGTCCAGAACAATACCGTGAACGACTGCCAGGCCCAGGCCAGTTCCGTCCTCAGGCGGTTTCGTTGTAAAATACGGTTCAAAAATTCTGTCCAGTGTTTCCATGGTAATTCCGGTTCCTGTATCTGAAATCTGAAGCATTACATACTTTCCCGGCAACAGGTTGAAATCCATATAATTTCCAGAGGCATCAACCTCAATTGAATCAAGCCCAATCGAAAGTACGCCGCCTTCATTCCCCATGGCGAAAGCTGCATTAGTACAAAGATTCATGATTATCTGATTTATTTTTGTAGGATCAGCTTCTACGCGACATTCCGTATTTGTGATGTTAAGCTGCATTTGAATCGTAGACGGAATAGACGCACGAAGCAGCTTGAACGCTTCCTTTATCAAAAGAGATATCTGTAACGGTTTCTTGGACGTTTCAGTTTTACGGCTGAAGGTCAGAATCTGCCTGACAAGGTCTTTCGCCCGGTTGGAAGCATTATAAATATCATCTATAAAATCGATTATCTCAGGATCGGAGTTATTCAACCGCATCTTAACGATATCAGATGCGCCCATTATAACTGCAAGAATATTATTAAAATCGTGGGCGATTCCACCAGCAAGTTGTCCGATGGCCTCCATTTTCTGCGCCTGGTGAAGTTGAAGCTCCAGTTTCTTCTTCTCGATTTCCGAACTCTTGACTTCAGTAATGTCCTGCGTAGTACCGAGTATGCGCACAGGTCGTTTGCCGGTATCAAACTCACTCCTGAATTTTGTATGAATCCATTTTATCCTTCCGTCCCAGAACAACAGCCTGTAAGTAAGGTCAAATTGCTGTAATGAATTTGCAGATTCTTCAAAGGATTTTTCAAGTATATCACGGTCTTCCGGATGTATCCTGTTTAAAACAGTTTCCATCGACATATCGAATTGATCCCGGCCGATTTCATATATTCTGAAGACTTCATCTGACCAGGTAATTTTCCTGGTATCAAAATAGTATTCCCAATGTCCAAGCTGTGCCATTGACTGTGCTTCTTTAAGCCGCATCTCACTGAACCGGAGCCTCTCTTCAGATTCTTTTTGTTCAGTAATATCGATATGGGATCCAATGGTAATTCCGGTAGAATTCCCGTTTTTGTCATGCAACGTCATACCGCGTGACCAGATCCAGACCCAGTGTCCATTTTTATGACGCATCCTGAAGTAGTTATTATACATCCCAACCGGATTTTTGAAATAGCTGAATATCTTTTCACGCGTTTTTTCACAGTCTTCAGGATGAATAAAATCAAACCATATCCGCTCCAAAACATCATCTGAATCAAAGTCAAAATCCTCAATATTTCTTCCCAACATCGTGAAATATTCAGGACTGCACCACGCTGTGCCTGTCTCAGTGTTGTATTCCCATGCCCCGGTATTTGAAGATGCAATTAATGCGCGCTCTTTCTCACCCGCTTCATAAAGCTCCCGTTCCTTTTGCTTCAGTTCATCGATGCTTCTGCCTTCTGGTATTATTGCTACAACCTTCCCTTTTTCGTCAAAAACCGGGGTTATCGATACGTCAAAATATTCTGTGAGTCCTTCAGCGTTAATGTTGGTTGATTCAAACCGTGTTGATTCCCCTGCGGCAGCTTTATCGACCAGGCCCCTGACACGCTTACGTTCTTCTTCAGAGTGTGACCACCAGGGAGTATCTGCAAAATGTTTTCCAATCGCATCTTCATAGTTTATTCCCGCGAATTTTACTGCGGTATCATTAACTTCAAGCATTTTTCCGCTGAGGTCCAACAGTCCGATTAACGAAAAACTCTGGTTAAACATTGCCTTGTATTTTCTTTCACTCTCCTCCAGGGCTTTTTGTGCGATTTTCTGTTCAGTAATATCATCAAATATACCGATGATGTACTCTGGTTTACCTTCACTGTCATGAAGTGCAGACCGCGTCAATTTTGCCCACGTCTCTTTTCCATTGATAATGAATTGATTCTCAGATTGATATGTTTCGAGTTTTCCGGCAAAAATTTTCTCATTAATATCAATTAGTTCCTCTAAATCTTCTTCCGGTGACGTTTTACTAATGTGTGTTCCTCTGAACTCCTCGCCGTCAACACCAAACAGATCTGCCAGATAACTGTTAATTGATGTAATATTCATTTTCCGGTCGATTATACCGATTCCGATTGGTCCGTCATTGTAAATCTTTCTGAGCCGTTCCTCACTTTTTCTCAGTTTCTCTTCCTGTTCAAATTTCACAGTGACATCCCTTGCAATAAGCAGGAGGCAGTCCTGTCCGCCAAGATCAATCCTGTCTGCTGAAATCAGACACCGCAGCTTCTCACCTGATTTTCTTACAAACTCAACATATTCATCCCGGAGTATTCCTTCTTTTTTTATTTTGGCTATAAAACTTTCACGATGAGAAGGTTCGTACCATAGTCCGACTTCAAGAGTAGTTTTGCCAATGGGTTCTTCTCTTGAAAAACCGGACATCTTAATAAAACTGTCATTAACCTCTATAAACCTTCCTATATCGAGCGAAGAAATTGTAATCGCATCAGGGCCCATTAAAAATGCCTTGGAAAACTTCTCCTCACTTTTGGAAAGATCCACATTTGCCCGAATGAGGTCCCTGGTCCGTGTCTTTACCTGGCGCCTCAAAAGAATGGAATTAATTATAACAAATACAGTGAAAACACCACCTGAAATCAGTATCCATTTCAGCCAATCCGGAAAACGGAAAACCGTAGAAATTGTGGAGTATACCAGATACCGTTCAAATGCCTTGTAATACTCTGATTCCGGATCATTCTTTAGCAGCGAAATGTCATGGTCTATTTCATTCACAATCCGTTCGGCCTCGGCATTCTTTTTCGAAACGCCATAGTGAACCGGTACCGGCGCAAAAACAATTCCGCTCCGTTTTAAATCGTACTCCAATATCGATTCATACGCTCGTAGTTTTCCCACTGCCATCGCATCAACATTATCGTTGAGAATCTCTTGAACAACTCCTTCTCCATCTTGTACTTCGACAATGGTACATCCAAGTTCATACCGCTCGTTAATTACCTTGATTCCTTCCACACCGTCGGTATAGTTTGATCCTTTTAGCGAAGCAATTCTTTTACCCGCCAGGTCAGGAATGGACCTGATATCTGAGTCTTCCGGAACCACGATTTCAGCCCAGCTGTTAAACAAATTTTCCCTGCCAAAAAGAACGTGTTCTTTCCTTCTGTCAGTTACTGCCATATTCAAAAGAAGATCAATATCTCCATCGATGAGCATCTGATACAGATCGCTCCAGTTACCTGAAACATAGTTAACATTCCAGTTTCTGGAATTCGCAATATGCTGAAGAATATCGACGTAGATACCTACCGGTTTACCTGTTGCATCTAAATATGAGGCAGGTTTGTACTTTGAGAAACCGACATTGAGTATGAATCGGTTTTCTGTTTGATTACGTTGAGCATTCTGAGAGAAAGCCGGGGAAAAAGGAATATGAAGCAGAATGATTATAACAGATACGAGCTTGGTGTGTATTTTTAGTGCAGATCTTTCCATATCAGTCCCCATGAAGGAAAGAGATTTTAATTGTGCAATTAATTAAAACTGAACAGTATAATACAATCTTAGTTTTGAATATACAATACTATTAGATAAATTATAAGCAATTTTTACATCATTTCCATACGCATCATTCTTTTGACGGGCACAGTATCGTCATCTGCATTCAATATCAGGTAGCGGTTTTTAATAGGCTCTTTTGCAGATTCACTGCGTTGCCTTCCATGCAGAAGGAATGAGACTTGACAATAGTATTGTCAGTTATTCAGTTCGGTTATACTTCTAATAGCGTCTGAGAGATCACCGATCGTAAACGGTTTCTGGAGAAATTTACAATTATTATTTTTCAGGGCTCGATTCATCACATTTTCTTCTGCATATCCACTCATCATTATTATGGATATTTTGCCGTCAACCCCGCGAATCTTCTCAACAAACTCGCGTCCATCCATCTCCGGCATAACAACATCGGTAATAATAAGATCAATGGATTCCCTTTTGTCCATAAAAAGGTTAACCCCTTCAAATCCGTTTTTGGCAGCTATTACCTTAAATCCAAGCAGATCGAGCTGGTTTACTGCAATGCTCCTGATCTTTTCTTCATCATCGACCAGCAGAACGGTGCCCTGTCCTTTAATCAGGCTTGACCTTCCATTTGTTTTTGCCGCTTTTTTTTCCGTAACCGGAAGATATATCGAGAATGTCGTTCCGAATCCCGGTTCGCTGTAAACAGTAATTGCTCCGCCATGATTATTGATGATACCGTATGATGTTGCGAGCCCGAGGCCGGTGCCTTTATCTGATCCTTTTGTAGTAAAAAATGGTTCAAATATTCTGGTTCTGACCTCTTCCGGCATACCGATACCGGTATCGCTAACCGCTAACTTTGCATAATATCCGCCCTTGAGATTCATAACGTCTTTCACGACATTATCATCCAGATAAATCATACTCGTCTCGATTCCCAGCATGCCGCCGCTTGGCATTGCATCCCTGGCATTAATAAACAAATTTGTCAGGACCTGATCAATTTGTGACCGGTCGGCTTTCACGTTGGATAATTCGCCAAAATTTGTAGAAACCCTGATCTTTTTATCGAAAATCTTATCCGAAACTTTCAGTACATTACGAATTATTTTGTTCAGATCAACCGGTGCAGGCTTAAAAGACGTGCCTCCTCTTGCGAACCTGAGCAACTGCTGTGTAAGTTGTGAAGCACGCTCTACACCATCAATAATAGTATCGGCGGCCTTTTTCTCAAACGGCTTATCTTTTCCGACGCGCGTCGATAGCAGCTGTGCATAACCTACAATAGAAGTGAGTATATTATTAAAATCATGCGCAATACCGCCCGCAAGCCTTCCGATGGACTCCATTTTCTGGACATGAAACAACAGCTGTTCCAGCTTTGTCTTCTCTTCTTCAGTCTTCTTTTGCTCCGTAATGTCCCTGATAAAAGAAAAAGTTGCTTTGCGCCCACGGTATGAAATTATCGATGATTGAATCTCGACCAGACAATCTGATCCGTTCTTGTGCATTAATTTAATAGCGTAAACGTCCGGAGCAGGCAATCCGCTCAGTCTCTTCTTTCTGATTTGTTCAATCTCTTGGCGATATTCGGGATGTACAAGTTCCGAATATTTTGTATTGATAATCTCTTTGCGTTTATACCCAAGAAGCTCTTCGAATCGTTGATTAACAAATACCATCTTCTCATTAACGATAATGGTAACACCGTCATGGGCATTTTCTACAAGTAGCCGATAGGTCTCCTCACTCTCTTTTAATTTCAGCTCGGAGATCTTCTTTTCTGTAATATCCCGTGCTACTCCCAGCGTTCCGACAAACGAATCATACTCAGGAGATTCGGAAGAATATATGCCTGATGCATCAATGATAAAGACAGGATTATTATCGTAATAGTAACTGTCAACATCAAAAGTAAGCATTTCATTTTGTTTGGAAAGCATCCTGATTTCAAGAGATTTAGTACTTCTGTCACCTGTTCTTCTTTCAGTCAGGCGGTGTTTTGCTTCTTCCAAATCATCAGGGTGAACATAATTTAATATATTTGTCCCAATCATATCACCGGCAGAATACCCGTATTTTTCAACTGCTTCATTAATGAAAACAAGATTTCCATCGGTATCCAGGAGGTATACAATATCGAGAAGCGTGTTTATTATAGTATCCAGTTTATTGCGGGTAATGGTAAGTGCGTTTTCAGCGAATCGGTGTTCTGTAATGTCCCTCAAAACGGCTATAATCTTGTTATTCTGAGTTACGAGGCCATGAGATTCGCAACACCTTACGCCGCCCTGTTTGGTCTTTACATTAAGCTCTGTCAGAATCGGGGTTCTTACGCCTCTTTTTCGCTTTTTCAGGATAGATTTCTCTTTTTCTACATCTTCCTCTGCAAGATACTCATAGAGGGGCTGTCCCACCAGTTCATCCGGTTCATACCCGTAATTACGGACTGCTCCGTTAACATAAAGGATGACACCTTCCATATCCAGTTGAATAATTACATCCTGAATAGAATCTATTACTGTACAAACATCTTTGGGGCTGTTCGATAATTTATCAATCTGCATTGAAATCATTCCCCCAACCAATTCACAGTCGTGCTGTACATAATCTCTGCCTGGTGTTTCATTTTAGTCATAAGTACGTATACTGAATTCATTTGGAATACTTTACCGGGTTGTACGAAAATCTGATTCAGTATATATCAAAGATCATGCCATATATGAAAAAATCAGCTATAGCAAACAGCAAATATTTATTATTATTATACTTATGGTAGGAAAAGCAACAAATATAAAACAGTTGTCACACGCACATTTTCTGTACAATGGTTGTCATATTTTTTGACACTGCTATATTTTTGACGGTTGTAGTGATGTTGAGGATATCATAAATCGAGGTTATAAGATTTAATCTTATTAATAAGTGTAGCCCTGTTGATTCCCAGTGCTTTAGCAGAGTGTGATCTGTTTCCTGCATGCTGAACGAGAGCTTTCTCAATCATATGCTTCTCCATATCTGCAATGGTGACAAGTTCATCAGGGACTGACGCTGCCGATCGATGCTTATCGCCGGCAAGTTCAACAGGAAGGTCATCAGGAGTAATTTTGTCCTCGTCACACAGTATTGCACATCGTTCAATGGTATTTTCAAGCTCACGTACATTTCCAGGCCAGGAATAATTAACAAGCATTTTTAATGCCCGGGGAGTGATGGAAAGATTAGGTTTATGAAGTCTCGTTTTACATTTTTCAAAAAAATGATCTATCAATAGTTTTATATCATCGCCACGGTCTTTCAGATGAGGAATATCAACGGGAATAACATTCAGTCTGAAATAAAGGTCTTCTCTGAATTTCTGATTCTTAATCTCCTCCTTCAGGTCCCTGTTTGTCATAGCAATTACGCGTACATTGACAATTCGATTATTGCTTTCCCCAACGCGGCGTACCTCATTATTCTGCAGAAAACGCAGCAGTTTTACCTGTGCAGAAAGCGATAGTTCCCCAACTTCGTCAAGCAATAGTGTTCCGCCGTCTGCTTCTTCAATAAGTCCCTTTTTATCTTCAACAGCCCCCGTAAATGCACCTTTCTTATGCCCAAAAAGTTCGCTTTCCTGCAAGGTTTCAGGAATTGCACCGCAGTTTACAATTATAAAAGGTCTGGTTTTCCGGGCGCTGTTGAAGTGAATCGCTCGCCCGATAAGCTCTTTACCGGTACCACTCGGCCCCATAACCAGGACCGTACTGTCGGT
>JANQEH010000052.1 GCA_028278455.1 bacterium
GATTCTGAACATGCTTTCGGTGCATGTGAAGGTCATCTGGATGCAGCGGTCTCGCTGTTTCTATTGAAAGCACTCGGTGAAGATTTCATCTGGATGGGAAATCCCATTATATATGAGGATAATGTTATAGATATGACACACTGTACTTCGGCAAGGTCATGTTGCGGTGGTACGCTGGATTACAGGCTCATGCCCCATCATGAATCAGGGAAGTCTGTGGCATTGGAAGTACATATACCGGCATGTAAGAATATTACCTTGATGCGAATAGGAAATGACCTCAATGATCTTTTTATCAGTACGGGCAGAACAGCAGGAACACCTAAATTGAGATCTTGCAGAACTCAGATCAGGATAGAGGTACCCTCAACAAAAGCGATCCTGGAAAACCTGATGGGCACACATTTAATCTTATGCCTTAATGACCGGACAAAAGAACTCGAATACTGTGCACGGTTCCTCCGAATGGAAAAAAGACTAACAAATCAGAATTTATCATAATATATCACTATCAATCCTCAGGTACAATGATGAATAAAAAGAAGAATCAGGTTAGAAAACATGATCCAATTGTTTATTTTGCAGATATAGCAGTTCAAAACCTCGAACAGAAAAAGACACTGCCATCCAAGTTCAAAAGAATGCTTGGCAGATTTAGGCTGAAAGAAAAGGTCGCTGGAAAAAAAGTGGCGATAAAGATGCATTTCGGCAGCGGGATCGGTTACACTACAATTCATCCGGTTTTTATTAGGATCCTCGTGGAAGAGCTGAAGAATGCAGGCGCTGCTCAGATCTCGGTTATGGACAGGAAGGCTGATGATGGTATTCCGCGCGGATACACTCCGGAAGTTCTCGGATGCAATGTTATTTCGACGTTCGGCGATACAGGAAAATATCTGTATAAAGACAGGATTGGATTCAAAGGACTTGACTATGCTCTCTACGGAGGCGAGGCAGTAGATAGTGATTTCTTTATAGACCTGTCACATATAAAAGGGCACGGGAGCTGCGGTTTCGGCGGGGCAATGAAAAATATTGCCATGGGTGTTGTCCCCCATGAGACCAGGACGAAGCTTCACGGCCTCGAAGGAGGCATCAGTTACGATCCTGAGAAATGCGATATGTGCAAGAAGTGTATAGAGTCATGTCCCAATAATGCGATTTGGCTTGAAGGAGATAAAAAAGACAAAAGAGTCAGCATTTTCCATAATTGCACATACTGCCAGCACTGCATCCTGATCTGCCCGAACCATGCTCTCGATGTAGACGATAGAAAATTCGTAGATTTTTCAAAAGGTATGGCGCGTGTTACGAAGAAATTTCTTCAGAAATTCGATCCGCAGAATTTACTTTTCATAAATTTTCTACTTAATATTACTGTATTCTGCGACTGCTGGGGATTCACCACAGCATCGCTGGTTCCGGATATCGGGATAATCGCGTCCCGGGATATCATAGCGGCCGAAACGGCATCACTCGACATGATAAAAACAGAAGACCTGCTCCCCAACGGAATGCCTAAGAACAGGGGATTGCTTGATGAGGGAAACCATCTTTTCGAGCGGATACACGCAAAAGATCCGTATCACATGCTCCGTGAACTGGAAAAGATATACAACTGCTCGAGTAAATATGACCTGAAGGAAGTGAAATAGCATCAGATAAAGCGAAATGTCTTGTTTTTACCTGTTATAGACGAATACAATTCCAAGCTTGATATTTATGAAATAGTCCAGGTGATCATCATTCGGAACAGCGAAGCATTCTGCTTCCAACCTTATTTTTTGATTGAATGAAGCAACTGGTCTCCAGTCTATACCTGTTCCGCAGTTAAAAGTAATATTGAGATTCTCAGGATCATAACTATACAATACATTGCCGCCGCCTGCGAATCTCTCTAATTTTGTCCCCTCACCTTTTCTCACTCCTATACCTGCTTTAATAAAGGTATTAAACAGCCTAAACAGTTCATCTGTATTATATTTACCTGATAAGGATAAATAGTAAAACTGAGCGGGACCCCCGCAAACATCGATGCCTCAACTAAATGAATCCAGTGATTTGAAACCATAATAGTCATATTTAAACTTTGAGTAGGACAGATCAATAATAATAGAATTATGCTTAAAATAGAAATATTCAAATCCGAATCCAAGACTATATCCGTTATTCAGTATCTTACTGAGGTCCTTATCTTCTGTCCTTGATTTAATTCCGGAATGACCAGCATTAAAATGAAATCTGAATTCACCTTTGGATTGAGCTATAATAGGTGTAGAGAATAGTACAAGGAGATAAGTAATAATAATTCTTTTCATAACACCTCCAGGAAGTTAACAATGATCCCTTGAGATATTATACAAAAAAGGATAGAGTTTATTCCCTGAAATCCCGGTCAATCTTTTCCCACTCTTCGAATACAGCTATACAGGTTTCGGGATTAGCTCCTGGGCCGAATTCTATCTGAGCGATAATTCCACCGGCGGGATCATAAAGGTGGGAGGCGGCTTCGCGGACGGCATCGCGTCCTGTCTGTGGATCTTCGGCTGGAAGAATATGCTGCCTGTCGATCTCTCCCCAAAACGTTGTCTTCCCCCTTACACTTTTAGAAAGACCTTCCATGTCCATACAGAAAAGCTGGGAGTTTATCGCATCGACACCGATCTCGACCAGGTCTTCGTAAATGTCCGAAATGTTGCCGTCTGAATGCATGAATGCCAATTTCCCATGAGCGTGAATCAGGCAGCAGTAGTCCTTATAAAGCGGTTTGAATATATCCCTCCATATTTCAGGTGGAATAAGAAGCTGGTTCTGGGCACCCCAGTCATCCATAAATGATATACCGTCAACATCGGATTTTGCCCAGATCTGTATTTCCTGCAGATAAAACAGGTGGATCGCCGTGATCAGGTCCCTGAGGCCTTCATCAGGCATGAGTACATCCATAAGCGCATTTTCAGAGCCCCGGAGAAACTGATATCTTTCCCATGGACGGGGACAGCATCCCGCGAGTACGAATCTATCCGTATTCTCATAGAACTCACCAATCCGGCTGTATAACCCGGGTGTCTGTTTCGGAAGGATCTCCCACGGGGGCATGTATTTCGTGCAGTCTGCAATATCTGCAATAAGCGGTTCCTTAACCTCACCTATGATCCCTTCCTGGATATTCTGAAATCTGCATCCCCATTCGTCGACGTATTCACCCACGGAATACTCGTTTCCTTTTTTTATGGGTGCAGGGAGATAAATATCGATCGATGTCTCGAAATCGGAAGGAAATCTTTCCTTGAGCTCGGTAACGGCTTCAGGATGGTTGGTCTCTGCCCATGGCAACAGCCATAAATCGCGCGGCATCCGTTCCGGGAATTCAAATGCAAGGCTTCTCTTTACAATCTCTCTGGGCGTCTGGGACATTATCTTTGTTATCTCTCCAGAAGAACTAGTAAAATATATTTTCTGATGCCAGCGTATTTCTGTCATTCTCGCAATTGCGGGAATCCAGTTTTAACTAAGATATATAAATATTATTGACAATAAATCCAGAAACAGAAACAAGTTCAGCATTATAAGAGTGTTTTATTAATGTATTTAAAATAAGAATATCAGACTAACCAATTCCGGCAATATGTTTCGCGAAAGTATGCGGATTCGGGAAAAATCCATCTGCTCCGATCTTATCGCTGTAGTCCTGTGACAGGGGAGCGCCGCCAATGAATATCCGGGTATCGGGTGATTCATTCTTGATCGTTTTTACAGCATCTTCCATGTTTATCATAGTTGTTGTCAAAAGGGCGCTAATCGCGATCTTGCTTCCGGGATTCTCCTTCAGCGTACTCAGGAAACTTTCACCGGGAACATCTTTTCCGAGGTCGATCACCTTCCAACCGTCACCCTCTAGAACCATCCGAACGATATTCTTACCAATATCGTGAAGGTCACCCCTGACTGTGCCAATTATCACTGTCCCGCGGA
>JANQEH010000058.1 GCA_028278455.1 bacterium
TTTATTCAAGACGAGTGGGAAGAAAACCGCAGCTCGAACCGGATCTTGTCGATGATGAATTCGCTGATATTCCGGGAGTTACAACCGTACTGGGAGCGGCAAAGATAACGGGAAAGACAATTAACGGCTGGTCCCTTGGATTTGTAGAAGCGCTGACACAGGAGGAAAACGCCGGTATCGATCATATCGGTATCCGGCGCAGTACGACTGTTGAACCGTTGACAAACTATGCCGTGGGACGCCTGCAGAAAGACTGGGGAGGGGGAAACACCCAGTTCGGCGGAATGTTTACTGCCACAAACCGCAGGCTGTCAGATCAGAACAGGAGCTATCTTGCAGAGGGGGCATACACGGGAGGATTCGATTTCCTTCATCACTGGAAGGATAAAACCTATTTTTTTAATGTCAAAACCGTGATGAGCAATGTCCGCGGTGACAAAGAATATATGGACCTGCTTCAGACATCATCCACACATTATTTCCAGCGTCCCGATACGGACCATCTCGATCACGATCCGGAAAGGACCTCGTTATCGGGGCATGGAGGTATCTTTCAATGGGGGAAAAAGGGTAATGGTAACGTGACATTCGCAGTTACGACTTACTGGAGGTCACCCGGACTCGAGTTGAATGATCTTGGCTACATGAAGGAAGCGGATGTGCTGATGCAGAAGGCCGAGGCGGAATATACATTCTGGAATCCTATAGGAGTTTTCAGGACACTGTCGTTCATGGCTAAAAAATATTACGGCTGGAATTTCGGCGGTGACAGGCTAAGAAATGGTATTCATGGTACATTCAAAGCAACATTCCTTAACCAGTGGATCATAGATTTCGAAACAAGGCATGCCGCATCTGAACTGTCTACCAGGGACCTTAGAGGAGGCCCAATGCTGAAGATACCCTCACAGCACCACTACACATTCAAGTTCGAGACTGACGAGAGGAAAAAATTCCTCATGAAGTTCGAAGACAGGCTTATCAGCAGGGATGACGATTTCTCGAGGGATAATAATATCAGCCTCGACCTGGTATACAGGCCAGTTCCGCAGGTAATGATATCTGCAAAGCCGTTCTACCAGACCAATAAACAGAACCTGCAGTATGTTGCTACCATAGATAATGTCGGAGATATCAGGTACATCATGGGACGTCTCGACCAGGAGACCTTCGGAACAACGTTCCGCCTGAATTTAAGCCTGACACCCGACCTGACTATTCAGTACTACGGCCAGCCCTTCATTTCATCAGGGCGTTATGATCATTTTAAACGAATTACGGATTCAAGGGCGGCAGCTTATGACAACAGGTTCTATGAATTTTCCGGTTCCCAGGTACTCTACGATCCGGGATTGAACAATTACTGGATTGATGAGAATTCTGACGGATTAATGGACTACTCATTCGAAGATCCCGATTTCAATTTCCGTGAATTCAGGTCTAATCTTGTACTCCGCTGGGAATACAGGCCGGGATCGGTCGCTTATCTTGTATGGTCGCAGGAGAGGGCAGGCAGGTATCTGAACGGGGATTTTTCCATCAGGGACGACTTCGACCGCCTGTTCAGGATCCACCCCCGCAACGTCTTCCTGCTCAAACTCAGCTACTGGTTCAACGTGCAGTAATCAACTATGGACAATCTCCTGAATCCCCCTTTCCTAAGGGGGACTGCGAAAATATAAGTATGAATTAGTTAACAGGCGTTAAGAATTATTCTATAGGTATAATACTATAGCTCCAGTTCTTTGCCGATGCCCATGACAAGGGCTTTTTTGTAGATGAGGATGGCTGTTGCCATGTCGTCTAATGCAAGGCCGAGATTCATGCTCATTATCCTTTCCGAATCTGATTCCCTGCCCGGTTTCTTCCTGGCCGCTATTTCACCGAGATCGGCATAAGGTTCGGGAGTATCCCCGAAGTATCCTACAGTCCTGTAATACTCGAGCTGGGACTTGTCATCGGTTGCGAATCTATCCGCCTGGTTCATTGCTTCTCCCTGCCAGTAGGAATCGAAATCCAGCGGGCATGCAAAGCTTCCCTCGCTTAGCCAGTCTTTTTCTATCTCAGGTGAAGGATCCTTCAAAATCGGGCCGCTGGTTACCACAAGGTCGGATCCTTTCACAGCTTCTTTTGCGCTGGAAACAACTTCAATATCCAATCCAAACTCTGTGCTCATCTCCGAGGCATATTTTTCAGCGGTATCCTTATGGGTGTCGTATGCCTTGACTTTTTTAAGATCGAAAAGGCATGACAGCGCCTCCAGGTTGCTCCTGCCCTGGACTCCGCAGGCTACTATACCTGCCGTGGAGCTGTCTTTCCGGGCTAGGTATTTTGCTGCAACCGCAGTTGCCGCTCCAGTTCGTTTCGCGGTGATCCATGTACAGTCCATGACCGATATCGGGATCCCTGTTTCGGGATCGTTCAATATCAGCAGGCCGGATATATAGGGAAGATCTTTATCGAGGTTCTCGGGGTATCCGGACACCCATTTCATTCCGGCTGAACCTGCCCCGGGGATATAGGCGGGCATAGCATGGATGAACGAATCCGGGCGAGTGTGGATCCCGGGTTTCGGAGGCATTTCAACCTTTCCCTCGCCTTTTTCCCTGAACATATCGTCAAGGGCATTAATAATGTCCATCATTGGGATATTGATCTTTTCAACATCTGAACGGTTTAAGTATAGCATAGTGTTTTTTTTCATGAATGTCTCCTGAAGTTTTGATGAAATTATGAAAATATTGACCCAATATCCACTAGATTTTTCGCAACAATATTATTGAAATTCAAAAAATATTTTTGTATGCTTAGCTCATAGAATGATTATGCAGAGAGGATAATGATGGTAGAAAAAAAGGTGTTGATAGTCGAAGATGATGAACCGGTCCGGGATCTCTATGTCAGCGTGTTTTCTGAGAACGGATTCGAAACATACTTCGCCTCAACCGGAGAAGAAGCGCTTGAACTATTGAAGAATGAGGATATCCCGGTTATGTTTATTGACATAAATATGCCGGGAATGAGCGGTTTTGAACTTGCGACGAAAATTTTCGAAATGAAGGATAATGTAATTCTGCATGCAGTAACGGGATATGAAAGCTCATATAACCAGGATGAATGTCTTGATGCGGGATTCGAGGAATTCTTTACTAAGCCTGTTGCCATGAATGAACTTATAATGTCGGCAAAACACTCGTTTGGTAAATTAAAGAACAATTCCGTGAGTTGAGATTGGAAATCAGGTTATTCGAGATTCTATAGTTCGGAAAAATTGTTTTTCCGGTTACAAACCATTTAAATTAAAAAAGCCCGGAGATCAGCCGGGCTTTTTCTTTGGGAGGTTGCAATGTATATGCAGGAGACGTGAATATGAGCTGTTTTTTAGATTTCGACTCTGTTACAATACATCTATTAATATTAGAGGCAACTCGCATGCCATTTAGTACAGACAGAAGAAGCAGGCATTTTCTGAAAAATTTCGGGTATTATTGACCGGGAAGAATGAATTTGGTTATTATTCACCGTGTAATGCGGAAATCAGCAATTCTGGACATGTAATTAGGGTAAATCTGAATACACACGGGATTTCGGATCAGCGGTCGTGTATAAGTGTTTCTCCTATCAACCGGATCAGATCAATCAACTGGTCAATATCTTCCTGTGTAGTCCTGTGGTTGGCTATACAAATTCTTAGGCAGGCTTTGCCTCGCAACACAGCGGGTGTAAGAAACGCTTCGCCGCTTTGCTCAAGCTCTGCGAGTATTTCAAACTGAAGGGAGTTCAGTGAGTTTTCGTCCAATTTCGTTTCCGGAATATATCTGAAACAAACGATAGACAGCTCGGAAGGTGAAACCAGCTCCCAGCATTCCTCGTTTTCGAGCCGGTTATAAAGACCGGATGCCAGTTCAAGGTTTCTGTCTATAATCTCCCCGATCCTTTTAAGTCCATAAGCACGAAATGCAAACCAGATCTTTAATGCTCTTGAGGCTCTTGTCAGCTGGAAACCATAGTCTTTATAATCTACAGAATCTTCATCCCCCAGGTATGAAGCGCTGCAGTTGAAGGCATTATACAGATGTTTGCTGTCCTTAACGATGGTCAGGCCTGCTTCCGCGGGGATAAAAAACCATTTATGAGGATCTGTGGCTATTGAATCCGCCATTTCAATACCTTTAAGGAGCACTTTTCTGTTTTTAGAAAGTACAGCGCCTCCACCGTATGAGGCATCGACATGAAACCAGATATTTTCCCGCTCACAGATCTCCGCCAGTTTATCGATTGGATCGATCGAGCCTGTATTTACTGCTCCTGCCTGAGCTACAACGCAAAATGGTTCAAAACCTGATGACCTGTCATTCAATATCTCCTCTTCGAGCAGTTCAGGTTTCATTCTATATTTCTCGTCGGTCGGGATCTTTCTTACCATATCTGCCCCGATCCCGAGCATTCCGGCAGATCTGTCTACCGAGATATGTCCCTGGTCTGATACATAAATTACAAAAGGTTTCTCAATATTCTGAATACCCGTTGTCGTAGCTCCCGGATATATTGCTTCTCTAGCTGCAGCCAGTGCAGTCAGGTTCGCCATGGTACCTCCGCTTACAAGAATACCCCCGGATTCATTATCGTATCCGAATAATTGGCAAAACCAACGGACAACGACATCTTCAAGAACTGTAGCTGCCTTTCCGCCCTTATACAGCGCTGGCACC
This sequence comes from bacterium, assembly GCA_028278455.1. GTDB lineage: Bacteria > SM23-31 > SM23-31 > SM23-31 > SM23-31 > JANQEH01. The sequence continues at coordinate 4,713 of JANQEH010000058.1, forward strand.
TGGTTCAGTCCAACATTGATCAATTCACCTAATGTACCGGCAGGAGAAGGACTTGTTATGATCCAGGAAAGAAAGCAAGGGTGACCGATTTTTGTGCTGTATGGTACAATATTTTCAACAATATCATCGATAAGTGTACCAATGTTTTCACCCTGAAGAGGCAGATCGCTGTAAATACTTTTCCTGAGGTCGTCATAAGATCCGGGAGGTATTACAGGACAGTTATTAATATTGAGAATATATCCGTTTATAATATCAAAAGCGCTGATTAAATACTTTTCAAAATCTTCGATATCGAGGGTTCCGGAAGTGTTCATTTCAGCTCCATTGCGGCTAGCGGGAGATCATCGGAATAAATTACAATTGAACCTGCGGCAAAATCATGTATCGCTCTTTTTCCTTTTGTGAAAGGGATTGTGAAAAATGAGATCAAGCCAAGAGGGATCTTTATTAATAATCTAATATAAGCGGAGAGTATTGAGATCCTTTCCAGGCTGCCGGCCCTTCTTATACGCACACCTGTTAGCAGCTGGCCTGCAGTGCAAAACCTGCTTGTAAGAAGAGGTTCATAGATAAAGAGCATAGTACCAGCCAGAAGAATCCTGAGCATCCTGGATGATTCATTCTGCTCCGGAATTAAATAGGCGGCAAACATGAACGCCGAAAGCACCAATAGTCCATCAATTAGTGTGGACAAATATCTTCTTGCAATGACTGGATATTCAAGGTTTTCCATATTTCTACCTTTCAGGAATGATCGATTGATCCAACATAGATCTTGATCTGGTAAGCGATAAAGCAGATCCCCGCAACGAGTATGATCGAAGCTCCCGATGTTATATTCAAATAATAGGAAATAACAAGTCCTGTGAAAGTAAAAAGGGAGGCAAGAATGAATGACCAGAACATCATTTTACCAAGGGATGATGAAAATTTTTCAGATATATATGTCGGGATCGTCATCAAGGCTATTACAAGTATCAGGCCGACCACTCTTATTGTCATGACAACAGTCAGTGCTACGAGGATAAGCATCATTATATACAGCAGTTTTACAGGTATTCCTCGCAGAGAGGCGAATTCCTCGTCATAAGACATTGCGAGCAGGTCTTTATAGTAGAAAACAACACACAGAATTATAATAATATCGAGCATCAGCATAAGAAAAAGATCTGATACGGGAACGGCGAGGATGCTTCCGAATAGATAGCTCAATAGGTCAACATTATATCCGGGAGTGAGATCGATCAGGAGGATACCCACTGCCATGCCAACAGCCCAGAGCACACCTATTATAGTGTCTGACCTATGCTTGCTTTTCATAGTGATAATACCTATCAGAAAAGCGGCAAGAATGGAAAAAAATCCGGCTCCGATAAGCGGTGAGAATCCGAAATATACTCCTAAGCCTATTCCTCCGAATGCGGAATGAGCAATCCCACCTGAAATAAAGACTATTCTGTTCACCACAACCAGGCTGCCGATCAATCCGCATGCTATGCATGTAAGCAATCCCGCTAGAAGGGCGTTTCGAATGAATTCATATTGCAGAAGTTCCGGCAAGTTAGATCTCCAATTACTTCAGGTTCATACCATCTACAGGTGGACGTTCCGGAAATTCCTCGAGGGGACAGATATGTTCAAGTGAGAATCCGAAGGTTTTCCTGAGCATTTCGGAAGTTACATGGGGAGCTTCATGAAAGTACAGCTCCCTGTGTACACAGGCTATTTTATTGACATACTCCGTTAGTACATTGATATTATGACTTACGATAAGGATAGTCAGTTTTTTATTTAGTTCTTTCAATACATCAAAGAGTATCATCTGCCCCGGAGGATCGAGACTCGCTGTAGGTTCGTCAAGAATGATTATCTTCGGATCGGTCGCAAGCGCCCTGGCAATGAAAACTCTTTGTCTCTGCCCCATGGATAGATCGCCGATCCTTGCATCCCTGTTTTCCCACATCCCGACCTGCCTGAGGACCTCCCGCGTAATACCCGCGTCTTTTCTGGTGAATCTCCATCCTTCTCTCCTGCCGCCTATCCTCCCCATCATGGTAACATCCCTTACAGTAATAGGAAAATTTTCATTTATGGATGTATTCTGTGGGACATAACCGATAGAGCTGGACACCTGCGACGGTTTCCTCCCTAACACATTGACGGTTCCCTTCTGAGGTTCGATCATACCGAGAATCAGCTTCACCAATGTAGTTTTTCCGCTGCCGTTTGGTCCTATTATACCAATAAAATCCCTGTCATATACAGAAAATGTAACATCCTTCAATGCAATTTCACCGTTGTAGGAGAAAGAGACATCTTTAAGTTCTATTTCAAGGTCGGACATTGCCTGCAATCCTTACTTCATGGAATCTCTGAATTTCTTTGCGACTATATTCATATTCTCAAGCCAGTTTTCAGCAAGGGGATCCGCTGTTATTACTTCACCACCTATCTCATTAGCTATCATTGAAACTGTCTGAGGGGAGATCTGCGGCTGTACAAAGATTATCCTGATTTTGTTAGTTTTCGCATAATCTATAAGTTTAATAAGATCTCTAGGTTTTGGTTCCTTACCTTCGATCTCGACAGGTATCTGACGCAGGTCGTATGCCTTTGCGAAATACCCCCATGCAGGATGAAAAACGATAAATTCCTTCTTAATGTTCCCATCGCTGAACATATTCTTCAATTCGGTATCGAGAACATCGATCTCTTCTATAAATGCATCATAGTTTGTTCTGTATACATTTTCATTACCGGGATCAATCTGAATCAGGTTCTGCAGAATGATCTGCAGCTGCTCGGATACAAGTGGCGGGGAAAGCCATATATGAGGATCATGCCCACCTTCTTCTCCATGATGGTGATGTTCATGTCCACCCTCTTCACTATGATCGTGACCCTCATGTCCTCCTTCTTCTTTAGAGATCTCAAGCTCGACCTGCTGCATGGCGATCTTTTCAATATTCTCTCCAGTATGTATGATCTTCATATCAGGATTAGCTGAGGAGAATCTTTCCAGCCATGAATGCTCAAAATCAATACCGATTGCGAAATACAGTTTCGACCGGGATAATTCTACCATCTGCTGAGGCCTGGGTTCATATATATGAGGATCTCCACCGGGAGGGACCATAACCATAGCGTCCACAAGATCACCGCCGATCTTCTCAACGAAGAATTTCTGAGGCAGGATGCTTACCGAAACTTGCAGTTTACCTGATTCCGGGGTATTGCCGGTGCAAAAGACGGAAACCACAAAAATGCAAACTAATACAAGAATTATTTTCCTCTTCATATTCTTTCCTTTACTTACAATCAGGACATTCACCGCTCATTACAATTGATATGGTGCTTGTCCTGAATCCTTTAGCCATTTCTATTAATATTTTTTTTCTCTCCTCATCTATATCAGGCAGGCAGAAATATCTTCCGCAGGAACTGCATTTAAAATGAGGATGAGAATTCGAATTATTTTTTAAAATTTCATAGAAAGAGATCCCGGAGACATCATTTATCTCATGGACCAAATTAGTTTCCCTCAGTACTGCAAGCGTTCTATAAACGGTCGCAAGGTCAACACTTTTTCTGCTGTTTACCTGTCTGTAAAGCTGATAAGCATCTAACGGCTCATCACTAATTATGAGCTCTTCAATTATCGCGACTTTCTTTCTCGTCGGCCTGATATTTGCGTTTTTAAGATGTTCCGGGATGTCTTTAAGTTTCATAATTCAATTATACGAAATTTGCAAAAGATTTGCAATTCATTTGTTTTTCCGGGATCATTGAAAAATACGCAAAATAATTATAGCCGATTCTTTAAGCAGTGCTTTAACAGCCTTTTTTAACTTATTGTATTATAAGCAAATTCATTTTCAGAAATTGAGCAATTAACTGAAAATTAATCCATAATTAATAATTAATTAACAAAAATATCGTAATTTACCGGTGTCCGAATTAGAGTATTATATGGTAGGATCTTTTATACCAATAGTGCCTGTTCATATCGGTTTAATCTATCGACTGCTTAATCAAAGGAGAATAAATGGCTAAGGTTGACCTTCATAATCATTCAAAATACTCTGATCGTCCCTCTGAATGGTTTTTACAGAAGATCGGCGCGAGTGAGTGTTATTCTGAACCTGATTTTTTGTATACTGAGGCAAAAAGGCGGGGAATGGATTTCGCTACCGTTACTGATCATAACAAGATAGATGCATGTCTTCTGCTCAAAGAAAAGTACCCTGACAAAGTGTTTACCGGAGTAGAGGTGACAACGTATTTCCCGGAAAACAACTGCAAAGTTCATATCCTTGTTTACGGATTAATAGAGGAAGATTTTGAGACAATTCAAAGCATCAGGAAAAATATATATGAACTCAGGCTTTTTATTAAGGAAAGTGGATTGGCATATTCAGTTGCCCACCCAACCTACAGTATTAACAACAGGCTGAACGTTGAGCTGCTTGAGAAGCTGATTCTGATGTTCGATGTGTTTGAAGTGATTAACGGTGCGAGGAGCAGGCTGCATAATGTTACTCTTTTTAAAGCGTTAAAGAGCCTGACTCCTAACAAGATAGATAAACTATATGAAAAGTACAAAATAGAGCCAATAAGCTCTGATCCTTGGAAAAAAGGCTATACAGGCGGATCAGATGATCATGCCGGTATTTTCATTGGCAAGACCTATACCTATGCGAAGGCGGACACTCCTGAAGAGTTTCTCGAGAAACTTAAGGATAAGTATTCGCTGGCATGCGGCAGACACAATGATTATAAATCGCTGACATTTACATTTTATAAGATCGCATATGAATTTTCAAAGCATAATTCATCCAGGATTCCTAAGTCGATCATGTCCGAGATAACGGAGTCTATTTTCGAGAATAAATCTCTCAGCCTGATCAACCTGGCAAAGATCTCGATCCCCAAGTCCCTATCGAAGAAGAACGGCAGCATGGCAAACGAGGCGCTTATCGATATACTGGAGACTTTCAAAAAGAATGGAAAGATCAGAATTGAGGATAAGTTTGATATTTTGTATGATAAGATCACCGTAATTGCAGATGATCTTATGAAAATGTTTTTCAGCACTTTTGAAAAGGATATTACAAAGGGTGATATTTTCAACCTCGTTAAGAATATTTCATCAGCTTTGCCGGCATTCTTTCTTTCGGCGCCATTTTTCTCAACATTTTTCCACCTGTACAGAGGAAGAGAGCTGATAAAGCATCTCGAAGCGAATTACTTAGGTGAAATAAGTGATAAGAAAAGAAAGATACTCTGGTTCACAGATACTCTGGCAGATATTAACGGTGTCAGCGATACCCTGAAGAATATAGGATGGCTGGCGAAAGAGAAACATCTCGATATTACATTAGCTACGTCTTTATGTGAAGATGAAAACAAAGAAGGACTTCCACCCAATGTAATGGATATCAAACATATTCATGAGTTTAACCTGCCCTATTATGAGCAGTTCAAGATGAAGATCCCTTCAATTCTCGATGCGATAAAGATCATCGATGAATATGAACCCGACATGATTTATATTTCGACTCCCGGTCCGGTAGGTATGCTGGGCCTTCTTGCATCAAAGCTGTTGGATATAAAATGCATAGGAGTCTATCATATAGATTTTATGGGCCCGGCAGATGAAATTATCGGTAACGAGGGATTATCGGTTTTTCTCAGATCGGCAGAAAAGTGGTTGTATTCTTCCTTTGATGAGGTTTTGGTACCTGATAAAGAATATTTTGACCTGTTATGTGAACGGGGTATCAGCAACTCAAAACTGAAAATGTTTAAACAGGGTGTTTCCCTGAATGATCAATTATTAAATGAAAACGGAAAACATTTTAATATTAATGAGGCTGTCAGACGTATAATATCCAAAAATCCTGACGAGACAAAAAACGTTACTGATAAATTTGATTCGGTAAATGCAGTATAATCTAAGGCAGGCCTTATATGAAAATATGCGATATTACGCAGAGTTATACTCCAAGAAGCGGAGGCATAAAGACCTATCTTCATGAAAAGATTAATTTTATCAACAGGACCGGTGAAGATGAACATATACTTATTATTCCAGGAGAGGAAGACCGGATTGATCAGAGGGAAAATTCGGTTAGATATACAGTTGAGTCAATACCGATACCTGGCTGTGAGCCTTACAGGTTTATCCTGAATCTGAAGAAAGTCCTGTCACTTTTTAATAAGGAAAAGCCGGATATTATTGAATTCGGCAGTGCATACCTCCTGCCATATGCAGGATTTCTCCATAGAAAAAAATATCCCTGTAAACTCGTTGGGTTTTATCATACAGATTTTCCAAAAGCTTATGTTGAGATACCTCTTAAAAACCATGTGAACAGCACGATCCTGAAAAAAATGATTTCCTTAACAGAAAACTATGCGAAATTCATCTACAACAGATTTGACATGACTGTTTCCTCCACAACCCGGATTTATGATAAACTCAGAAGGATCGGGATCGAGAAGATAAAGAATGTTTCACTGGGCATTGATTCAGAGTTGTTTCATCCGGCTAAAAGGAATGTTGAATTCAGGAACAGTCTAGGAATACAGAATGGAGACAAGTTGTTGATCTATTCAGGGAGACTGGATAATGAAAAACGGATTGATCTGATTCTAAAAGCCTTTGTGATGATCTCGGATAATCTGAATGCCCGGCTGCTTTTTGTGGGTGACGGCCCTTTAAGAGGATTAACGGAAGAATACTGCAGAAAAAATGATAAAATAAAACTTATGCCTTATGAAAATGACCGAGAAAACCTTGCAATGATGCTTGCATCGTCTGATATTTATATTACTGCAGGGCCATACGAGACTTTCGGGCTGTCAGTTCTTGAAGCCCAGGCCTGCGGGCTGCCGGTTCTTGGCGTCCGGTCAGGAGCTTTGCTTGAGCGTGTAGACGATACCACGGGAGTTCTCTGCCAGGTGGATTCCGTTATGGATATGGCAATGAATATATTGAATCTCTCATATAACGGGCATGTTGCAAAAGGTCTAAATGCCCGAAAGCTTGTTGAATCGAATTACTCCTGGGAAAAGACGTTCACCGATCTGTATTCAATCTACAAGAAATTGCTGAATGAAGAAGAATAAAAAATCTATAGACAGGCTTTTTAAATATTTACTGTTTATCATACCGATCGGGATTATCGGCAATATAGGATTCGGATTCATTTCATCCGGCAAGAATGTTTTGGATATCTTGTCTAATTTCAGCCCGTATATGCTGATTCTCGCTGTCTTTCTCAGCCTCGTTCCCTGGATCACAAATACAATAAGACTCTTTCTATGGTCTAAATTCTTTGACCTTAATCTGAGTTTCATCGAAGTGTTAAGGATCGTTATCGGTACTGAACTCGGATCATCTATTAGCCCGACAGCGATCGGAGGAGGATATGTAAAACTGGGTATTCTGATCCAGAAGGGGGTTAAACCGGGAAAAGCGGCATCATTGATGAGTCTGAATACATTTGAGGATGGAATTTTCTTTGTGTTTGCGCTTCCGACAGCTCTATTTACTTCGACTATCCTACAATTTTCCACAGTTAGAAAACTGTTTTACCAGATAAATTTATCGTTCATTGAATTTCCGCTGATATTTCTTACCTCTGTTCTGTTAATAGGGGCAATTGTGTTTATTATAGTGAAAGGGAAGCCTGTAAATTTCTCTGAATCAACATTTGTCCAGTCCGTTATAATCAAGTTCAGGCGGGTATACAGTGATTTTATTTCGGTATACAAGGTTATAGCCCGGAGGGGTAAATCAATATTACTTATCACACTTTCTTTTACGGCAATTCAGTGGATATGCAGGTATTCTGTAATTTCCGCGCTAATTGCATGCTGCAATCTACCGATACATCCGGTTACGTTCTTTTTCCTTCAATGGATTGCCTTTACACTTGCAACTTTTGTTCCAACTCCCGGTGGAGCTGTAGGAGCGGAGGCGGCTTTTTTCTTTCTTCATAAGACGATCATCCCTTTTGATATACTTGGAATTATAACTGTATTATGGAGATTCCTTACATTCTATCTTCTTCTCGGTCTCGGAAGCCTGATATTCACCTATCTGAATTTCAAGGTACAGCATGTCAAAAATAATTCCGGATAGATATCTAATTGCTTTTTTTTAATACTTATTTGATATTAATTAAGTATATTGAGTTTCTGCTATTTCTAATTATTATTTATATCATCTATCGGAACATAGAGTATCCGGTTATTAATGAAAGTTTGTTATGAAAGTACTGCTTGTTTATCCGCAATATCCGCACACATTCTGGAGCTTTTCCTATGCATTGAGATTCATAGGCAAGAAAGCAGCGCTGCCGCCAATGGGTCTTCTTACCGTTGCGTCACTTTTGCCTGAAGAGTGGGAGTTGAAGCTGATCGATCTTAATGTTGCTCCTCTAAAATGTGAAGATATCAAATGGGCCGATATTGTATTTATCGGTGCGATGAGCGTCCAGAGGGTGTCTGTAAATGCAATAATTAAAAAATGCAGAGAGCTTAACAGGAAGATCGTAGCTGGAGGACCGCTATTCACTTCAGAAAAGGAGTGTTTTCCTGAAGTTGATCATCTCGTATTGAATGAGGCTGAGCTCACAATGCCTGAATTTATTTCCGATCTGAACAGAGGAGATGCAAAAAGGATCTATGAAACATGCAGCTTTGCAGATGTGGCAGATACTCCGATACCCAGATGGGATCTGATAGATTTCAAGAATTATGTAACCATGTGTGTTCAGTATTCACGAGGTTGCCCTTATGACTGTGAATTCTGCGATATTACGGTTCTCTACGGACGAAAACCGCGTGTAAAATCAGCTGTGAAGATGATCGAGGAGCTTGATTTTCTATATAATAAAGGATGGAGGGGGAATATATTCTTTGTCGACGATAACTTTATTGGCAATAAGAGAATGCTAAAAAATGACTTAATGCCCGAGTTGGTGAAATGGATGAAGAAAAAGAAATTCCCGTTTACATTTCAAACACAGACATCGATAAACCTTGCAGACGATGACAGCCTTCTTAATAACATGATAGAGGCAGGATTTGAAACGGTTTTTGTTGGGATAGAGACTCCCGATGAGACTAGTCTTCAGGAGTGTGGCAAAAATCATAACGTGGGAAGAGATCTTATTACCAATGTTAAAAAGCTCCAGAATTCCGGACTGCAGGTTCAGGGCGGTTTCATTATCGGTTTCGATAACGATAAAAAAGATATTTTTTCCCGGGTAAGCAATTTTATAAATGACAGCGGTATAGTAACTTCGATGGTTGGATTATTGAATGCTCTTCCGGGAACTAAACTATACAAGAGACTGAAAGAAGAAAACCGGATATGTGATGACACATCCGGGGATAATACTGATTGCTCGATGAATTTCCTGCCCAAGATGGACAGACAGACATTGATAGAAGGTTACCGAAGGCTCATAAAAGAAATTTATAAACCCGAGGTATACTACAAAAGGGTTAAAACCTTTCTGAAGAATTACAAATCCGGTAGACGAAAAAAATTCAGGCTGCCGAAAGGATATATTCGAGCCCTGACGATGTCATTTTATAAACTCGGTTTACGAAAGGGTGTGAGAAGGCATTTCTGGAAGCTCATGTTTTGGACGCTCATAAGAAAACCTAAAATGCTTCCCCAGGCTATCACGATGGCGATCTACGGTGCAAACTTCATGAAGTATTTCGATATCACGAAATAATAACACAATGCTTGATTCATGCTATTTATTCAGCTGGGTAGAAGCGAGCCCCTTTAAAACTTCAGTACTTATCCAGCAAATATCAGATTCAAACGGATCTTCATATCGCTCGAAGAAAAGGTATTTACCATCAGGTGTCAGCTTAGGAATTGCGTGAACATCGGAATCCGCTGCTTTTATAGTACTCCTCAGACTCACTGCTTTTGTCCATGAACCGTCACTTTTCCTAAAGCTGATATATAAGTATGAAAGTTCATTTTTTTCATCATAGGCGTCGACAATTATGTAGCTTTCATCAGGTGCAATGGCAGGATGCGCAACATTTTTGAGATAGTTTATCTCTTCAGGAAGGTTTCTTGGTTGAGTATACACTTCATTTGCGAATTCTGAGTACATTATTCCGCTTTGAGCGAGCCCTTCGAAATATAGTGTCCCGGATTTTGCGAAGGACATATAAACCGGTAGATAAAGGCTTACCGGCGGATTCAACAATTCCGCCTCACCCCATCCGTCAGCCCCTCTGGTAACTCTCCAGTTATTGAAGTTTCCGCTAACTGCTGTTCCTCCTGGCCTTGGCCTCATCGAAGCATAGTACAACCGTTTTCCATCAATCGACAGGCTTGGTGATGTTTCATTACAGTCGAAAGCGAAACCGGGTGATTGAGGCAAGGAAAGTACACCGTCAGTTACGCTGCAGCACATAATGCGAAATTTCATAGTCGATGGATCAACACGTGTGAAATAGAATTCGGTTCCGTCAGGAGATATTGTGCAGTTGAATTCTTTATATTGATCGGTAGAGACAATACCCGGAGCGAAAACCTCGACATTCATACCGGGAGTTACCTGCCCGAGATAAAGACTGTTATCTGAAGATGAACATCCTGAGATAATGGATATTAAATATAATAATAGAACAATTGAGTAAGATGACCTGAATGCAGGTCTACTAATAAAAACAGATTCAGAGATTGATCTGAAAAATCCCCTTGTTTTCATTTCATTGCTCCTGATTTTCAGGTTTGTAATTAGAAGAATTTATTTTCTGCTATCTATAAGATTCCTCATTTTTTGAATATGTTCCGGTGTGGTACCGCAGCAACCGCCGATTATCTCGACACCACATTCAATAAGTTCCGGCATCAGCTCTTCAAAGAAATCCGGTGATTCAGAATAATAAAGTTCTCCCCCCTTTGTTTCGGGGATACCGGCATTTGACTGGATGATCACCGGTATAGAGGTGGCATTTTTGAATTCCTTTCCGATCTTCACCATCTTTTCAAGGCCGTTCCCGCAGTTGGATCCGACAATATCAGCGCCCGCTCCTGATAATCCTTCTACAGCCTGACCGATCGTGGTACCCATAATTGTATAAAAACCACGAGGAGTTTCATCAAATGTCATAGTTGCGATTATAGGTATGTTTATACTGATTTCCCGGGCGGCTTTAATTCCAATCGTTATTTCATTCAGGTCTGTAAATGTTTCAAAGCTGAGAAGATCAGCTCCTTCTTCGACAATTATACTGCACTGCTCAAGGTATCCTTGATAAAGATCATCCGGATCTGCATCCCCGTAAGGTTTAAGGATCTTACCTGATGGACCTACAGAAGCAGAAATGAATGCCTTATTACCGACGACTTCCTTTATAATTTTCATACCTGCCCGGTTGATCTCTTCAGTCCTGTCCGATAATCCGAAATCGGATAGTTTCATAGGTGAAGCACCGAAAACAAATGCATGGATAATCTCAGCCCCGGCATCGAGATACTGCCTGGCAATATCCCTGATCCAGTCTGGTTTGCTTATGTTCAGCATATCCGGGCAATCACCAGGCTGCAAACCTCTCTGGATAAGCATTGAGCCGAATCCGCCTTCCGACAGCAGGATTTTTCTTTCTTTTAATTCCTTCAGAAAGCTGTATTCTTTCATATCTACTTTTTCCCTGTCAATTCCTTAACCAGTTCTACAGCTTTACCCGCATCGAATCCGTAAGCATTTACACCTATCTCATCGGCGAAGTCTTCTGATGCTGGCGCACCACCTATAATGGTTTTAACTGCGTCCTCGAGTCCGTTCTCCTTAAGGAGTTCAACAACTTTTTTCATAACGGGCATTGTAGTTGTCAGCAGCGCAGACATTCCAATCACTCCGGCATCTTCGGTTTTTGCCGCTTCAACAAATTTTTCTGCCGGGACATCCTTACCGAGATCGATCACATCAAAACCTGCGCCTTTCAGCATTATACCAACAAGGTTTTTCCCGAGATCGTGCAGGTCACCGTGAACAGTACCGATAACGACTTTACCCTGTGTAGGAACTTTTTCCTTGATGAAAAGCGGTTTCAGGAGGTCCATACCGGCATACATAGCTTTAGCAGCAAGTAAAACTTCCGGCAGGAATATCTCGTGTTTCCTGAACTGTTCTCCGATTACGTTCATTCCTGCGATCAGGCCGTTATCAAGGATATCCTGTGCAGGGATATTTTCGTCTATAGCCTGTTTTGTCAATTCGGCTACCTGTTCGTCTTCACCCTTTTGCAGTGTAGATGAAATCCGGTCTAATAATTCCATAGCATTTATCCTGTAGTTTAAATTGTCTGGATCCTTTTCATTCTATCTAAACAAGATTCGTGTTTACATTCTTTACAGTATTCGAAATTATTGTCAAATATATGTATTTCTTTGTTTCCCCCTACGAGAACACCGGAAACAGATTTCAGGGGCGTCATTAGATAACTATCGTTAAGAGTTACTCCTATCAGCCCGGGTTTCAGGCGATCGAACAGTTTTTTCTGGCCGCTTATATGCCACCCGCAGTACCCGGGGCTGTAGCTGAGTACGAATTCACCCGGGTTAAGCTTTTCTTCACTGTCGAGATAATCGCGATAAAACTCCTCAAAGACCTCAGAAGCCTTATCCGCAGCAAGTGAGGCTACGGCATCCAGCATCGAGCCAAGTGCATAATCTCCCTCATTGAACATCTTCTCAATCCGGGAGCTGACATCTTCTCCCATTGTCAGAACGTAAAGCGCCAAATGATCAGATTTCGGATATATTCTTTCGAGAATTACATCTCTAATGTTCTTTCCTTCACCAACAAAAGTGTTTTCAAACTGATTCAGGGATACTTCTTCAATAACACCTTTTGGCTGAGCGGTTCTCCTGAATATGTCGACACCTTCAGCCAGAAGTACTCTTATCCTCTCAGGTACTTCTACACCTTTCGGAATACCCTGATGCAGAAGAACATCCCTGCCGTCAGGATTTATTTCCGCTATCTTAAAATCAATGATCTGCTTCAATTTATAACCTTTCCGGGAGTGTATCCTGGCCATATCTCTTTGCTTCTGCCTCCATCAGTTTGACCAGTTCATTCCTAATATCATCGGATATTTCCGACGGAGTATATTCAGAAATAAGCCTTTTCACCTCATTATTTGCTCTGTCTTCCAGGAACAATGCACCTTCTTCCTGCCATCTCGCCCTGTTTGCCCTGTCGATAACCGTTCCGGGGAAATAATGCTCATCCCGAAGGTACTTTCTTGAATGCTTTGAAATCAAGAGATGCTGTTCCTGCAGCAGCTCTTCGAAATGCGGCAGTGATGGAAAATCCTCTTTTGGTTCAATTCCCTGAACAAGCCTTAGTGTCATACCGCAGATCTCGTTATCGACGATCAGCTTCTCGAGGCTCTGGCAGCTTTCGAAATCAAGCATACCCGGCCCTGAGAGGTTATTTATTCCTGCAAGAGCAGCAAGTGTAGCGCCTATTCCTGTTTCCAGACCTGCCTGTGCATCGAGTTGTTTTGAATCACTCAATGAAATATATGCCTGAGTAGGAAGCCCGAGATATTTTCCAATCTCGTTATTTGCACAGTCTATCATCATTGTCTCTATAGCCCCCATAGGTGTTGTTTCGTATCGGACATCAAAAATCGCAGGAGAACCGCCGTACAGCATCGGTGCGCCCGGATTTGTCAACTGGCTTATCACGATTCCGCTTAGAGTCTCAGCGGTATGCTGAATGACTGTCCCGGTCAGAGTTACAGGAGCCATGAAACCTGATAGCGGCATGGAGATGAATTCGACCGGGATTCCGTATTTTGCGCAGTCGACAACATTCTGCGAGGTAACATCACTGAATTTTAAAGGTGAGGTCGGACAGCAGGAAAATATTGCCAAAGGTTTTTCTTTCAAAGCTTTTTCGGAACCCCTGACGGCAAGCTGAAAATCCTTCATTACCTCGAAAGACTCGATTGTAAAGGTGCCTGTGACAACAGGCTTTTCGCAGTATAGGAGACTCAGGAACATTCTATAACTATCGGATATCTGCGCTGCAACATCAGATGGTATGAATGCTGTACTCTGGGATGCTATATAGGGAAGCTGATTCAATATTTTCGCATAATCTATATAATCCTGAGTCAGCGGTTTTCTAAGTTTTTTCGTTTCATGATCGAGGATATTCAGTGCTGCTGATCCCGGGGTAAAGTGGACATTATCTCCTGAGAAATCATGTGTCTGGTTCCCATGTATATCATATAATTTAAATTCACCCTCAGCCGATTTTAGAGCCTTGTTTATCACCTCTTCGGTGAAATTCACATGCATTTTTCCCATATCGACATTGCATCCATGATCGGAGAGCATCTCCAGAACACTTTTATTATGAAGCTCTACACCCAGTTTGCATAAGATCTCAAATGCCTCAGCTAAAATGTCCATTATGAGTTGTTCAGTGAGAAATTTAACTTTCGGGCGCATTGAGATACTCCTTTTGATATATATTATTTCAAAGTCTGATTTACACTATAGAGTTAATGACAGAAAATCCAAAATAAGAATTAAAAGAGGCAAAATAAAGAAGAAAACGGCAATTAGAAGTTTTAAGGTGAGATCAAATAGAATTCAGCTATGTTTTTGGCATATTTTAGTTCCATAGTAAAAGCCTTGACGTTTGATAAATTATTTAATATTTTGTTTTATTCAAGCCGCAATTCTTAATTATTGTTCTCTTAACTTACAATTTTTATTCTATCTCAAAGAAATACACATTTATTGAAAAGAATGTTTTGTCAATCCGGTAGAGACCAGAATGAGTGAAATAAACAAGGAATCCTATAAAGAGTATCAACCTGTTAAAAGTAGATTCTCAGAACTCTGGCTGCATGAGGATTACTGGTCTATCTGGCTCGGATTGATATTACTGATCATAAGTATGGTATTATTCTTTCCACAGGGCCCGGAAGATTTGGAGGACCGGATCACTGAATCAAATATGATTCTAACATCAGAATCGGATAGAGCGCCATTTAAGACAACAGCGTGGTACAAGGCTGTTGATACAAAGGAAGGTCTCAAGGCAAGCAGCTCAGAAATTGGAAAAAAGATCAAGAAATTTTTAAATAAACCTCATGGCTGGACAACGGATCCTTCCAGGATAATGTATCTTGGTGACACAGATGCGGCGGTATTAAGGGAGAGTGCTGCAGATGATCTGGAGGCTGCTGAGGTCAAGGAAAATGAACTGCTGGCAGCAGCAGTTGCAGCCGAAAACGTTGCTGAGGGAGCAGGATACGGCAATCAGATTCTAAACGATGCCGCGGTAGAAGCAATCGGTGAATGGAGGCTGAGCAGGCTGGAGACTAACAGCGTACAGAGGAAGGCAGAAATCAAGCCGTACAACCAGACAGGTTATCTAATCATTCTGATGCTCTCCCTCGGTATCTTCTTTGGAACCGGGATGAAGGTAATGGGGTATTCTTTCAGGAAATTTACAACCGGTTTTATTTTTATATTCATAGTGGCAGTTCTTGCTTACGGTGCAGCAAACCAGGCCACAATGAAACAGCTTGGGATCGGATATGCTGCGTGGGCAATACTATTTGGTCTGATTATAAGCAACACTATTGGAACACCGAAATGGGCAAAAACAGCAGTACAGACTGAATACTATATAAAAACCGGTCTTGTCCTTCTTGGGGCTGAGATTCTATTCGGAAAGATAATCGCTATCGGGATGCCGGGTATGATCGTGGCCTGGGGAGTAACACCGCTTGTGCTCATTTCAGGTTTCATTTTTGGTGAGAAAGTACTGAAAATACCCTCGAAAACACTGAATGTAACTATTTCTGCGGCATATTCAGTCTGCGGTGTATCGGCGGCAATAGCAACTGCTTCTGCATGCAAGGCAAAAAAGGAAGAACTGACTTTAGCTGTAGGTCTGTCGCTTATTTTTACATCACTGATGATGATATTGATGCCGCCATTTATCAAAGTAATGGGTATGGGACAGGTTCTCGGGGGCGCCTGGATGGGAGGAACTATTGATGCAACAGGAGCTGTTGCAGCAGCCGGCGCTTTTCTGGGAGATAAGGCTCTTTATGTATCTGCCACTATTAAAATGATACAAAATGTCCTTATCGGCATTATCGCATTTTTTGTGGCGATCTACTGGAGCACCAGGATAGACAGGAACCATGGACAGAAGGTCGGGGCGATTGAGATCTGGCACCGCTTTCCAAAATTCATTCTCGGATTCGTTTCGGCATCAGTTCTTTTCTCGGTATTATATCAGGTTTTCGGCCCGGATGTCTCCTTCACGCTCATTGATAACGGTGCCATAAAGGGATTTTCAAGTGTGCTTCGCGGTTGGTTTTTCTGCCTTGCATTTGTAAGTATAGGGCTGGATACAAATTTCCGCGAGTTGAAAACTCATTTCAAGGGCGGCAAGCCGTTCACTTTATATTTTTTCGGCCAGTCTTTCAACCTGATTCTTACTCTGGTGATGGCATACATTGCATTCTATGTCGTTTTTCCAAATATTCTCGCTAAAATTTGATAATTGAATAAATGAGACTGAAAAAGTGTTAAAAGTAAAGACAATAGAGATTCTGAAACTTGCATGGTGTATCATGACGGTTCTGATTTTCATGTTTTTTATCGGCCCGTTAATAGAAAGAGCGCCTGTAGTAGATCATTTGATCAAAACAATCAAAGAGAGAAATATAGATACCGGTGCATATTATTATACTGATATAAAAGAATTTTCGACTGCGGAGATCAACATCAGGAATTCTCTGGATTTTTCTCCGGAGAAATACAAGTAGGAATCCGGTTAAACGATTTATACTTCAGATTTTAAACAGTATTTCGATTTATATAGTATCTTGGATGCAGGAGGTACGAGATGGCGATAACACTGAATGGTTCATCGCTTACGGTAAATAAAATAGTACAAATTGCCAGAAATAATGAAAAGGTGAAACTTGATGAAGATTCTCTGACCAGAATCAGGAAATGCCGAAAGGTGATCGAGAAGAAGATCGAGGCTGGTGAGATCATGTACGGCATAAATACCGGGATAGGAGAATTTTCTGAAGTGGTCCTTACGGATGAGCAGGTCAAAGAATTCCAGAAATACCTCATATATAACCATTCTGCGGGTATAGGCGATCCGGCGCCTGTTGAGTACGTCAGGGGAGCGATGGCAGGCCGGATAAATGTTCATGCGCACGGTATGTCCGGATGCAGGCCGGAGATCACACAAACCCTGATTGATATGCTGAATAAAGGTGTAACCCCTGTAGTTTGCGAAAAGGGTTCTGTAGGAGCCTGCGGTGATCTGGCGCCGATGTCCCAGATTGCCCTGCTTCTTATGGGAGAGGGTGAAGCATTTCTTAACGGAGAGAGGCTTCCGGGAAAGACAGCAATGGAACAAGCCGGGATACCCATCCCGGGACTTAAGGCCAGAGACGGCCTTTCAACGATAAATGGCTCAAATCTGTTAACGGCCATGAGCGCAATACAGCTTTATGATATGAACAGGTGGCTAAAGCAGGCAGAGATCGCATGCGCTATGTCTCTTGAGGCGCTGTATGCTAATATGAAACCATATGATGAGAGGCTCCATAAAGTCCGCGGATTCAATGGAGCCGTCAGGTCTGCCGGAGCGATCATGAAATGTATTGAGGGCAGCGATCTGCTTTCCGGTAAAGTCAAAACTAAGGTACAGGATGCTTATTCAATGCGATCAACTCCTCAGGTTATAGGTGCTGCGCATGATTCGATAGCATTTGCCAGAACACAGGTTGAAACAGAATTGAATGGTGTTGGCGACAATCCTATTTTTTTCCCTGATGAAGACCTTACTCTGACAGGCGCTAATTTCCAGGGAACGCCTGTCTCACTTCCAATGGAAAATGCCGGTGCTTCGATAACTATGGTCAGTGTATTATCCGAACGGAGACTCAACAGGCTTACTAATCCGGCATTGAGTGTCGGCCTTCCCCCGTTTCTGACTAAAGGGGCGGGAATGTTCTCGGGTATGATGCTTAGCCAGTATACGGCAGATATGCTGATAACTGAGCAGAGAATTTTATCGGCTCCTGCATCTACAATGTCAATACCGGCGGCGGCCGACCAGGAGGACTTCGTGTCAATGGGGATGAATACGGCCTTGAAAAACCATCAGATTCTGGATAATGCTTACGGTATACTCGGAATAGAATTCATGGCAGCAGCACAGGCTCTTGACATGAGGGATTTTAACACCGGAAAAGGGGTTGAAACTGCAAAACAAGTTATTCGAAAATACGTAGAATATCTTGATGAGGATCGTCCGCTATATGTTGAGCATAACAGGATGAAAAAGCTTGTTAAATCCTGTGAGATACTAGACAAAGTGGAAAAAACAACCGGATACCTCGGGTGATAATGATTTCCTGAAGTTGATGATGTTTGACTTTTTTTTGATTAACTTTTTTTGTAAATTTACCGACCGGGATAGAATCTGTCCGGATTAAACAGTAATCGTTTCCGAAAACACAGCGGAGTAAGATATGAGTGACAAATTAGTTGAGTGCGTTCCGAATTTCTCTGAAGGCAGGGATAAGAATTTGATCAAACAGATCACTGATGTAATCGAGGCTGTTGATAATGTAAGGCTTCTGGATGTCGATCCCGGCCCCGATATGAACCGGACGGTAGTAACATTCGTAGCCCCTCCGGAGGAAGCGAAAGAAGCCGCATTCAGGGCAATGAAAAAAGCCTCAGAACTGATAGATATGTCAAAACACCAGGGTTCCCACCCCAGGATGGGCGCAACGGATGTATGCCCTTTTATTCCCGTTAACGGTGTCTCAGAGGAGGAATGTATACAGATCTCGAAGGATGTGGCAAAAAGAGTCGGGGAAGAGTTGAAAATCCCTGTTTATCTCTATGAGAAAGCCGCGCAAAGCCCTGACAGAGAGAATCTCGCAATAATACGTGCTGGAGAGTACGAGGCATTGGCGGCGAAGCTGAAAGATCCGAAATGGAAACCTGATTTCGGACCGGCAAAATTCAATGCAAGAGCAGGCGCCACTGTGATCGGAGTAAGGGAGTTTTTGATCGCATATAATATCAGCCTTAATACAAGAGAACCGAAATTTGCTACGGATATTGCATTTGAGCTACGGAAAAAGGGAAGATCAGCGAGATCGCCGCATCCGGATCACCCGGTTTATCTCTGGAGAACGAATATACTTAAATATAAAGAAGGTGATTATCCTTGTGGAAAATGCGATTTTACCGGAAAAACTATAAAAGAGACTATTGATCACTGTAAGAATGAGCATGGATACGATCTTGTCGAGATATTTCAGCTTAATGATATTGATCCTGAGCATCCGGAGGGAAATTCTGTAAAGATACCGGGTAAATTCGATTATTGTAAGTCGATAGGATGGATGGTCAAGGAGTACGACAGGGCCCAGATATCGATCAATCTGACAAACTACAAGGTTACCTCAATGCATGATGTCCTTGAAGAGGCAAGGAAACTGGCGATAGACCGGGGGATAGTGGTTACCGGTAGTGAAATTGTCGGTATGGTGCCTTACCAGGCTTTATATGAATCGGGGATGTTTTACCTGAAAAAGCAGAACCGGTCTGCCGGAGTACCTGTCAAAGATATCCTGAATACGGCAGTACAATCTCTGGGATTGAATGATGTCTCTGAGTTTAATATCAAAGAAAGAGTACTTGGACTCCCCAGCCATGTTGAAGATGCTCTTGTAGAGATGAAGCTGAATGATTTTGTTGATGAAGTATCGAGAGAATCAGCTGCTCCGGGCGGTGGATCAATAGCTGCGCTTGCCGGAGCATTAGGAGCTTCACTTTCTTCAATGGTAAGCAACCTCACTGCAAATAAAAGAGGTAGCTCCGATGTTGATATAATATTAAATGAAGCTGCAGAGAAATGTCAGAAAATCATAATCGCACTGGTCAAGGGAATCGATGACGATACAAATGCGTTTAATGCTTATATGGATGCCCGCAGACTTCCATCGAAAACTGATGAGGAAAAGAAGGCAAAATTTGATGCCGAGCAGAACGGATTGAAGGAAGCGGTTTACGTTCCGATGAAGACTGCAATGTTGAGCCTGCAGGCAATAGTAATAGCAGATACTGTTGCAAAGCATGGGAATCCAAACTCCATAACAGACGTCGGAGTTGGGGCTCAAATAGCGTTTACAGGGGTAAAGGGAGGCATTTATAACGTTCTGATAAACCTGAAGGATATCAAGGATGATAAATTCAATGAGCATATGAGAAAACAATGCTCTGACCTCGAAATAGACGCAAGAGAAAAACTTAAAGGGATCGAAGAATATATTGAATCAAGAATATGATATGAAAATGTATGAAGATTTCTATGACTAAATCAGGAGAATGATGTGTTAGAAGACAGTATACTGATCGTCGATGATGATCTTACAATCAGGAATATGTTCGCATCGTTTTTTGGAAATGCAGGGTACAAGATCTATGTTGCAGAGTCTGCCGAGGAGGCTATACCTATAATGGAGCAGGCCTACTGTCACCTGATTTTCATTGATATCGATCTGCCGGGTATGAATGGTATAGAGCTCTGCAAGACAATAAGAAAAAGCAACTTGACTTCGGTCTTGACCGCTATTACGGGTTTCGGGCCACTTTATAATAAAGAAGAGTGCAAAGCGGCGGGATTTAACTATTATTTCAAAAAGCCTATCAGACTGGAGAAATTGCTGAAGCTCGCTAAACATGTATTCGAAGAAAAACCTCTTTGAGGAATGATAAACTCCCCAGTTTATCCCAGCGCTCTGCCGGTTTTCAGCCAGAGAGCCCATTCGTTTCTTCCGTTGTTCTCAGCGGTTTTTGAAGCTGTTTCCCAATCATAAGGTACGGTGACCTGCTCGATTACGGCATTTCCGCCGTCCATATGGGCTACAGAATACCTTGCATGGGGAGTTCCTGTTTCCATGACATGCGGATAAGGAGTGTCGTCCGAGTAAGCTTGCAGTCCGACACTTCCCGGATTAATAATCAGTCTACCATCCTTAAGCTGTGCCGAACCAGGTAAATGACTGTGCCCGCACAGTATCAGCTTCCGGTCTATACCCGAAAGGATACCCTTAAGCTCATTTTCACTTCTTCTTACAACACCTTTATCAGTTACAGCCTCGAGAAGATATTCACTGTCGCTCTGCGGTGTGCCGTGAAATGCGCAGATATCTTCGAACGGGTAAATAACGGTTTGCAGAGCTTCCAGCCATTTCAACTGTTCATCAGTCAATTGTTCCTTCACGAACTGAATTGATTCTGAATCCGGATTAAGTTCTCCTGGTTCAATAATCTCCCTGTCCTGGTTACCGCAAACAGACGGTATATCTTCCTTTTTCAGGATATCGAAAGTACCAACCGGATCCAGCTGTCCGTAAAGACTGTCACCCAGATTTATGATATTTCTGATTTTTCGGCCCTGAATATCCTCAAGGACAGCCTCCAGAGCCCATCTGTTTCCGTGAATATCTGATATTACTGCGATCTTCCGGCTGTTCATCTTTAATTTATATCTTTTCCATTTTTACGCAGTGGTTTTCCTGCAAGAGTCTCGTTAAAAACATCATCTTCAATTACAAGCTGGCCGTTTACGAACAAAAACTTGATTCCCTTGCTATACTGGTGGGGATTTGTATATGTTGCCCTATCCCGTATGGTATTCGGATCGAAGATTACTATATCAGCTGCATAGTCTTCCCTGATGAGTCCGCGGTCGGTAAGTCCGAGCATATCGGCAGGAAGCCCTGTGGCCGCACGAATCGCATGTTCCATTGTAATCAGTCCTTTTTCCAGTACATAGTGGCTGATCTTCCTGGTAAAAGCTCCGTAATTTCTCGGATGGGGGAGGCCGGAATTGAATTCCAGATTCGATCCGTCCGAGCATGTCATCGTATAGGTTTTCTGCATATAAGTCTCTACATCTTCTTCTTTCATCATGAAGATGATAACACCGGGATCGTGCTCTCTGAGGATTTCTATTGCTGCATCGACCGGAGTCAGTTCCATCAGCGCGCTTATTTCGTTCAGGTTCTTTCCTTCATATTCTTTTTTGTCATTAAAAGAGGAAATCACAATCGCTTCCGGCCCGCCGTAACGGTCAACTCTTTCGTAAATATCCCGGCGAATCCTTCTGATCAGATCCCTGTCATCAAACCTGTCTATCATTTTGTCCCTTCCTCCTTCCTGTATCCATCTCGGAAGGACGATCGGAGAAAGGCTTGTGCTGCCGGCCATATACGGATACTGGTCGGCATAAACCTTCACACCTCTTGAATTGGCGTTCTCGATAATTTCAGTAACTTCCTTAGACTGTCCCCATGCTTCCTTTCCCGCGGCTTTAATATGCGCTATCTGTACAGGCACCCCTGCTTCTTCCCCGATCCGGACGGCTTCCCTGACGGATTCCGGCAGCCCGATAGTGCCGTTAGCGCCTTCATCGCGTAAATGCGTTGCATAAATTCCGCCGTATTCTGCCACAACTTTCGCAAGTTCGATAACCTCTTCTGTCTTTGCATAACTTCCCGGGGCATAGAAAAGCCCTGATGAGATCCCGAAAGCTCCTTCCTTCATGGCTTTTTCGACAAGTTCCTTCATTTCCTCGAGTTCGTCCTCATCGGGATCCCTATCCTCCATTTTCATGACTTTATTTCTTACAGTGCCATGGCCGACCAGTTCGATAACGTTGACACCGATGCCGATTTTCTCCATATGGCGAAGCATATCCCTGATCTCGTAACTACCTGCCCCACAGTTTCCTGATACTACTGTCGTTACACCCTGGGTCAGGTAATTTTTTACAGCTTTAACCTCATCCCAGTCTATATCTATGTCTCCGGGATCATAGAGTTCATCCTCACTGAAGAATGCATGATTATGTATATCAATAAATCCGGGAGATATATACAAACCTGTAGCATCTATGATCCTTTCAGCATCCGGCTCCACCTCCCCGATCATAATGATTTTTCCATCCTTTACGGCGATATCCGCCGTAATAGAGGGATTGCCGGTCCCGTCATAAATACTGCCGTTTTGAATTACATAGTCGTATGTTTTACCGCAGCTGAAAAATGCGGTAGATGAGAGTAAAATTATTACAATAAGTATGATTGATCTGTGCATAGCTTTCCCCTAAATTTTTGTCTGGCTTAAACTGTAAGTAAATAAACAATAAATAATTGAAAAATAAAACAGGAAAAACGGTTTTTTCAAGATATTTGGAAATTACGTAAAAAATACGTTTTCTTTTCAATGTGGAATTATTACCTTTTTCCGGTTACACCTCAGAAAACAATTATGTTAGGATTTGCAGGACAAAAACTTGTATCCATTGCAATAGTGGTTGCAGTTGTATATCTTCTACTCGTGATCCTGATGCTTCTGCTGCAGTCAAAATTCCTTTTCTTCCCATCAAAAGACCTGGATTATACTCCCGGACAGTTGGGGATGGCTTTTGAAGATGTATATTTTTCTTCTTCCGATGGAACAGGACTGCATGGTTGGTTCATTCCGGCTGAGAGTCGTATCGGTACCCTTTTATTCTGCCATGGGAATGCGGGAAATATATCCCATCGTATAGAATCGGTAAGGATTTTTCACGATCTTGGGTTTGATGTTCTTATTTTCGATTACAGGGGATACGGCCAGAGCAGTGGTAGTATCTCAGAAAAAGGAACATATAGTGACGCTGAAGCGGCTTTAAAGCATTTAGTTGAAGTTAAAAATATAGATCAGTCGGAAATAATATACTTCGGGAGATCCCTTGGAGGATCAATTGCGGCATGGCTTGCTAAAGAACATACCCCGGGTGGATTGATTGTAGAATCTGCGTTTACGTCTGTCAATGATATTGCCGGAGATGTATATCCATTCCTGCCTGTCAGGATGATCTCCCGGTTTAAATTCAATACCCGGGAATATTTACAAAATGTAAATTGTCCTGTTCTTGTGATCCACAGCAGGGAGGATGAGCTGATAAATTTCAAACACGGCCGGAAACTATTTGAAACCGCCGGAGAACCAAAAATGTTTCTTGAATTGGCCGGTTCCCATAACGAGGGATTTTTTCTTTCCGGCCAGCATTACATCAATGGCTTAAAAGATTTTTTTGATCAACATGTCAATATGGAAAAATAAAATGGAGATGCCGATATAATGGAAGAAGGTTTAACAGCGTATTTACTCGGTCTGCACCCCGTACTGCAGGCATTTCTTGCAACGTGTTTTACTTGGTTCATGACGGCAGCCGGTGCCGGAATAGTATTTACAACAAAGACAATGAACCAGAAACTGCTCGATTCTATGCTCGGTTTTGCGGCTGGAGTGATGATAGCGGCGAGTTTCTGGTCACTGCTTGCTCCTGCTATAGAGATGGCGGAAGAGACAACCTCGATGCCGTATATTCCTGCAGCGATCGGTTTTCTCTGCGGCGGAATTTTCATGAGGCTGATCGATAAAATGCTGCCGCATCTTCATTCGGGTTTCTCTATGGATAAGGCCGAGGGTGTCTCATCATCATGGAAAAGGACAACTCTCCTGGTGAGCGCTGTTACACTGCATAATGCTCCGGAAGGCCTTGCTGTCGGGGTTGCTTTTGGTGCTGTGGCCGCAGGTGTTCCGTCGGCTACAATTGGCGGTGCGTTAGCCCTCGCGATCGGTATCGGTATTCAGAATTTCCCGGAAGGCACCGCAGTTTCGATGCCTATGAGAAGAGAAGGCAAAAGCCGCGGTAAGAGCTTCTTCTACGGCCAGATCTCGGGTTTTGTAGAGCCGATATTCGGTGTGCTGGGCGCAGCCTTCGTGTTGTCCATGCGCCAGGTTCTTCCTTATGCGTTGAGTTTCGCTGCTGGCGCAATGATTTTTGTGGTCGTTGAGCAGCTTATTCCCGAATCACAGAGAGATGAGAAACATATAGACATTGTCTCGCTTGCGACGATGCTCGGTTTCACAGTCATGATGGTGCTTGACGTCGCCCTTGGATAGGATAAAACGGCAGTATCCGGGTAAATCCATTTAGCAGGTAAGAAGTCTTTTTTTATCTGTCATCCTCGCGAATGCGGGGATCCATTTTTCAGTTAATTAATATTCTGTATCCCCCCTTTCGCGAGTATGACTTGGAATAGCAGATTATGATAATTAATGTAATGACATAAATGGTTGGAATATTTTTTTATTATAATTGTAGAAAAAGAAGCCGCCATATTTTCCGGGCGGTTTGAGGTTGGTCTGCTAAATTAATCCATGAGGGACTGTCATGACCGGATCAAAGAATGGTTTAAGGGTGGTACTCGGTATATTGTCTGCCGCTTTACTCTGCGCATTTATCGCTGTTGTAATTCCCTGGGAATTTCTGAGTAAATTCATTTCGATCACCGGCTGGGATATTGCAGGTTTCCGTGGGATAGAAAAATATTTCATTCGTCTCGGTTTTGCCGGATTCGGTTTCATCGGGATGTTTTTTTTCATTCTTGCGAGAGATCCATATAAATACCCGGCAATGGTATCTCTTGGGGGATACGGCTTACTGGCGTTCGGTCTGTTCTGTCTCGGCTGGGGCTTTTATTACGGTTTCCAGACCTGGCTGTGGTTCGGGGATGCAGCATTCTGCTGGATATTCGGCGGATTAATACTATTACTGAAAGATCCTGAAGATTTTCTTGAAACAGCTAAGGAGACTCTGGAGAATGTAAATGTGTGATTAAAATTCATTGCGGGTAAGTATTTAATATTTAATCAGGAGGGTAAAATGAAGACAAAAAATTTTTTTTATCTACTATTTTTCGTTTTCATGTTTTTGATCCAAAATTGTGCTGATCCGGTGTTAGATCCGGCTTATCAACAGCCTGAGTTCGGATTATATTTGTTTCGAAATGAAACAATAGAAACATCTGATATACAGGACGATCCTTTGGATTCAATGATCCTGCAGAATGAACCCTGGCTGTCACTGGAGGATATAGCATTTTATGATTACTCAGCTCACTGTATTTACCTGAAGAAAGATAAAGAATCCTTTGAGCATGAATTCCTTCATAACAACGGTACCCCCTTTATACCGGTGGTGAACGGTGAAAAATGCTATTTAGGTTCATTCTGGTCAAATCTGTCTTCTTCGTCTATACCCCATTCAATTCCCAGGATCGAAGGCATGGAATGGTCCTCGATGTATCCTGAAGATGTTATTCATATCAAAAGATCAATTGCCTGGGAATCAGACAATGTAGCAGATCTAAGATTTGATGAAAGTATAAAGAATGCATTGATCGGATCGGGAAAATATTGCGGCGGTTTAAAAGTTGAACTGGTAAACGTCGTGGTACTGTCAAATTCCGATACTTCAGCTGTAAAATATACAGTTAAAATATCAAATAATGATCAGGATGATCTTTACGTACCTGATCCTGTAAAAATGGGCGGGTATTATTTTTATTATACGAATGGTCTTTGCATGAGGAGGCTTGATCTCCAGGAAGGACAGGATTATCAATTAAGAAGTATTTATTCAAAAAGCCCTGATCCTTATGATTCCTGGGATTTCGAATGGTTTACACGAATTGAAAGTGGAGAGAGTATAACAAGGGAATATACTATATTAGTTGATGAATGTATCGAATCCGGAGAATATGAATGTAAATTATGGTATGAAGGCCCAACTAATATCGATAAAGAAACCAGAACCAGACCTGATGGGAGGATATGGATCGGAAGGATCTGGTCTAGCTCATTCTATCTTGACACAAATAGCGGAAGAAAGAAGTAGCAATACAAAATCATTGCGCGGGATTATTTTAATCATTAGATTATATCTGTTAGTCAGCTTTTGATGAAATGTTTAGAGGTAAAGTATTATGCATAAAGCGCTGATAGTTGATGATGATGAAATGACCCGCAATGCAGTAGGGGATCTGCTGGGAAGGGTGAATTTCAAGGTCGAATCCGCGGAGGACGGCAGGGAAGGGATAAGGAAGATCAATAAATCGAAATATGATCTGATCCTTCTGGATCTGAGGATGTCGGGTGTTGATGGGGAGCAGGTGCTGAAGATCCTGAAAAAGGATCACGAATCTCTGCCGATCATAATTTTATCGGGTTATCTGACCAAAGACAAAATCATCAAGCTTAGCAAACTCGGTGTTAAGGGATTTCTCACAAAACCCCTCGATATCAAGAATTTCTACCAGGTCGTGAACCAGGTCTGCCCGATCAATATCGGGAAATGAAAACCGGATTTATTTATCAGTCCACGATTTATTGACAAGCCTTATGATTTCGGGGACGATCATATCCAGCGGGCGGACTATATCCACGACACCCAGTTTTACAGCTTCTCCCGGCATTCCGAAAACGACACAGGTTTCCTCATCCTGAGCTATCACAGCTGAACCTTTTGCTTTCATCAGTTTCAGCCCCCTGGCACCGTCACCTCCCATTCCGGTCATAATTACCCCGAGAGCCCTTGAACCATAGAGATCGGCAACAGATCTGAACAGATAATCTGCTGCAGGTTTACAGAAATTCTCAGGCGGATCATCTGTTGTAATGAGCACCGGTTTTGATGAGTTTCTGTCTTTTATAAATTTCAGCTGTTTTTCTCCGGGGGCAATGTACACTGTCCCCGGAACAGGTACATCTCCTGTCTTTGCCTCTACTACTTTCAGCCTGCTCTTTGTATTCAAAGATTCTGCAAGTATATTTGTAAATGATTCGGGCATGTGCTGGACGATCACGACAGGTACCCTGAAGTCTGATGGTACTGTCGGAATTATCCTGTGCAGTGCAGGAGGTCCGCCTGTTGAGATCCCTATCACCACGATATCTATCCGGGATTTGAGAATAATCGGTTTATCGGGGATTTTCGGCAGGATTTTAACTCCCCTGGATGCAGTATTCTTTTCAGGCAGATCGATCATGCCGGTCACCGGAGTTCTCACGAAGGCCATTCCTGATATTTTCGTATATCCCTTAATTATTCTGGTAAGGTCGTTCTGGAGGTGCTCGAAGTTTTGTTTTATATCCCTGGAATCTTTAAGTGAAACAATATCCATTGCGCCGTGGGATAGGGCCTCCATGGCAATCCTGGCATTAGGACGGGAACCCGTACTCATCATTATGGCGCGGACTTGTGGATAATTTTTTCTGATATGGCGCAGAACAGTTATACCATTTATAACAGGAAGATCGACATCTATAGTTATAATATCGGGATCGATCTCCTTGACTTTTTTGAGCGCTTCCTTGCCGTCGGATACCGATCCGGCTACGAACGTCTCCGGGATCTGTACGAATATGTTCTTAAGAACACTGCGGTAAAGATCATTCTTTTCAGCAATGAGGATCTTGAGCATTGTATTCAGATTTCCAATTTTTCTCAGAAAGACAATATAATCCGAAAAAATATTTAAATCAAATTAATATAATTTCATTGATGAACTGATATTCTTTCACAAATTGTGAAACAACTAACTGCTGCCCGGCGTATATTTTTTCATAATTTGTGAAAAAAAGTTAAACCTTATCACGATTTTTTAATCTATATAGGAAACAGTAATCAAGATGATCACAAAATTAGAAGAGCAGATACTGCTGACAGTGGTGAATTTCAGAGATGAAGCTTACGGGATAAAAGTATATAACCATCTTGAAAAGATCACCGGTAAGAAAGTGGCGATCGGGGTCATTTATTTCACCCTTGACCGCATGACAAAAAGGGGGCTGCTCTCTTCATGGAAGGGAGAGCCGACTTCGGTCAGAGGAGGGATGAGGAAGAAGTTTTATAGAATTACCGAAATGGGAAAAAAGGAGCTGGAGAGAGCAAAGAAGATCAGCGATGCTCTCTGGGATGGCGCTGCAGAATTTGTATCGGGCGGAAGTCCGGATTAATGTTATTGAGATAAAAATGATAGATTCAAGAAAGAAAAGCCCGGCTGTGCTCAGAATGATCCTTAAAAAACTGGTCGACAGCCTGGAACACGATTCGCTGATTGGTGATTTCGATGAAATGTTTACTGTAATTAAGAAAGAAAAGGGGACCATACATGCAGTTTTCTGGTATATGGTTCAGATATTGAGATCTGTTCCCGTATTTTTTTCTTACAAAACCTTGAGGAGTATTGCAATGCTGATTAATTATCTAAAGATCTCTATTAGAAATATTCTGAGACACAAAGGTTATTCATTCATAAATATATTCGGGCTTGCCCTGGGAATGGCATGCTGCGTTCTCATTACCCTGTGGGTTGTGGATGAGCTGAGTTACGACAAATACCATGAGAATGCGGATCTTTTGTACCGTGTGGAGCAGGACCAGGATTACTCCGGACAGACTTTTCATGTGAATGTTACACCATTCCCTCTCGGGCCGGCATTAAAGGATAATATACCGGAAGTTGCTGATGCGGCAAGGTTTACATGGGCCGGCGAGATGCTTGTCAGATACGGGAACAGTGCATTTTATGATAACTGGATATATTTTGTCGATCCTTCTTGTTTACAGATGTTCACTTATCCGGTAATTAAAGGCGACCACAGGGCCCCCCTGGATGATCCTAATTCGATAGTTATAACCGAAGAAATGGCAGAAAAATACTTTCCGGGTGAAGAGCCCGTAGGCAAGATTCTTAATCTGAATAACACCTACGATCTGACTGTAACTGCAGTTTTGGAAAATATCCCTGATAATTCCTATACCGGATTCAATATGCTTATCCCTACAGCATTTGCCGAATCTAATCAGTTAATCAATACAAACTGGGGAAATAATTATCTTCTTACATTTATTCAGCTTCAGGAAGGTGCGGATTTCGCTGAAGCTTCCCGTAAAGCAGATGCCCTGTTTGATGAACAGAGGAGGAGGGGATCAGTCAACCTCATTCTCGCGCCATACACAGATATACATCTTCATGGTTATTCAGGATTCGGAAAATCCATGGGAGCTATCCAATATGTTTATATCTTCTCGGTCATAGCTGTACTTGTTCTGCTGATCGCCTGTATAAATTTCATGAATCTTTCAACAGCCAGATCGGTCAACCGGGCGAAAGAGATCGGGATGAGAAAAGTATCAGGTGCATTGAAATCCAACATCGTTACCCAGTTCTTCGGCGAGTCGGTGCTGATGTCGCTGATTGCATTGGGAGCAGCCATTTTAATGGTAGCTCTGTCCATGGATGTGTTCAACAATCTCTCAGGCAAGAACATTCCTATTAGTGTGCTTGTCCGCGGGAAGATCATCGGACTAATGGTATTAACTGCGCTTGTCACGGGTGTCCTGTCGGGAATCTATCCCTCATTTGTGCTTTCGGCTTTCAAGCCTGTCAAAGTCCTCAGCGGGCAGATGCGATCAGGATTGAAAGGTGTTATGTTCAGGAAAGGGATGGTTCTGGTCCAGTTCACACTATCGATATTTCTTATAGTAGGTACCCTGATAGTATACAATCAGCTTGATTATATGAGAAACAAGGATATTGGATATGATAAGGAAAGTCTGATCTATATCCCTGTAAAAGGGGATGTCGGCACAAAGATCAAGATTTTGAAACAGGAATGGCTGAAAGATCCGAAAATCCTGGGAGTTTCAGGTTCATGGCAGCTCCCGTCAAGCAACTCTGCAAATTCAGGTGGAGCCAGATGGGAAGGTATCGATCAGGACAGAACTTATCTCATAGGTATGAATTGGATCAATTATGATTTTATAGAGACAATGAAGATCGAAATGCTTGAAGGAAGATCATTTACAAAAGAGTTTCCGGCGGATACGGCTGAAGGATTCATTCTCAATGAAGAAGTTGTAAAACTGATGGGAGTTGAGGGATCACCGATAGGAAAATTCTTTTCGTTCCAGGGCAGGACCGGGAGTGTTATAGGAGTAATGAAAAATTATCACTACGTATCTGTCAAACACACTATTAAACCCCAGGTGCTGCTCTGGGCGCCGACTACCTCCATGCGGTATATTCTTATCAGAGTAGGTGAAGGAGATATTAACGAGTCTCTCGATTCGCTGGAATCAGCGTGGAATAAAATAGCAGCGGAATACCCGTTCGATTTCCGGTTTCTCGATGATCAGATCGACAGGGCATACAGGACTGAAGGCAGGCTTGCGGAGTTGTTGAAATATTTTTCTGGGCTTGCTATAATTATTGCCTCTCTCGGTGTTTTCGGGCTTGCATCCTTTACAGCCCAGCAGAGGACTCGCGAGATCGGAATCCGGAAGGTACTCGGTGCATCCGAGAGCAAGATCACGGGGCAGTTATGCGGTGAGTTCCTTATCCTGGTGTTGATAGCGAACGCCGCTGCATGGCCGCTTGCGTGGATATCGGGTAATAAATGGCTTCAGGATTTCGCATACCGCGCTGATATAGGTTTCATGGTATTCGTATTTGCGGGATCGATAGCTATAATAACCGCGCTGATATCGGTCGGTATACAGGCTGCGAAAGCGGCCTCCGCCAATCCGGTTACATCATTGAAATATGAGTGATAATCTATAATTCTCTCCGCGGTTGCGAGAACTTGTTGCTAAGATTCTGTTGGAGTAGGTTTCAAACCTGCTCCTTCAAAAAATTTTCTCCTGTAGGGGCGGGGTTTCCCCGCCCTTTTATTTGTTTCCAATCGGAAAAAAAGGAAATAAAAACAAATTTCAATCCCTGGCATTTCATACTAAATCAATCTTCCTATCCGGGCGAGGGCACCTCGCCCCTGCGACGGGTAAAATCTTATCCTAATATCAAAATACACGCAAGCTTACAGATATCGTATATCATGGCGCCTGCAAACTTGCCTGAGCCTTTCTTTTCGGTTTTTGAAGGTGTTAAGTGTTTATAAATTGTTGATAATATTCCATAAAATAAAAAACAAGTAATTTTTTTCTTGACATAAGTTCAATATATATATATATCTTATTAACAGTTGGAGCAGGTTTCGAGCCTGTTCCTGCAAAAACAACCGGGAACACCGCAAAGGAAAGCGGGACAGGAAGGTCAGAATAAAACAGGGTCCGGATTCGTTGGGATTCCGGAGACAGGATAAAATGGGCAGACATTCATTCCCGGGTCGGATAATCCAGATTACAGATTTCATTGATTAATATCAAAATGTCAGTTCATGGTACATAGGCGTTATATATGTACATGAACTCAATTTAATAACCAATAGACCTTAAGAGAAAGGAGCCGGCTTCATGCGTCTAAAGAAGCGTTTTTGCCTGAACGGAATAAATGTTATTATAAGCGGTATCTTATGTTAAAGATGGGATTTATTTAAAAGTTAATGATTAGTTGTTTTAATTTCTTAAAAGGAGATAATATCCATGAAAAACTATTGCTCATATAAAAAATATCTATGCTTATTCATAATGTTGTTATTTAGCACCACTAATATTCCAAACTCATATGGACAAGAAGATTTAATGCCATTAAATGACCTATGTATAATGTCATCAGATATAATAAAAGCAGAAGTCATTTCGGTTAGATCTAAAATAAAAGATATCAAAAGGGTGAAAGTAAACCGAGTAAAAGTTTTAGAAGTTTATAAAGGTTCATTCAATATTAATGAAGAATTTGAATTTAATACTCTTGAAGGTGGGGCAAAACAAGGTATTTCAATCCTTGTGGAAGCTCCAACACCAATACCAATATTTAAGGAAGGAGAACAGGCAATACTATTCCTTTGTCGAATAAATGTTAGAAATCCTGATAATTCTATTAGAAGATCAATTTCATTAGCAGCTTTCTCAGAGAGTAAATTCAAAGTAGTAAAAGACAAGTTTACTCAAGTGGAAGTAGTAAAAAGAGAGAAGATTATGGTACCATTAATTTTGCAGAATAACAAGAAGACATATTCTATGAGAGATCCACTAACAAAAGAAATGAAGATAATTAGATCAAAACCAAATTTACCTAATAACTTAAAAAAATGGGGCGATTCTATAAATATTTCAGTTGCGGATTCATTTCTCTTAGAAGACTTTATTGATCTGATTCAGTTTTTTATTAAATAAAACGAAAATACTGACCATATTTATGGAGACGTAAAAATGAAAAAGAAATTGTTCTGGATAATAATATTTTTTGTGCTTTCTGCAAAAGTTTCATTCTCCGCAAAATTTATAAGCACTAGTAGTAATGAATCTCCTATGGGTACATATCAAACTAAACGTTTTCCCGGTTCATCACCTACAATAGCTTGGGAATTTAACACGGCTAGAATTCCTACTTCAATTTCATCGACTGAAATGGAATCTGGTATAACAAATGCATATACTATGTGGGATGCAGTAACTACTGCTGATATTGCATTTAGCAAAACGGGAACCAGTACAAGAGGTAGAAATTCAACAGATGGATATAATGTTCATTCTTGGAGTGTAGATGATGATGATTTGCATGAAGACTTAGGTGGTGTCTTAAAGTGGGTTGCATGTGCTATTCCTATAGCAAACGATGATGATAACAATGGGACATGGGAAATTACTGACAGTGATATAGTATATAACAAAGAGCTTACAACCTATTGGGGGCAATATAATTTCAAGAGAATTGCAGCACACGAAATTGGTCATCAAATAGGTTTAGGTCATCCTGGATTTGATGGTACTATCATGAGTACAGATGGTGCCACTGTGAATAGATCTCTTCATACTGATGATATTGATGGGATATCTTTCCTTTACGGTGGTAAAATAATAAACGATCAAGTTATTGCACCTTCAACTGCGGTAGGGATTGAATGGGATTGGAATGTGCAGTCAAATGCAAAAATAACAATATCTTCAAAACAAATTATTGTTGTTGAAAACAAAGTTCTCAATATATGGGGTGATTGCTATATTCACGGAAATGTAGTTAAAGGTCGAGGCGATGTTACTTGGAAAGGAATAAAACTATGGAATACACAGAACGCAATCTTAGATCATATAAAATATTGTAAAATTGAAGATGCTGAAATTGGAATTCGCCTTTATGGTGCTTACAACACTAGAATTAATAATAATGAAATCAAAGATTGTATAAAAGGTATTGAAGTCTACAATGCATCAAATGTTAAAATTGATGATAACACAATATATAATTGTTCTGATACCGGTATTAAGTTTACAGCCGCAAATAGTGTGTCTGCCGAGGATAATACAATATATAACTGTTATAAAGGAATCTATAGCGTTTCTGCCCCGTCTCCACCCTGGGGTAATATCGGGCCTGATAATCATATAAGGGATTCTCAGGTCAGTAATGTTGAAGTCGGCGGTTATTCTACGATGAATATCCGGGGTTCTATTTTAGAAAATAGTATTTCAGGTTATGACACTCAGTTTTGTTTCTATAATCAATTACAGGGTGAAGGTGACGTAGAAGAGTATAATGATATTAATAGCGGAATAACAAATCAGTATCATGTTTATAATGACAATTCAAGTCACACAGTGGATGCTGAGAACAATTATTGGTACAATTCAGTAAATAATGCTCCCGTGTTAGGAGGTCCAGGTGCGGTAGACTATAATCCTGGTACATTTTACAAGCAGAGTTCTTTTTTCGATAATGCCGCGAAAGAGCATTTCGCACAGGCTGTTCAGCTGAAGAAGGACAATAACATCGATGCAGCTTTGGCGAAGTTCAAGACGATCGTTGATAATTATTCCGAGCACAAAATGGCTAAGCTCTCCCTTAACGATATTTCCGGTCTGCTGATGAGAAAGGAGAATCCTGCTGAAAAGGGTATTGGATATTTTAAGGATCTAAGAAACAGTTTAATCTCCTTCAAAAGCGGCAGCAGACTGCTCCCCCATGTAAACAGGCATCTGCTGTTCTGGCTGCAGAATGACAGGCAATATAAAGAGGCAGACAGGCTTTATTGCGAACTGATCACAAGCGGGAAGGATTTCGAAAAGGTAGCCGATCTTGTATATAGAAGAGCGATAATGCTGAAGAATGACCTCGGCAGAGAGGAAGAAGCTATTGCCCTGCTTCAGGAAATGGTTAAGAAGGACTGCGCAATGGCAGATATTGCTGTTACCGATCTCAAGCTGCTGGGTGCGGACGTTCCCGAGCCGGAACCGCAGAACAAGGAGGTTCCGGTACAGAGTGAATTGCTGGTACCGGATGATTTCGGACTGGAGCAGAACTTTCCGAACCCTTTCAACCCGGTTACGACTGTAAAATATAACCTTCCAGAGGCATCTTTCGTTACATTGAAGGTTTATAATGTCTTAGGCCAGGAGATCGCAAACCTTGTCAGCTCAGACAAACCTGCAGGTTTTCATTCTGTGAAATGGGATGCATCTAAGATCGCTTCGGGAACTTATATCTATAAGATCACAGCAGGTGATTTCACGGCTGCCAGAAAGATGATATTGATCAAGTAAAAGTTGATCCTATTAAATAAAAAGACCTCCGGGAACAGACACCGGAGGTCTTTTTTTATATAATGTTCCGATAGATTCTGCTATTTCAGCTTGAAGTTGATCGTCTGGACGATGCGGTAAGGTACCGGTTGTTCTCGCTGGGTAGCAGGTTTGTATCTCATCTGCTTCAAGGCAGTGACCGCCGCTTCATCACATACCTTGTGCAGTGACTTCAATATCGTGAATTCCGTCGGCACGCCTTCCTTTGTAATCAGCAGCTGGATAGCGACTGTTCCCTCGATCCCTGCCTGGATAGCCATTTCCGGGTACTTCAGGATTTCATAGATCTTCGCCAGTCCGCCGATCAGCTTCGGCTGGTTCTGTATCGGGAGAAACGGCGGAACTTCATCTTCGTCCGACTCTTCAACATTCGGAGGCGGGGGAAGCTCTTCGAATTCCATAAAATCTATATCGGTTTCATCGATTGTAATATCATCCAGCAGTTCCTCGTCTTCAGATTCTATCGGGACCGCGGGCGCTTCAGGAGGAGGCGGTGTTTTCACCTGCTCGGTTTCCGGTATATCCTGAATTTCGATCCTGGTTTCAACCTCAGAGAATACTGCCGGCTCAATTTCCTGCTTCTGAAAGGCAAACGTCGTTGAGATCATTATTAAAAGAGAGACGATGACCGCAGAATGAAAATGATTTGAATCGCGCCTGTTATCATCGATGCTCGGATGTTTTGGCAGACGCTTAGAAACGCGGAATCGCTTCTCTAAAATATGTGGTTCTTCTTGCTGCATATCTATAACTATTCCTGTTACAACTTATAATTATTATTCATGTAATTACATATTTTTTAATTTCAGTTCTGAATTTACATATTCAGTGTTAATTACGAATTAATTTTTAATTAAAAATCCGTTAAATTATATACTATAATAAAACAAATTTATTTAATACTTGGTTCGTTTTATTTAGATTTTGTTCTGAAGCAGAAGACCAATGTTTATTTCAGGTTTCATTTCTGAGATTTCTAGGTTTGCCCCTTTCTGCGTTGCAGAATTGAGGCTGCGCTCGAAATGACAATAGAATGGAATTTTACTTTTGTCCAATTTTGAAAGACATGTAGAATTTTACATCAGTTTTTAAAGGTAATTGTCATTTCGATTGGAGTTTCCCGTAACAGCGGGAACGTAATGGAGAAATCTCGACGCTTATAACCGGTGTTATCTATCAACAATATGAAAAGTCGTTAAGTTAAATAGTAAATGGACGACATAGACAACCCCCTTAGTCCCCCTTTATTAAGGGGGAATATTGTATAGAATATCTTTACCGGATAACCATAGCGGCATTCAATACAATGGGGAAACCAACATTGCCGGATAAAAAAACCCCTTTCAGGAAATCCAACCGGTATTCCTGAAAGGGAATCTATATATCAAGACGTTATTCTGATTATTTGTTGATCTTGAACCTTATCGGCTGCATGATCCTGTAGGGTACAGGTTTATCTCTTTGCTTCGCCGGGATGAACCTCATCGTTTTTAGCGCATCCATTGCGGCATTGTCACACAGCGTATGAAGGGATTTTACAACCTCGAATTCGGTCGGTATACCTTCCCTGCTGATCAGTATTCTGAACACCACAGTGCCTTCGATCCCTGCCTTAATTGCGATCTCCGGATAAACAAGTTTTTTGTAAAGCTCATCGAGCCCGCCGATTAGTTTCGGCTGGTTTTCTATCGGCAGGAACGGCGGGATCTCTTCGGCGTCAACTTCTTCGATATTCGGCGGGGGCGGAAGTTCCTCAAACGCCATGAAATCGATTTCTGTTTCATCGATCGTTATATCGTCAAGGAGTTCCTCGTCTTCTGATTCAATTGGGACAGCTGGTGCAGCCGGAGGAGGTGGAGCCTTTATCTGCTCAGTCTCGGGAATATTCTCGACCTTCAAAACAACTTCAGTCGTTTCCGTGAATACCGCTTCACTTTCGAATTTCTGAAAACCGAAAGCAAAAAGAATAGCAATTACCAGTGTAACGCTAACTGCTGCCTGCAGAAAGAGCGGTTCTCTTTTTCTATCGTCAATTTTCGGATTCTTCGGCGCTCTTCTGCCGATCCTGAAATAATTTTCTAATATGTGTTTATCTTCATCTTTAAACATCATATACCTCCTGTATTTATAAGACTATCAAAAGCCTTAAAACGGTCAGTATAGTTAACAAATATTTCTTCATGATGTATCCCTACAATATACCAACCTCAATTTCTTTCTTACCTGACTATACGGAAACCTTTGCAAAAATGATGCAATATTTTGCACTTTTATTTTTACTTATTGTGCTTACACAAATATGCAACATTATTACGGAAAATCAGTATATATGTTTATACGGAAAATCCGTAATAATAAAAAATGAGGCATGTATGAAAGTATTGACAATTCATGAGCAGATACTTTTACTGGCGATCTGGAGGCTGAAAGACAATGCTTACGGTGTCAGAATAAGACAATCGGTTGCTGAAGAAACGGATATGGTCTACACCTACGGAACTCTTTACAGTTCACTGGAACAGCTGGTTAAAAAGGGTTATGTATCAAAGACCATTGGTGAAGCTACTGCTGAAAGGGGCGGCAGGAGAAAGATCTATTATAATGTATCGAAAGAGGGAATGACAGCTTTGAAAGAAGCAAAAGAGCTGCAGAACACTCTCTGGAACGGAATACCCGATATGATATTCAGTGAGGAAAAGTAGGAATTGGAAGGCAAGCTGAAAAAACCACCGAAAATACCTACCTGGATCCTCGGTTTATTCTCAAATCCTGAAGTTGATTTTTCGATAGCCGGTGATTTCGAGGAAGAATATTACGAGATGGCTGACAGGAAGGGTGTTAATAAAGCCAGGCTTTGGTACTGGCTTCACGTTGCAAATTCGGTCCCGACATTTATCAGGGATACCATCAACAGGAGCACGGCAATGTTTGGAAACTACATAAAAATCGCAATAAGAAACCTGATGAAACAAAAAATCTATTCTGCAATCAATATTTTCGGTTTGTCTATCGGTCTGGCATGCAGTATTTTGATCTACCTTTTTGTCAGGGATGAGATGAAATTCGAGAGGTTTCATCAGGATGTCGACAAAATTTTTGAAGTCTATTCCGTAATCGATGCAGGCGCTTACAGGATCAATTTCCCTCCTCAGCTTCCAGTCGCAGATGTTCTCCAGAGAGATTTTCCCGAGATCATCTCTGCTACCAGAGTGGTTAAAATTATAACTCCGGTCAGAAAAGATGACAGAATCTTTTCAGAAAAAGTAATTGCCTCTTCCCAGGAATTTTTCGATATATTTACATTTCCCATGGCGCAGCAGCTTAATGACCGGCCTCTTGAGGATATAAACTCAGTAATAATAACAGGGAGGATTGCAGAAAAGTATTTTGCTGAAGAGAATCCACTGGGAAAAACAATTACAATCAGTACAGAAAACAGAATGAATGAATTTATAATATCGGGTATACTTGAGGAACTCCCAACAAATTCCGGGCTCAAATTCGACCTGATAATAAATATAGAACGTTTATACGGAGATAAACTTAATGAATGGAAAGAGAACTCAGCTGGAGCAGTTATTAAGGTGAACGATCCGGAAGGTTACAGGCAGCTTGAAGAAAGGATATCTAACAATCTAAATGAGAAGTATAGCGATGCTCAATCGACATATCATCTCCAACCGTTCGCAGATTTTCACCTCAAGGGCGGATATTCTTATTTACTCGAATCAGCGAGCAGCAGCCGGTATTCATATATATTAACAGGCATAGCCCTGATAGTCCTGTTAATAGCCTGCTTTAACTTCATGAATCTTGCAATAGGCAGATCATCTATCAGGATCAAGGAAATCGGAATGAGAAAGGTTTTCGGAGCAAGGAGAAAGCAATTGTATAAACAATTCTGGTTTGAATCATACCTGATCAGTTTTATAGCCTTGATCGCGGGCGTTGTATTAACATTGTTTTTTCTTCCCGCGTTCAGCCATTTTACCCAGAAAATCTTTTCAGCTTCAGATCTTTTCAGCCCGTTTTCAGTTGTAGTAATACTCGCTATAACGGTGTTTTCAGGATTTATCGCCGGGAGTTATCCGGCAGTTGTCCTTTCAGGTTTCAGACCGGTAGATCTCTTCAAAAATGAATTAAAATTTTCAAATAGAAATCTTTTTACAAGGTCTCTGATATTTCTTCAGTTTTTCATAACAGTTATTTTAATATTATCCACAGTATTCATGTTCCTCCAATACAGGTATCTCGTGGGAAAGGATCTTGGATTCAATACAGATAATATGATAGTTATTTCATTGGAAGAGATCCCGGAAAATCTCAGGCAGAGCAGTGGATTTTATGAAGATCTCAGTGGAAGGATAAATCAGGTAAGCAATGTAACGGGAACAGGATTTTCCGGAAGCAAACTTACTTCTTCCGTGTTCGGGGCTACCTTTCCAAAACTTAGAACAACCTCCAATCAGGTATTGATAAGTTATACAAATGTCGACGAGAATTTTTTCGAGACGCTTGGGATTAAATTGCTTTCGGGCAGAAATTTTTCGCCGGGCGAACAGAATGAAGCCGGTAGAAACGTTATTGTCAACAGTTCTTTTATCGAGAAGCTGGACCTGAACAACTCAATAGGCACTGAGTTTTCAGAAGTCTTCGTCAATGATCAGGGATCAGATAATACATTCACATCGAAAAGTATTATCGGTGTAACGGAAGACTTCAATTATCATTCGCTGCATTATGAGGTATATCCCCTGTATCTCGAGTATGCCCCTGAAAAGGGGTATGGGTATATTTATGTCCGGTTAAACGGTGAGAATACTGCTGAAGCCGTTTCAGATATCAAGGATCGATTTATGCAGATCGTTCCTGATACTCCTTTCATTTATACTTTCTTTGATGAGGAGATACAGAGTCAATATGCGCTGGAACAAAGATGGAGCAGTATTATAAATTATTCATCGTTTTTCGCTGTGATCATTGCTTCATCCGGACTGTTCGGTGTCTCGTTGATGTCCGTAGTCAGGAAGACGCGAGAGATAAGTATCAGGAAAGTTCTGGGATCATCTGTTACGGGAATCATTAAATTGATTTCGAAAGATTTTATCGGTCTGGTCATACTTGCAAATATTGCAGCCTGGCCGGTATCATTTTTTATTGCAAGAACACTCCTGCAGAATTATGCTTTTACAATCACTATCGATTTCTGGATATTTGTTCTTACCGGAATGGCTGCTACAATTATTGCGGGATCTACAATATGTTTTCACGCTGTACGGGCAGCTTCGATGAATCCTGTGAATACACTTCGCTCAGAATAATAAAATAATAGAGGTTAAAATGAAAAAATGGATAGTCTTATCGATTTTAACGGGCATTCTCTGCTCAAAGGCCATCGCCCAGGAGAAGATTATAGAACGCTATAATACATCAGGTTACGGATTGCTCGAAGTAATATCAAAATCGAATATCTCTTTACAGATTGAGGGATGGCAGAAGGATGAAATAGTTATAAGTACGGAATCTTTGAGTAATACAGTTACAAGCAAAGATATCAAGATTGAAAAAACTGACAGGGGATTGAGGATGACTGTTGATCATGCTTATTCCGGCGGTGGATCATCAGAAAAGAGAAGAGGAAGACTTTTCATAAGCTTACCGGTTAATTTTGATCTGAATATTCAAGCCGGCAGCAGTTTGGATATCGAAGGTGTGAATGGATCGATTACCGGATTGACAGAAACAGGAGATCTCAGTTTAACCGGGATTAACGGCACTGTTGATCTCAACACCGGAAAAGGTGATATTATAATATCGGATTCAGAAGTTGCGGGAAACGCCATAACGAAAAGAGGAAATCTAGAGATCAGAAACGTGAGAGGTAAACTTTTTGCATTTTCCCATGACAGTAATGTGGAGTTATTTAAGGACAGTGATGAGTGCTGGAAATTCACAAGTAAGAATAAAACGGCCTACAATTGGACTGAAGGTCGAAATGTTACAAAGCTTAAGAGACGTTCGGAAAAGACTATTAGACAAAGAATGACAGATAGTTATATTGAAAAATCTGATGGTATTGCTAAGGTAATCACCACCGGGGAGACAATAGGATCGGTAAAGATATTAACAGGTAATATCATTGTTGATAATCTTTCGACATGGATTGAGGCAGTAACACTGGATGGTGAGATTGTAGTTGGATTGTCAGATGATCTGGAAATTGAATTTGCGGGTGATAAAATGGGTAGAAGGATAGGTCTTGAATCACTAAATGGAGATATTCATTTAACTTTCCCGGAAGATATTTCTATGGAAGTCGATTTAGCTGTAGAGTATACCAGGGATTCAGGGGTGATCCCTGAGATCGAGAGCGATTTTGATCTCGATATCGAAAAATCTGAAAAATGGGAAGTCTCCTGGCGCCACAGGGGAAGAAAACCGGGAGAGCAAAGGGTCAGGAGCAGATACGTAACAGGTAAGGGAAGTATAAATGGCGGGAAATTCAGAATATACCTCAGGACAGTCAACGGAAACATTTATCTGAAAAAGAAGTAAACAATATTACCTGTTTTCAATTTTATTTCTTATCTTTATTCTTATGGATATAGTGGACAAAAACATTCTCATGATAAACGGTTCCACCCGTGAAGGCGGGAACACCGACAGAATTCTTACAGGAATGATAAAAGGCATAAAAGACCGCGAGGTAATGCAGGCAGTCTTGAGAGATATGGAGATCGGAAACTGTATTGGCTGTGCAAAATGCCGGGACGAGTCTGCCTGTTCACAGAATGATGATATGACGGGCTTAAGGAGATCTATCGAAAAATCAGATATCCTTATTTTCGCCTCGCCGGTATACTGGTGCGAAATTACAGGCCTGATGAAGACATTCATAGATAGGCTATATTTCTATCATCATACGAATAATGCCCACCTGGTTTCAGGTAAGAAGGGATTAGTGGTATCACCTTTGGGAGAGACTAATGTATTCTATGAAACAGAAATCCTGGTATCATTCTACAACAGACTTTTCTACTCGCTTGGGATCGAATTGATCGATATGCAGTTCTATCCCGGATTGATGGAAAAGGACGACCTGAAAAAGTACCCGGAAATGTTCGCAAAGGCGAAAAACTCCGGAGAATCACTCCTTAATATTCACTAAAGTGTTCTGCCTGCAAATCGGTATTTGTCGTTTTTTTCTTATTTCTTTAAACTTTATAAAGAAATTTACGTCTAATATTAATAAGTTTCTTTATAATTTATAAAGTTATTTGTCAAAAGAGTTAGAGATGAAATTTTTTACAAAACAGGAAGAGCTATT
This sequence comes from bacterium, assembly GCA_028278455.1. Classification (GTDB taxonomy): domain Bacteria; phylum SM23-31; class SM23-31; order SM23-31; family SM23-31; genus JANQEH01. Next base: position 47,568 of record JANQEH010000058.1, read on the forward strand.
GCTCCTGGCAATTTTCAGCATCAGGGAAGGGGCTTACCTTGTGAATATCAGGGAAATGCTGATAAATAATACCAACAAGGACTGGGCCTTCGGTTCACTATATCTGGCATTGGACAGGCTCAAAAAAGAAGGATTCATTGAAACGTATCTGGGTGATCCTATGCCTACGCGAGGAGGAAAGGCGATCAAATATTATAAGCTGACAGAAAAAGCAGTAAAAGAACTGGCGGAGAATAAGGCCATCCAGGATAAGATGTGGAGTGATTTTTCAGAGACTATATTAAAGACTAATGGATAAAGAAAGAAAATCGAAAGAGATACCGGTAATAGTGAGATGGCTTTTCGGCAGGATCGTGAATTCTGCTGACAGGGGCTATTTTATCGAAGATCTTAAAGAGGCTTATTCTGAAATTACAAGGGATAAAGGTGCTATAGCGGCATATTTTTGGATCTTTTCCCATCTGACAAGGTCTTTTCTACCATTCTTAAGGACAATCTATACCAGGGGTTTTGCTATGTTCAAAAACTACTTTAAAATTGCATTCAGAAACCTGACTCGTCACAAAGGATATTCTTTCATTAATATATCGGGACTTGCCATAGGTATGGCATGCTGTATTATGATTCTGTTATGGGTTCAGGATGAATTGAATTATGACATGTTCCACGAAAATCTGGAAGATATATTCATTGCCTGGACTGTTAATGATATGGGTGATACTAAATGGCGAACGGCCGGTACACCACCTGCAGTAGGACCTGCCCTGAAAGAGGATTATCCGGAAGTCATAAATTCGGCAAGACTTAACAATGGCAGCTTGAATGTCGTTCTTTCATATGGTGATAATAAGTATGATGAAGAATTACAGGCAGCTGATAATGCATTGTTCTCATTGTTTACCATCCCCTTTGTGATGGGAGATACCAAAAATGCTCTGACTGATCCTCATTCGATAGTTATGACCGAATCAATGGCCGAAAAATATTTTGGCAGCGAAAATCCGATAGGTAAGTTAATATCAATAAATCATCAATATTCATTTACCGTAACCGGAGTATTGGAAAACTATCCGCACAATACAAGGTTCAGACATGATTTCTACGTTCCGCTTATCTTTCTGGAGGAATTTCACAGTAGAAAAAACTATACAAGAACATGGTATAATCTTTCATTCCGTACATATATTCAGCTCAATAAAGGAACACAAGTCGAGAATTTTGGCGAAAGGATCATTGACAGGATAAACAGAGAGCAGAACGGAGATGATTGTGAATTGCATATCAGGCCTTATTCAAAGCTGTATCTTCACTGGTTAGGCCAGGGTAACGGCAGGATCGACCAGGTGCGTATGTTCTCGATGATAGCTGTTTTCGTATTGCTGATAGCGTGCATCAATTTTATGAATCTTACTACAGCCAGGTCTGGCAACAGGTCTAAAGAGATCGGAATGCGGAAGGTTGCAGGGGCTTATAAACGGGATATTATCAAACAGTTCTTCGGAGAATCGATTATAGTATCATTTATTTCACTCCTGCTGGCATTGTTGATTGTATTGCTGTTACTACCGAGTTTCAGTGACCTTACAGGCAAACCGCTTTCTCTGAACCTGACAGGTAATCCGTTGCTGATCCTCATCTTCATCGGAATTGCCCTATTAACCGGATTGACAGCAGGTTCATATCCCGCGCTGTTCATGTCCTCTTTCAAACCTGTAAGCACGATAAAAGGTGCACTTGTTTCCGGGAGAAGAGGAACGGTCTTCAGGAAAGCACTTGTAATCCTTCAATTCGCTCTATCGATCACCCTGATAATCCGGACGTTCGTTGTCTATGATCAGATGAATTTCATCAGGGACAAAAATCTGGGATTCGACAAAGAGCATTTATTATATATCCGTGTAAATGGAGCATTAAAAGAACAATCGGATACTTTCAAAGAGGAGTTGTATAAAAATCCGAATATTCTTAAAGCATCAGTTACTTCACATTCCCCGGCGGGAGTATACTGGAATGGCGGCGGTTGGAACTGGGAAGGCAAGGATCCCAATATAGAACCGCTGGTAACGTATTTCAGTACGGATTACGACTTTGCCGAAACTTTCAAAGTCGAAATGGTAAAGGGTGAGTTTTACACAAAAGAAAAAGTGTCAGAATCATCGTATAGTACAGGAAAAATGGTCATCAATGAAACATTTGCAAAAATGATCGGAAAAGAGGATATCATCGGATCTACTATCTCACAGGGAACGCGCATAGTCACGATCATCGGAGTTATGAAGGATTTCAATTTCAAACCGCTGTACAATGAGATAGGACCGATAAACATATATCTAAATATACCAAGACGCAACAGGTTCGTTTTTCTAAGGCTTAAAGGTGATAATATTTCGGAAACTGTAAGCTATATAGAAGATGTCTACAAACAGTTCAACCCTGAATTTCCTTTCACTTACAGGTTTCTCGATGATGATTATGATATGATGTACCGGACTGAAGAAAGATCGGGAAAGATTATTAATTCATTTGCGGGTTTTACGATTTTCATTTCATGTCTCGGTTTATTCGGACTGGCATCATTTATGGCTGAGCAGAAAACAAAAGAGATAGGGATCCGCAAGGTCCTTGGAGCTTCGGTACCCACGATAATCAGACTTCTTTCAAAAGAGTTCATTATTCTGGTTTCTGCAGCAAACATCATAGCATGGCCTGCGGCGTATTTCTATTCACAGAAGTGGCTGGAGGATTTCTCGTACAGGATATCGCTGGGATGGTACGTGTTTATTATTTCCGGATTGACAGCCCTGATAATAGCAGTTTTGACCGTCAGCTTTCAGTCTGCAAAAGCCGCCCGTGCCAATCCTTCGAGTTCGCTGAAGTATGAGTAGGGATTCTTATATCTTATTTTAATTATTAAGCCTGGATCGACAATGATAAGATCCCCCTTCGATGGGGGAATTAATGAGGGATGTGAAGAAATGGATTTCTGAAGCAGTAACTGTATAGAGTATGAGCGATAGTAAAACCAACCTGGAATAAATGCATCTGCAGATAATTACCAAATTGCATTAATCGTTTTTCCCCAATTCAACCAAATAATTCTTGTCAATTAGATTATTCTTTACTATTTTGCCTCTCCAAACTTTGTCATCGAAACCAACCGGGGTAATAATATGATAAAGAGAATATTGATCCCTCTTGACAATTCGAAATACTGTGATTCCGCTATAGCGACCGGCTGCTATATGGCAAGATATTACGGCGCTGAATTGACGGCTATAACTGTACTTGATATACCGGGAATTGAAAATTCAGTAGGTCCTGTTCCCATGGGCGGCTCGGCGTATGCCAAGGAGCTGCGTGAGCACAAGAAAAAAGCGGCTCATGAAACTCTTGAAGAGGTACTTGCGAAGTTCAAGGAAAAATGCAAGACGGAAAATGTTCAACACAGAGTTTTGCAGGAATCAGGTGAGCCGGCGGAAGAGATCGTTAGCCATGCGATCCTCTACGATCTTGTCGTTATGGGATTAAAAACATTCTTTCATTTCGGAACAAGTGATGAACCGGGAGAGACGATCGATAAACTCCTTGAGCAAACCGTAACACCGGGAATAGCAGTGCCGGAGGACTTCCCGATTACCGGGAAAGAAATGAATGTATTAATCGCATTTGACGGAAGCCTTCCCGCGGCGAGAGCCCTCAGACAGTTCGGCAGAAGGTTGGATCCTGAGATATGCAATATCAAGGTTATTAATGCCGGTGATGACCTTGAAAAATGTAAACATGTGCTTGAACGGGCGGAAAATTATCTTGTTGCTCATAACTTTAAGAAGATCGAGAAGATCTATACACCCGGAAAGATAATAAGCGTTATTGATGAGCAGCATCACGATTGGGCAGACCTGATAGTGGTGGGCCTGCATTCCAAGAAAGGATTTTTCGATAAGTTCATCGGAAGCCTTTGCAGGCATCTTATCCAGAGAGCTGATAAAGCGCTCTTCCTCGGAGCATAGATCGAATATTAAATAGATTATTCTTAGTCCCGCTGTTATGCGGGACTTTATTTTGATCATTAGGCCGATTTTGTTTTAAAATCGTATTTTTTCGTCTGCCTTTATCTGCTCAGTTCAATAAGGTATAAAGTTTTAGATATGGATTTTCAGTTTGACATCCCTCTTTTGTTCTTCACTCGAAGAGCCATTCTCACCACAGGCGTGAGGGAGTAATAAAACTATTACCCATTAAGGTTGGTGATTGAACCTAATCTGCGCCTCTGAGAGGAGTAATTAGAAAATAGACTCCGGCTTTGAAATGGGATTTAATGGGGGTGTATATTTATTTCATAACGAGCATCTTCTTAGTATACGTGAAACTGCCCGCTGTTATCCTGTAAATATACACTCCGCTGGACACTTTTGAAGCATCCCATTTAACAGAATGATAACCTGCAGGCAATTCAGATTCGACTATCTTCTCCACCTCCTGTCCCAGTATATTATAAACGGTTAATGTAACGTGTGTAGCAAAAGGCAGATGATAGTTGATCTTTGTCTCGGGATTGAAAGGATTAGGATAATTCTGCCCGAGATTGAAATTTAGAGGAGTCTGGGTTGAACTTATGACAGATGTAGTTACATCATTGTAGTATTTAATAATATTGCCATATCTTCCGACCGCCCAGCACAAATTTTTATCAAATGCAAAAATAGAATTTACGGTAGCAAGAGTTAAATACTGGCCAGATATCCCGGAATTATCCGTATAGCTAATATCATAACCCTGTACAAACCAGCCTGCCGTTCCCGATAGAGGGAACATAGAGTTGAAATTATCCATCTGATTCCAGTTTATCCCGCCATCATAGGAAATTCCTGAGTAGTTATGGCCGTATGCCCACATAGTATCCTGGTCAATAAGTGTTGCGGTGAAGGCAGGTCCGGAGGTCTGCCCTATTTCCGACCAGGTTAAACCTCCATCAAATGTCCTGAATATGATTGTTGGATTGTCTTCAGAATCATATTTAGTTTCAAATAGCCAGCCATTTTCATTATCGACAAATACAACGTCATTAAAATATGAAATCCCTGAAACGGAGCCCTCATAAATCTTGTTCCAGGAATTACCTGCATCCACTGTTTTAAAAAGAATCGGGATAAGATTGTATGAATCTCTTCCGGATATCCATCCTGTATCCGAATTCAGAAAATGTATTCCTAATAATTGGAGGCTGTCACCAAGATTATCAACTGTCCAATTATTTCCACCGTCAGTAGTCAATAATAGTCGACTGCTTCCCGCATTATGTTCGTTAGGAAAAACATTTGTTAACCAACCATCTTCACTATACTGCTTGCTGATAATGTAACCATGATCTTCGTCGGTAAACACTACTCGATATAATGCTGAATCTGTGGGAGTGTCCTGAATAGCCCAGGAAGCCCCACCATCAACTGTGTGTAAAACAATTCCCTCATCACCAACAACCCAGCCGGTTGTATAATTGATAAAAAAGATATCGGACAGATCAGCAGATACTCCACTGTTCAGTTCTGTCCATTGCCCATAAACTGGGATAATTGCGATGAAAAGAAGAATAAAAGTGTTGAAAACGAGTTGAAATAGTTTTTTTTTCATGACACCAACCTGTAGTAGTTAGACCGATATTAACCGGCGCCTCATAATATTATACAAAATTTAAATAAGAATATTCCCTACGGAATCATCTTTGCTTTAAAAAGGGGGGATTCCGCCAGAGGCAGATCTTCTTTTAGCAGAAGCATCCACTCCGAGCAGAACAAAGAGAGGATGTATTTTTATTTCAAAACAAGCATCTTCTTTGTATCCGTGAATCCACCCGCTGTTATCCTGTAAATATACACTCCGCTGGACACTTTTGAAGCATCCCATTTAACAGAATGATAACCTGCAGGCAATTCAGAATCGACTATCTTCTCCACCTCCTGTCCCAGGATGTTATATACTATAAGCCTGACACGAGCCGCAAGCGGTAGATGGTAATTGATCTGCGTAACGGGATTGAAAGGATTAGGATAATTCTGCCCGAGATTGAAAAACCTCGGTATCCGGTCAGGTTCGGATACCGGATTAATAATCTCGTTCATATATACAAGAAAATCTTTCAGCGGATAGGGATTATCACTGCCAACATTTATAATATGACCATTTTCTCGTATTTCAAGCTCAGGCATATCGTATTGTCTATAGATAACATTATTCCCGGTTACAGGATCAAATTTCGTTCTGAATCTGCCCTGAGCAGAATAAACTATATAATAGTTCGTTACAACATTATTATCCATCCTGTTACTCAGGAATAGAAATGCGTTTTCTCCGACATATAAATAAGGATAACCGACAGCGAAAGTCGTGATACCGTCTAAAGTTCCTCCCAGTACGGTTCTTTTTATTACCTGACCAGGTTTTAGATCTCCGTAATATACATCTGTTATTTCGATGTGCTCATCTGTAAATATATAATCCCTGTAATTATGATTTATATAACATCTCTTTGACACGACCTTTGTCTGTACTATATGATCACTGCTCTCAATGAGCTCTTCAAGTGTTTTCATTACGTAATAATGCTTAACCGAATGGTCGGCAGGCGGCTGCTGCAATATCATTAATGACAACAAAGGTATTGATAAAAGTTTTAATAACATATTTCCCCCACTATTTAATCAGAATCATTTTTCTGGTAATTGTTTTTCCACCGGACCTCATCCTGTAGAAGTACACACCTGTACTTACCCGAATTCCAGAACGGTCCTTCCCATCCCATAAGATTTTATACCTTCCGGCAGGAAAATTCTCGGATATTAATTTTCTTATTTCACTTCCGGTTATATTGAAAACAGAGAGTTCAACAAAACTATCATACTTCAACGAGAATTCGATAGTAGTACTGGGATTAAATGGATTGGGATAATTCTGCATCAATCGAAATACTTCCGGATAGACTATATCTCTGTCGTAGTACCGGCTGTCATGAGATTGAGCTTTACCGAGGTTTAGAAAGGAAAGATGATCGGTTATTATTGTAATAGTGTTGCTAAGTGTATCCAATATACCCGGTTCTGTTCTCCACTTATTCTCAGAAAAATCATATGAGTTTATTGCCAGGTCTCTTTCACGGATAGATTTCGCCGCCAGCATTTCATCTGTATAAACAAGTGAAACTTCAACTTGATATTTTACAGAGGGCACAGTGAACTTAAAGTAATACAAAGTGGTATCTGTTTCAGGTATATTGGGGGATTCCGATAAATCGTTGAATCTTGTAACAGAAACAGGTCTGCCTGAGACATTACCGTTAAAAAACTTTAATGATATGGATGAACAGGAATCATATTCGAATGTAGATATAGAATTGTTGTCGGTTATAACCGCCGGTACGGTTTCTCCCTGTTCTCCGTAATATAATGTTTCCTGATCTTTCTTTTCATAAATTCTTATTCCTCTAGTCTGGATTTGCAGTTCCGGGACCAGAGGATTGCTTACGCTGACATAATACCTTCCGAACTGAGATGGTCTTTCCGGATTAAGGAAAAAACCGGATGAAGTAAAACCGGGTATCAATTTTCCGTCTTTATACCACCGGTATTCATTCTGAGAGCCTCCAATCTCACTATTTAAATTTATGGATTCTCCCCTGGATATCCTGAGTATCTTTTCTCTGCCGTAATTTTTCTGGGGTTGATAGATGAATATACCGGGAACAGTATTTATTATTGACTCTAAATCTGCAAAATCGAGTATATTTCTTTCAACATTCACTAAAATTAGGTTTGTCAATTGTGAAAGATCGGGAAGGTCAGTAAAATTATTATTTGATAGATCCAGTGATTTCAGGTTTTGAAAATTTGCGAAATCATCCGGTATCTTACCAGTCATTTTATTATTGGAAAGATCCATATATTCCATGCTATGCAGGTTACAAATGCTCTCAGGGAGCGCTCCGGTTAGTCTGTTATTATTAAGTCTAAGGCTGGTTAAATTGCGCAGATCACCGATCTCTTCCGGGATGAAACCTGATATACCGGTATTGTATAGATAGAATCTCTCAAGACTATAGAGCTTTCCAATCTCAACTGGAATACTTCCGGCCAGATCATTACCGTATAAGGATAATACTTCCAGTTCCGAAAGCCTGCCTAACTCAAAAGGGATTTCTCCTTCAAAATGATTATTATAAAGATATAACTTGTGTAATCCCCATAAATCGCCAAGTTCCGGGGGTATATTACCATTCAAGCCATTATCTCCGAGGGATACTTCCCTGACACGCCTGTTATAGGTTCTTACACCATACCAGTTATTCAAAGGTTCTTTGCTAAGCCAGTTTGTGTTATTCTTCCAGTTATCCCCACCGGTTGCGTTATATAGCTTAATAAGAGTTAAAGAATCCTGCTGGAGTTCTATATTCGGCGGAATTGAATCAGTAGATATTTTTACAGTCCTGCTGTAAAGAGTCAAACGGTGTACCAGGGGATTTGTTACCTGCAAACAATAGCTCCCTGTATCTGCGATCGTAAAGGCAGGAATTATGTATGTGTCTGAATTTATATCTTCAAAAGGTTGTCCGGATTTGAACCATTGATAAGCATTTGCTGATCCCCCAACCGGTATCGAAATCTCATAATATTCTCCATATGATAATGTAGTATCGATAAATGATCCTATGCTATCCTGTATAAAATAAGACCATCTGATAACTGATGTATTGGGTTCCAGATCCTCGAAAGTCAATTTATTATTATTGCAATATAATCGAAGTCTGCTCAGAGAACTCAGGTCAGGCAGATCTTCTATCAGATTGTCATCGATATTAAGGCTCCGTAGATTTTGAAGATTCTTAAAGCTGTTTGGGATAGATCCTGATAATTGATTATTTTCAAGATTTAAATCAATCAGATGTGTACAGTTCCCAAGGTTCTGAGGGATATGACCCGTCAGAAGATTATCTGAGAGATTTATTCTTTTTAATTTCGATAGATTACCTGTTCCTGATGGAATCGGGCCAGTTATCCTGTTTTTTTGTAATTCCAGATATAATAGATTTTCTAAATTACCAATTTCTTCGGAAATGGGTCCTTCGATACTATTCCTGAAGAGAAAGAGTTCCTGTAATTTTGTCAGATTTCCTATCTCCGCAGGGATAGGGCCTGTCAGCCGGTTATAATCGAGCCTGAGTGACGTAAGTTCAGTCAGATTTCCAATTTCAGGTGGAATTGAACCAGAAATCCGACAGGCTTGGATTTTCAAATCTTCCATTTTTGTGCAGTTTCCTATTTCTTTTGGAAGCGGGCCGTTTATATTATTCCTGCTTAAATTAAGGTGAGCAAGTTCAGTTAAATTTCCCAAAGCAGGTATTAGCCATCCCCCAAGGTTATTACTGCTCAGACTAAGTTTTTTTACTCTGCCATCCTTTACCGAAATTCCGAACCACTCGGAAACCGGTTTTTCGCTCAGCCAGTTAGTATTGTCATACCAGTTATCACCGTTTGTGCTGTGATATAGGGCAACAAGAGCGAGCGAGTCGTGCTTCAAATCACTATACTGAATAAAGGTGTCGGATCGTACTATAACAGCTCTGCTGTGAAGAGTTAATTCGGGTACAGTTGAATTAGTTATTTTCAATGTGTAATAACCTGCATCTGATGGTGAAAACGAATCGATAGAATAAGCATCCGAGTCTGCACCCGGTATCTCGACACCCCATTTATACCATTGATATGTATTAGCCGTACCTCCTGACGGAAATGATATATGATAGCTGTCCCCATAGGTCAAGGTAGTGTCGAGAAATGTTCCAATGCTGTCCTGGTTTGAATACTTGAAGTCATAAACACTCATATTCGGTTCCAGGTCCTCGAATGTCAATTTGTTATTCTCAACGAATAAGTCGTGCAGATTTGTCAGCATACTGAGATCGGGGAGACCATCGATATTGTTATTCGATAGTCTTAGATAGCGAAGATTTTTCAGGCTTTGAAACTCGACCGGGACACTACCGGAGAAATAGTTGTTTTCGATTACAAAAAAAGACAGATTCTGAATATTCCCGATCGATGCCGGCAGCTCACCGGAAAAACTGTTATTACTTATATTGATTTGATATAACTGATTCAACCTTCCTATCTCGTCAGGTATACTCCCGGAAAGATTATTGTCATTAATATTAAAGACTTCCAGATTTACCAGATGGAAAAATTCATTTGGTAAAGATCCGCTAAGTTTATTATTTTCTAACCGGATACTTCTCAAATTAACCAGATTACCGAATTCAGACGGTATAGAACCTGAAAGATGATTATTATCTAACGACATTTTTGTAAGAGAAATAAGGTTTCCAAATTCGGGAGGGATAATACCGGATAATCTGTTTCTGTCGAGGATTAACCTGCTAAGCCTGGTCAGATTTCCGATCTCAGAAGGGATCGGCCCATCAAGATTATTATTATATAATTCAATTTCTGTAATCCTCCCCTCATTTACCGTTACACCGAACCACTCATTAAGGGATTTCCCGCTCATCCAATTAGTGTTTCTTTTCCAGTTTTCGCCATTAGTACTGTTGAAGAGAGCGACGAGTGCGAGGGAATCTTGTGAAATGCTGCCTGTTGCGAATGTCTTCCGGAGTGATTGCTGGCTGAATGACAGTGACGCAGAGACCAGGATAATTAAAATAATGCTTATTAGCCTGATAAAAAAATAGGTAATTCTCATGACACCAACCTGTAGTAGTTAGACCGATAATAACCGGCGCCTCATAATAATATACAAAATGTAAATAAGAATATTCCCTAATGGAATCATCTTTGCTTAAAAAGGGGGGATTCCGCCAGAGGCGGGTCTCTGCCACTGACGGAACAAGGGGATTATTAGCAATTTCGTTTTAATCTTAAGTTAACAGAAAAACTCCCCGGATTGTTCCTCCGGGGAGTCAGGTTTTCGGTATCACCATCCATCCGGCCTCCTGCTTCTCAGCATGAGGTAAAGGAAACCTGCACTACTGTTTATCAATGCCAACATTCATGAAATTGGAGATGTCCTCTCCCGCGGCAAACTTATCAAGAATATCCATTATTTTGTCGCGTGTCTGCAGGACTATCTCCGGCAGGTCTCCGGCTATTCCCTCGACATCAGAATACGCCTGGTTAATTATCTCTTTTGCCCGCTCAACAAATGCCTGTTTATCTTCACCTTCTTCATACCGGGAAAAGTAAATGTTCAGAATTCTCCGGGCTGTATTCTCAACGTTGAAATACTCTGGTATCTCGCCTCGGCTTACCTGTTCTGCGGCTTCAGGATTCTCTATGAAAAATGCCCCCAGGGAATCCTTGACCTGCGCCATCACCTCCTTGTGGATAAGGTCTTTGAGCTTAGCTACATCGCTCACTCCGATTTCTTCTTTGTTTGATATCTGCTGAATCTGCTCCTGATTGGAGAGTCTGCCCTTTACGTCATAGAATGAATATTCAGCATTTATTTCCGTATGCTCAAATGAGACAGCTATAGAATGCTCAGGAGTTTCAAAGGTCAGCTCTGCGCTGAATCTCCTGACATCGACGGTACTGCCGTATAATGATTGATTCCGGTAACCGACACTTGTTACTTCCATGTTATCCTCCCTGAAGACTATTTCCTTATGATAATTCAGGTGTTTTTCAAAGATGCTAAATGTTGGGAAGTATTCTGAGATGTTTGATTGAAGTTCGTTTTCCCGTTAGATGCAGAATATCATCCCTGGCCGCTGTTTAAGAGTTTCCTCTTAATATCTGTATCGTCAATCCGGAAAATAAAGTTTAAAATTCAGGAGATTTTTTTTAGATTTGATGTGGTTAGTTCCTGCCGCGATGCCTCCGGCAAGCAGTCGATACGCGAATACCGCCGTATTACCGTGACAGGTAAATTCAGTATAATAGAAAATGATGTTCAAAGTTTTACAATATATAAAAATCCAAAAAAAAAATCTTGAATCAGGAATATAATTATGAATTAATTGTAAAAAAATATAGGGATTAATTCGTTTTGCCCGTATAACTATATAGCATCGTATATGAAAACTATCTCTCCACAGGGATTGTACTTGATATATTTTGGAAGAATAACATCCGGGGATAACATGAGATCACCATTACGCAGGATGACTGTATTGATTCTGCTAATAATTGCATTCCTTTTATCATATTCGCCGGTGTCCCATGCCCAGGTCGGGGATATTTCAGGTATAAAAGTCAGTCTCGTCTTCAATAATGTCCCGCTCAGAGATGCGTTGTTGGGGATTGCTGAACAAACCGGAGTATCTATAATATTTTCTGACGATCTTGTCAAAGATAAAACTGTTGGGGCAGAATTCAGGGAAGCGGGACTGGAATTCGTATTGAGGAGACTTCTGAGAAGTAACGGACTGTATTTCACGGTGAGCACTAATTCCCAGGTAATAATTCATCAGCAGCCGTACCCGGGTTTGGAAAGCACGATAATCACGGGTAGAGTAGTGAACCGCAATACCGGTGAACCTCTGGAGTTGGTTAATGTATATATAGCCAATACATTTCTCGGCGCTGCTACCGATAAGGACGGCCTTTATTCAATCACAAACATACCCGAAGGTAATCATACTCTAGTGGTTTCGATGGTTGGATACGAAACCGAAGAAAAGAAGATCAGGTATACTTTTCCTACATATGAGAGGATAGACTTTGCCGTGACTGAAAAGGTCGATGTGCAGGATGAGGTGGTTGTTACAGCTACGTCGCCACAGAACTGGAAGAAATATTTCGCAGATTTCGAAAGGGCATTTATCGGAGAATCGAGAAACGCAAAAAAGACTGAAATACTGAATCCGGAGGTCCTTGAATTCGACTATAATGAAGAATACGATATTCTTACTGCGAAGGCTAATGAAGCACTTGTCATCGAAAATGAATCTCTGGGCTACAGACTGTATTATACCCTGAAGGAATTTGTGATGACGGATAGATATCTTGCATACAAAGGGTATCCGAAATTCATGAATCTCATACCGGATAATCTCACAGATGCTGTTGAATGGCGGGAGAACCGTGATAAGACCTATAAAGGCTCGATGCGGCATTTTCTCAGAATTCTGATTCATGGTGATGTGAATAGTACAGACTTTGACGTTCGGGAAGTGAAAATAGAAAAGGAAACCGACTCCCTCTATACTTTTAGGCATCGAAGATATTACAACTACATTAAAAGCGGAGGAAGGATCAAGATAGTAAGGGAAGTCAGAAAATGGGGGAGGATAAATATCTCAGTGATCCCGGGTGAGATCGATTCAGAATGGACACTGAAATTCAAGAATTATCTGAAGGTAATTTATAAGTACAGAACAAATAGCTCGGTTATCGGATTATGGGGTGATTCCGCACTGCTCCACGAGAAAGGTTATCTGTATGAACCGTATGATCTGCTTGTTACGGGAAAATGGGCCGAAAGCCGGATCTCCGACCTTTTACCGTTCGAATATGATCCCGAAAAGGGGAGATGATATTCTGAACGTATGACGTAGAAGAGTACAGACCTGTATTAATAGAGAATACTGCAATAATCTGTATGAAATTGAGCCATCAAGTTCTTTATCCATTATGATTTTTACTTTGGAGGTACATCATGAATTCGAAAAGGAATCAATATAAGGGAATACCTGTTCGGATTCTATCTGTGCTGATACTAATATCCTTATCCGGCTTTTATTATCCTGCAGGAGCGCAGAGCTTCAGACCGGTAATGGCTATTGAAGACTTTCCCAGGAACTTTTCTCTTTATATCGGATCTAGGCCCAGCGGCCCTGCCGGAGATGTTGAACAGGCAATGAGGGATTCTGAATTCAACGATGTAACCTCACCCACCGGGTGCGGCAGGAATTTCCTAACTCAAAAACCGGGATGGATGAATTCGGCTCCTTCCCCTGGCTGGTATCGATCCAGCGCTCGATCAATGAACAATTCAGCGCGGGATTGACGGTAAGCTGGAAAAGAATCGGGAAAGGGATGACTATTATTACCTTGCGGTTGAATACTCGGTTCTGAAGATCGCACCGGTTATGGAATTCAGGCTGAACAGATTTATAAGTGTTGGCTTAGGCACGGCGCTGTATATTGCTGAATTCAGCCAGGTAGAGCCGAATGATGAAGTATCATCAAGAAATCAGAATATCGGGTATATTGCGGATATCGGTTTACTGCTGCCGTCGAAGGGAAGGTCATATTTCGAGGTTAAATGGCAGTTCCGTGGAGTAGGTGGGACAAATATCGGTCCTTATGATGTTACTATTCTGTCAGGCAGTGTGAATTTCACGGGAGCGAAAGCTTCTTTCAATCACAGCTACCTCGGTGTAGGATTCGGCTTCAGGTTTTAGGTTGATTCCGGAGAAAAATGTCCCGGAAGGGACAATTGACAATAGCCCATCGATTTATCGATGCGTAATGAGTTAATACGTAATTGCGTCCTGAAGGGACGCTTGAAATTGTAAGGGATAGATTCAACCCTCCCTTCAGGACGATATCAATAAGTTGGATTTACCCCGCAATAAATTCCAGGGCTATTTTCATACGATCCCCAGGAGAATGGCAATTGAAAATGGATCCCACCCGCCATTTGCAGGACAGGAATACGAAATGTGAAGATTTTTGGAGGGAATGAATAACCGAAATATTTATCCCTTCTGGCCTGTGAACCAGTCATCCCGGCTCTTGAAAAGGACATTGAATGTCGTAAGAGTACCGTATATCCTCGTGATATACTGCTGGAATTCGACTTTTTCCTCGTCTGTCAGCTTTCCATTGGAATTGATCTTCTGTTCCATAACGCGTATCCGGTCGCGGATCATAACGATCTTATGAAAAAAAGCTTCGATGGGTACTTCCTTCGGCTGGAGGTCGTCCTGATTCGGGTAAAACACCATTTTACCACCGGTCCACCTGTCTCCGAGTTCTACTTCGCTTACGGGAAGCTCTTCGTTTAATACTTCCCGGATAGCGTCTTTAAGGTCTTCGTAATTGAATCCTTCGGAAGCAGACTTTATTTTACCCACAATTTTATCTTCGGTTACGGTTATCGCCTTTTTACCTTCATTCTCAAAATCTACGAACCACTTGGGCTGAGGATCGGTTTCGAGTATTTTTACGATTCTGCCTTTACCGAATACACTGTGTTCAAAAGTGTCTCCGGCTCTGAATGATCTCAAGTCTTCCATAAATAGTAGCTCCTGCTGATCTCCTGTGTTTTATACGTTATATAGAATAGCTATGATATATAATAAAGAATACGGGAAATAAAATCAATGGTGATTTATTTAAATTGATCTATAATCCCGGATTGATTGTTTAGGATTTATTTATTAACTTACAATTAGATATTTTTATGACATTATATAATAAGGATAATTATAATGGAAATCAGTTTTGCCGTAGAAGGAACAGAGATTAACATAGAAAACTTCGAGGATGATGAAACAAAGCAGGCCGCTTATGATTTCAAGGCTAAAATGGAGGCTATACTGAAAGACTTCAGGTGTCCTGAACACGATAAGTCCGGAAAAATCGTATTTAATATGACAGTGCCGGATGTGGAGAGTATTAACGCTGTCGAGGTTTTCGGCTGTTGTACTGATTTTAAAATGGCAGTGATCGACAAAGTTACCGAAGAGGAATGATCAGGGCGGGGATCATTTTTTCTTCTCTTCTTCCTGCTGAAAAAAATCCTTTGCCTGTTTTTTCAGGATTTTCAGATCCTCATAGACTGTAGTAAGCGCATACTCAAATTCCGCAAGTGTCTGGCATTTTTCGGATAGAACAACGAGATTTTTTGTCCTGCCTTCCTTATTTCTGAAAGAACCCCTCTTTTCCTCAACGAGTCCGATTTGCGCTGTCCTCGGTTTAATCTCGTCACCAACTATATTCTTATATATACTTTCCATGAATACCAGTTTCTTTGTCTCCATTTGGATCTCCGGCTAAATAATATGATTTTGGGGTGCGTAATTAAAAATATTTATTCTGTATCCAAAAGTAAAGTAAAATTTTTTGAAACCGAGATCCGTACTCTTATTCTAAGTCTATATCCAATGTATAAAAAAATAGTCAATCCCCAGAGTCCCACTTTTCTAACGGGATTTTTGTGATTACTTTTTCTGGATCTAACCGGGAAAACACTGCAAAATTTAAGCTGAAATTCAGAAATTCCGATAATATTAACAGGACAGGAAAGTCCACTTTGAGCAGTAGACGGCAATTAATCGGCGGTTTTCGGAGAATAATCAGATACCGCAAGGATGCGCCGGATGCTCTGGATGACCGTCGTAAACATTGATCAACGTATAAAGGGGGTGGTTAATGTGTATGGCGAAGTTGACAATTATTACAGGATCAGGCCTGTAAATCAGAGATATAACTTTAATGAGCGACGTAACAAAAAAAACGGTAACTTTAAGAAAAAATTCGAAGATTATTTTGATGAAGCAAAAAACAAAAAAGACGATCAAGTACCTGAAAAAGACCACGTCGACATTAAGTCTTAGCGGGTATTCCGGAAAGAACCGTCATAACCTGCTTCACGGTAAACCGGTTTCAGGGCTTTCGCGGAATGTAAATTTATATTCTTCCGGGAGAGAGCACAGGATTATGGATCCTTTTGCGTGCGCTTCCAATGTATTCTGACAAAAGCTATTTCCTTTTGAATTGACCGTACAGCAAGAAGAACAAAGATAATAATCCCATTAAAAGAAGCGCAAGCAAAGCATATACCTTCCACCCTGTTATACCTTCTTCTATCAATCTGCCTGATAATATTGTCCTGATCCAATATGCAAGAAATATAAGAACAATAGCCATAGTCAGCAGCGTATTCCGCCGCATCTTCCGTGAGACACCGGTATCATCGGTCTTAGTGTTTCCAAGCTTCATTCTCACAACAAAAGCTATTATCAGAGTCACCATGAGAAAAAGACCTGTAAAGATCTTTATTATATTTTCAATCTCCATCTGCACCTGAAAAGGGGTTGTTCTATATAATTCTATATGCTTCCAAAGGTAATATTTAAGTTGACTTTCTCCAAATGATTTTCTAAGTTTCATGCTTTATGTTGTGTCCTTTTTTCAGGGATACCCCGGGCAAAATTGAATAAATTTCCGATATTCTTGTATCACTATTTAATTTTTGAAAATCCCTTTATATAAATTCATGACATTTCTTTGATAGAATTTTTGATTCTGACCTTTCAATTATACAGAAAATGAGATCAGCTCTATAATAATTTTTAAACTTCTTATTTATTTTGAACGGAGGTTCTATGGAAGCAGTAACCAATTTTATTGATGCGGTTGCAAGTAATTACTGGAATCCATACACTATCTCACTACTGCTTGGCACAGGAATTATTCTGACTATAGCTTCAAGATTCATCCAGATCAAGAAGTTCGGTATGGGATTTAAATTTACCATGCTGGGTGCAATGCATAAGGATGAATCCGGTGAAGATACAGGTGATATAACGCCGTTTCAGGCATTAATGACATCATTGTCATCTACGGTTGGCAACGGAAATATTGCAGGTGTGGCGATGGCTCTTTGTTATGGCGGTCCCGGAGCTGTATTCTGGATGTGGATTACCGCGATGGTAGGAATGGCAACAAAGTATTCCGAAGCTGTTCTAGCGGTACACTACAGAAAGACTGCCGAAGACGGATCAATGTCGGGCGGTCCAATGTATTATATCCGCAAAGGTCTTGAGGATTTTCCGGTTATCGGAAAAATAGCTATACCTCTTGCAGGACTATTCGCATTCTTCGGAGCATGGACAGCATTGTTCGGAACCGGCAACATGATGCAGGCAAATTCCATAGCCCTCGTATTCAGTAAAGAATTCAGTGTTTCGCCATTTATAACCGGAGCTGTAATATTTATTTTGGTAGGATTGGTTATACTTGGGGGAATTAAGCGTATTGGAAGGACAGCAGAGATCCTTGTTCCCATGATGATTGTTCTCTATTTCGGTTGTGCTATTTATATTCTTGTGATGCATGCGTCGCAGATTCCGGATGCTTTTGCTCTGATCTTTAAATCTGCATTCCGTTCCCAGGCAGTTTTCGGCGGGGCCGTAGGATATTCGATAATGATAGCTATCCAGCAGGGAGTGAGACGAGGTCTTCTCTCAAATGAATCGGGACTCGGTTCTACACCGATAGCACATGCAGCCTCGAAAGCAAGAAATCCGGTCAGACAGGGCCTGATAGCAATGTTCGATACATTCATCGATACTATAGTAGTCTGTACAATAACAGCGCTGGTCATTATCGTAAGCGGTCAGTATATAACCAATCTCGGCGCCCCGGATGCCTTCGCAATAAATGAGGCGATCAGGGATGCAGCCGGCAATGTGAACGAAGACATGGTGAGTACTGCACTGACGGCAGCTGCATTCAACAGTACAATACCGTACGGCGGAAAGATAGTGGCGCTGTGTTCGGCATTGTTCGGTTATTCAACCCTTATCGGCTGGTACTATTACGGTGAAAGATGTTTCGAGTACCTCTTCAGCCTGAAACGCATCAAATATTACAAGGTAATATATATTGTTATGACTTTTATCGGCGCTATCCTACAGAAAGATAACCTGACCATAGTATGGAACATGGGAGATCTCTCAAACGGTTTGATGGCAGTACCGAACCTGTTCGGTTTGCTATTCCTCAGCGGTATGGTCTACAAGATCACAAAGGAATATGTTGACGGAAATAAGATTTAATAATCTGTAATGGTTTTTTACCAAAGATGCGGATCCTGTCTTGGATCCGCATCTTATTTTTTTGTTTAAAATGCTTGAATAAATTATTAACCGATTGTATATTGTAGATAGATTACATCATTCCCTTGAATGACGTTTATTCAGCATCATCTATTACATATCTGTTTTTAAAATTTGATCCGAAAATATCTAAAAATAATAATAATCAATAACATTTATTTAATTCAGATTAGGAGTAAGAGATGAAAGTTACAGTAATCGGCGCCGGACATGTGGGCGAAACAACAGCCTGTAAGCTGGCATTGAAAGAGATGTG
>JANQEH010000074.1 GCA_028278455.1 bacterium
TTTATTTAAGCATCTAATTTATCATCTTCTGAATCCGCAGGATCAGCGGTCTGGCATGTTCAGGATGAGAATATCTTCCAAATTTACTTGCCTTTGACAGCAGTAATTCCGATATTTTAAGTTTAGATTTAATAGCTATTTACGAATGCAATACCTTACTAAGACCTTATATGCCTGATATTACAGATATATCGATCTCTGTACAGGGAAATCCGTTCCTGTATTTCGTACTTGTCATAGCAGGGATTATCCTGACATATATCATGTACAGGCAAACTGTTCCCCCTGTAGACAACCTGAGGAAAATAGCCCTGGGAATTATCAGAGGTACTGCTTTATTCCTTATAGTATCAATGTTATTCTCTCCCGTCATAGTAATATCCACGAGAAACGAACAAAAACCTGTTCTGGCGGTTATCGCTGATAATACTAAAAGCATGAAAATCACGGATAATGGTGTTACCCGTGGTGATGAGCTCCTAGGCTTTATTAGATCATCTCATTTCAGAGATATGGTTAAGGATTTTGATCTCAGAGCTTACGGTTTTTCAAGATATGTATCATCCCTGAACGGAGAAGAATTTACCGGAATTGATTTCAGCGGCGAAGGTACGGACATTGCCGGAGCGCTGAAATATGCAGCAGAAGATGAACCGGAACGGCCGCTCAACGGGATGATCCTGATATCGGACGGTGCATATAATCTGGGTAGTAATCCGGTAAGGGCAGCCAGGGAAACGGGAATCCCTGTTTATACGCTGATAACGGGCAGTGCAAAACATAAAAAGGATATATTGATTTCCGCTATCAGTTATAACGAAATGTCATATACGGATACTGAGATCCGGATCGATGTAACTATAAGGAATACCGGATACCAGGTAAAAAGCTCGACACTTGTCTTAAAGGAGAATGATAAAGTTCTAAGCTCCAGAATAGTTCAACTACCTGATGAAGGAAAAGAAAGATTATATACTTTGAGTTATTCTACAGAAACACAGGGGATGCATAGACTTGACTTGGAATTATCTCAACTGGAGGAAGAATCCTCGAACGAAAACAACAGTCGCGAATTTTTTATAAAGGTACTCAAAAGCAGAATAAAAATACTTACAGTTGCAGGGCGGCCATCGAATGATTACCGGTACCTGATGAGCAGCTTGAAACAGCATGAGAATTTCGATGTGACTGGAATAGTTAGAAAACAGGCCGGTTTCTATACCAATGAAGTTAGCAGTATAATTGAAGGATTGCAGGAATTCGATCTGATAGCTCTTATCGACTATCCGGCTGATAACAGCGATTCTTTCCTACAGGCTATTCAGAACAATATCTCCAGCCTGAATATACCGCTGCTATATATCAGAGGGAGTGATCTCACAAAGTTAAGTTTAAGCAGCCTGACCACATATCTATCCGTAAGCAGGGTAATCTCACAAGGCGATCCGGCAGAAGTCTATATAAAACTTACAGCTGATGGAGCAGACCACCCTGTTTTTCGAATCCGTGAACTGGACTCCGACAACATGATTATATGGAACAGTCTGCCACCGGTGCTGACAGGAGGAGGAATACCGGAAATATCCTTGAAATCACTTATTCTTGGTACTGTCGATTCGGGAAAGAACGGCAGGTCCCCATATCCGGGAAACACACCGCTGGTTTTTTCGGGTACCGCCAATGGGAGAAAGATATTATTCTTTAATATATATGATTTCTGGAAATGGAAGATGATTGCGCTCAGGGATCGAGATCTTGAGGAAGTGTATGACCGGCTTATCGAGAACGCAATAAAATGGCTTACTAACAGAGAGGACAGCAAAAAAGTCAGGATGAAATCAAGCAGAGATATTTATCGAAACGGTGAAAAAGTAGTAATAAATGCACAGGTTTACGATGATAATTATGAGCCTGTTGAAAATGCTGAAACGAATGTGACTATAAGCAACAACGGGGTAAATATTGAGCTGGTACTACAGTCTGTCGGAGAAGGATTATATGAAGCGGAATCAGAGATACTTCAGCCCGGTCAGTATGAGTTTTCCGGCAGAGCCGTACGTGAAGAGAGAGTGCTTGGAGAGGATAATGGTAGTTTCGTTATTGACGATTTCAGCATTGAGATGCAGAGAACTGCAGCTGACAGTACTGTTATGATGAGAATAGCCGATGCAACAGGAGGAAAGTTTTTGCGGATTGAAGATGCGGCTGAGCTTGGGGAAATACTCATACCTGAACCGGTGATCAAAGAAAAGGTTTTTGAACTGGAAATCTGGAACAGGTTCTGGCTCATGATATTGATAATCTCCTTATTCAGTATTGAGTGGTTCTTCAGCAAGAGATGGGGAATGCTGTAAATATTCACAGGAATAAACATCCATAGTAAAAAGGCGGTTCAAAATGATAGAACTATTCAGATTTAAAACTGAGATGAGAATTCCCTTTGAAGATGTAGATCTTTTCGGATTGCTGCACAACGCGAAATATTTCAGTTATTTTGAAAAATGCAGGTTTGAGTATCTGCGTAATATTGGGCTTATCCACGGTGAGGAAAGCCTGCCAAATGTAGAGTGTGCGGTTGTTGAGCATTTTTGCTCATATAAGAAACCCGCGAAGTATGATGATATGATCGAATTTCTCGTTCGAGTCTCATTTGTAAAAAGATCCAGCCTGCAGTTTCAATATATTCTCTTGAGAAAAGGGGAGAAACAGATTCTGACAACCGGGTATACTAACCTGGTATGGGTGAATTTCGAGACTGGCAAGCCTAGATCGATTCCTCCTCATATTAAAGATCCGGTTCTGGCATTTGAAGGGGATAATCTCGGTAAATCCCCCGGAAATCCGATTATAAAGTGAACTGCTCACAATCCTATCGGAAATTATAAGAATCTCCAGGCAAAATGAGCGTTAAAATATATTCAAAATTTAACTTGATAACTTATTTTTCTTTTTTCATTATTGTAGCCGCAGGCTTCAGTCTGAATCAGATTACAATGTTGTTCAAACGCCGGTTGGAGTCTGATGCAGCCTGGACAGTATGTTTAAATGTTGAACTTCTTATGATCAAACCAGTACTCATTCTGTATAAAGGACTTGAAAATACATAAACTATAATGTATTTTTAATTCAGGTCAAAATTATCAACAGGAGGATCGTTTATGGGCAGACTTATTGGGTCTGTTTTATTGGTCCTTTGTATTCCGGCTGCTGTGTTTTCTCAGCAAAAACTGATCGAGATCCTGATCGAGCAGGAGACCGAGTTCTACGATGAAAGCTCGGCGATGGAATACCTGGAATACCTGTCTGAAAATCCTGTAAATATCAATACAGCCTCGATAGATGAATTGCTTCTTATTCCCGGTATTTCCTTTCTGCAGGCAAACGGAATAATATACAGGAGAACCAGAGTCGGAAATTTCAGAGATCTCATAGAAGTAAGGAAGGCCGGTAACATCCCTGTAGACTGGTTCGAACTGATCAGGAGTTTTATGGTTCTTGAAGAAAAGCAGTTGATCTCGAGTTACAGCCTGAGGCAGAGGGCAATCAGGTCTCTCAACATACAAAGAGGATACGATAACGGTTATTTTTCCGGAGATCCGTTCAAGAATTATACAAGGATCCGGTTTAAGACAGGCAATAACATTTCCGGCGGGTTAATAGCGGAAAAAGATCCCGGTGAGAAAGATCTTAACGATCACCTTGCAGGTTTCATTGAGTGGAGATCAAATACAGAGACCGACAGGATAATCATCGGCGAATACAGCCTGGGTTTTGGCCAGGGATTGGTTTTCTGGAGAAAATTCGGTTTCTATAAAAGCCTCGATGCTGTATACCCTGTAAGACGCACAGAGACTGGAGGTAGAGGGTATACATCATCCGGTGAAGGGGAAGGATTCAGGGGGATTTTCTATGATATAAAGCGAAGAGATATCAATCTATGTGTTTTTGCTTCTAATACCCATCGTGATGCAGCTATCGACTCAGCCGGTATTGTAGAAAGAATCTATGGTTCAGGTTACCACAGAACGGAAAATGAACTGGAGCACAAAGATCGCTTGAAAGAAACCATGTTTGGTGCCAGGATAGGATATCTTTCAAACAATGGCATTGATCTCGGTGTAACTGCGGTAAAGTATCATTACAAGAACTCCCTCCCGGTAACGGTGTTCGATTCAGGGTTGAATTCAGCGAGGATAATTGATAACCTCAGGATAGCTGGAGCGGATTTCAGGCTGAATTACAACAAAATTATGTTTTTCGGTGAAGCGGCATTTTCCAGTCCGGGGTCAATCGGATTTGTTTCCGGTATGATTTGGTCTGAGAATAACAGCCAGATCGGCCTGCTGTACAGGAATTACTCGCCTGAGTTTTATTCTCCTTCTGGCAATGGATTTTCTGACAGTTTCGGTGGTAACATCAATGAGAAGGGGCTGTACTTCGGATTAAAACACAAGATTGGAGACAAAGTCTTATTAAACATCTATTCCGATATAGTTAAAATACCTCAGAAAGGAATAAGTTCATATGACAACTCTAATATGGATATTTTTCTCAAGGTTGATTACAGACTTTTAGAAGAATTGAATATTTATGCTTTTTGGAAAAGAAGGATCAAAACTGATGAAATAGAATCGGACAATGAATACGGAATAACCGGAAGTTCATATATTGATACTAATGATGACAGATTCCGACTGAATATCAGTTATTATCCAAACAGTAATTTAAGTGTTTTTTCGAGAACAGAAGTAAGAGATATTTCATATGTAAACGGTTCTAATAATAGCAGTAATCCGGGATACCTTATCTCGAAAGGTTTAAGGTTCAATCCTGACAAAGTCTTCAGGCTCGACCTGGGAGCAGTAGTCTTCGAGACGAATAAGAACCGTATTTACTTGATCGAGAGCGACCTTCCCGGAGTTTTGAATTTAAGACAGTATTCTGGAAGAGGACAGAGAGTGTATATGCTTGCAAGATATAATCATGCAAACTTCAGGTATTCTTTTAAATACAGCCTGACACATTACTCAGACAGAGACAACATCGGCTCAGGAAGTAATATGATCGCGGGAAGCCTCCGCCAGGATATCGGATTTCAAATCGACTATATAAAGAGATGAGAGGCTAATCAACTCTTCCACTTCCTGCCGCAATCGGTGCATTTTAGAAGGTTCTTATCCGATCTCTTTATCATAGGAAGCGCTCCATTTATTATCCGCAGGAAATCTTCTGTAGATTCAAGGCCGATCTTATCAAGCTCTATCCTGGTTATTTCCGTGCTTCCGCATTCAGGGCAGGCTATAGCCTTATTCTGCCGGATCTCTGATCCGGGATTCGAATAATCCATATTGTCCAGAATGTTCATGTAGTCCCCCGTGTTTTGACTTATATGGTTTACAAACTGTGTATATTTAATATAGTTGCGGGCCGGAGCCCGCAGCTATTATTGATCACATTATCTTTTTTCTTTAAGTCTTTTCAAGGCTGCTAAAGATGCCTGGTATTCAGGGTTAAGTTTCAATGATTCTTCAAAACAGTTTATAGCTTTTCCAATATCATTTTTATGCTCATATATCAATCCGAGTCTCCAGTAAACAGCATCAAATCCGGGATTACCGCCCTCTGGTTCGGATTTCATATATTCATTCAAGGCTTTGATACCTTTATCGAGATGCAAGCCTGAAATAGCCGCAGCCCTGCCTATCGAGTATAAGCCGTATTTGTCCTCAGGTACTACTTCCGCATATTTCTCATAGTATGTAAATCCAAGATCGTATGCGCCGTTATCCACCAGTGTCTGGGCGATATTCCGGTAAAAGTATGTCTGGTCTTCATTATGTTTCAAGAAGGTCTTAATGACATCATCTACTCTGTTCTCCATTCCCGATTTCAGCATCAGAACAGTATAACTGTTTACGAAGCCGGAAATCATTTTGTCAGAATTATTTTTAAAGAACTTACCCGCCAGTTTCAGACTCTTTTCCGCATTCAGATCCTTATTAACAGAATAGTGGAGATAACCTGATAAAAGGCCTGCATTATCCGGCTGGAGTTTGTACATTTTATCAAAGACTTTAAGAGTCTTATCACGCATGTCATCATCATAGTACATCCTGCTGAAATTATCCGTCACCCGCTGGCTTAATTCACTGTTCCTGAATTCTTTCAAAAACTCATAACTCTTTTCAGGATCAACGGCTGCCAAGATGAATTTTGCATGCTCATAGGCAGAAACTTCAATATCCCCGCCTCGGTATTTCATACTTATAGCTCTGGCATCTTCAGAGTGATTCAGTATGTTTCCTGCGTATTTTGCTGCGCCTTTATAATTATACTGTCTCTCAAGCTTCTGCATCAGTTTGGAATTCACGTTAAGATCCGACGGATTTCTCTCATAACGTTTTGTCAGGTTAAAGAGAGTATTTTCGCCTTTGTATGCATTATCAAAATATTCGGCCTTCCATTTATCCGCCGGTGGACTGAATCCAACAACACGGTCGATTTCTGTACCGTCCGGTTTAAGGATTAGTACTGTCGGAGTAGCGAAGACTGAATATTTATCCATTAGTTGTGAATAGATTTCGTTGCCTGCAACGGCATGGAATGAAATAAAATTGGAGGTGAGGAAAGATTGATATTTATTGTCACCGAAGAATTGCTGGTCCAGCAATACACAGCCGCCTCAACCATCCGAATAAAAATCGACTAATATCAGCTTGTTCTCCCTGTCTGCCGCAGCCTGCGCTTGTTCATAAGTGCCGTCAAACCAGACTGATTCCTGAGCGATTGCAGGAACAGCAAATAGGATAACAAGCATGAAAAACAGTGCCTTTTTCATGTTATCTCCTTGAATAGAATAAATAAGATTATGATACGCTCTATTCTATATGACGAAAAAAAACAGAAAAGGTTTTAAAATATATTGATTGCGAGAATAATAGGATAAAAGGAAACCAAACTTTAAGTCAAGCAATAGTCAATTTGTGTCTTAATTATGCAATCTCAGGTTATACAACGACATAGTTCTGTTGCATAATTACGCTGTGGCGTGAATTCAGTGCCTTTCTTTTAAAATCAATAGGCTTATTTTTCCGAGACCAGCCCTACGGGGGATAGATAAGGGTAATGTGTGAAAGCATTAAACTTCAAAGATTAAAAATTGATAATGAGATAGACAATTCCTGAAATTAATAATTAAGATATGCTTATATTTCTGCACCGATTTTAGTTTTGCTTATCTACTTCTCCTTTATGGAAAACGTCCCTTTTTCGGGATCATAAACATATTCTGTTGAATCGTTCAGGACACTGTACGTGTTAACATTTTCGCCTTTTTCCCATCCACCAAAAGGAAATCCGTTAGGTGTAATAACCTCGGTGAAGAAAGCATTTTCTGCGCTGCTTTTAGAGTTCGCAGGTGCATTATCAAGCATTTCGGGGAAGTATGTCCCGAAGGAATTGGTCTCCCCTGAATCACGGTTCAGAGATTCTTTGACACGTATCCCGTCTTCAATCTGCTCAATAGTTTTATCGACTACCTGCTCTTTGATAGTATCCAGGTTGCTGTAAATATAATAAGCATATATCGGACCGCTTACCATAATAAGAAGCGAAAAAACCATTACTGTGATCGCAAGGACTTTTCCGGATGATTTTTCTGGAGCTTTCCTGATCTCACGATAACCAATAAAGCTCATTATCAGTGCTGCCGGGACAAGAACGAGGCTGAGGAACATAAGGAATGCGGCCGCCATAGTCATGAAATTCTGGACAGATTGTATATCACGGGTAAGATAAGACAGAACTGAAAATAATAACGCGGTAAAAGGCGCCAGAACGAAGATAGTTCCCCATAACACTTTTTTGTTCAGACTGTTACCGGTTGTATCCTGCGCCTTAGCTTCCTCCCTTGAATCTGGGAGCCGAGTCTCGCTTTCATGATTGAACATTTCCTCATTAGGTGGAGAAGCCTTCTTGAAAACATGTTCGCAGTTAGGACATTTTTCCGCTTTTGAAGGTACCGGATAATTACATTGTGGACAGTACATTATTACAATCCTGTTTATTAATATACCGCATATTATAAAAAGAATACTATAAAATCAAATAAAAAAGCCGGCCTTAACAAGGCCGGCTTTTATAATATCTGCAGAATGAATTAAAAACCTATCATCAATCCGGCTGTAAAAGAATTATATTTGCCAAAATTGTAATCAATGTTCAAATTTAGAAGAGTCATCTGTAAAGCGCAGCCTATAGTGAATCTTGTGGAGTTTGGACCGTCCAGGCTGAATTCAACGTTATCTTCTGTTGTGGTTCCGTCAAAATTCTCGATCTCATAATCATAACTTACGTCCATGCTGAATGATTCGAACATGAATCCGGCATATGGAGTAAAACCGAAGTTGTTTTTCTGGAATTCCTTGCTGGTATTTATACCGAACGCAGTAGCATTTGCCTCGAGGATATCACCAATCTTGAAGCTCTGGGTATAGAAAGCAAAGCAGAAATCAACCGGGACAACATCCGTAAACCATACCTGAGGATTATGCTGAAGGCCGAAGCCGAAATAACTGATTGAGCCGATATCCTCATCTAGTTCGATGTCAGGTATGAATCTGAAAGTAGCCTGAGTACCCCACAAAGTACCGAAACTGAACTGCGGAGCGCCTGTTGGCATGAATGATATCTCATCTGTTATCCCTAATCCTTCAACATCAAGGTCAATGGTCTTGCCGGCAAGATTTTGTACCGGATATCCTCCGCCGGGATCTATAGTCTGGTCTGGAATAACGACCTGAATGTTATCGTCGGCACTGCCTATTGCTGTGGGGCCGAGAATACTTATTTCTATATTTCTACCTAAAATATCCTGAATAAGAGCATTTCTGAGTGTAGCATCAGTAACATTGTTCTGGTCCAGAAAATCTTCAGCAATATCTTTACCGATCTTTGTATCGGTGCTTACATTAAATGTCTCGTCTGCATCTTCAAAGAATGTTCCCATGGCAACAATGCCGAACTCAAAATCAAAGCTGCGTTTTACAGCTTTCGGTGATTTATGAAACCAGCCTCCGTTAATATTGACTCCGAAACCGTTGGATAACGGTTTAACGAATGCCTTACCTCCAGCTTCAGCTAGAGCCTTCAATGTTTCGTCAAGCCCTTCGTTATTATCCTGGGCAACTGCATTACCAGAAAACATGGCAACACAGAGTAATAGAACAAATATCCCTGAACGCGATAAAATTTTCATTACGGATTCTCCTTTATTTTATTAAGGGGATCGGAATTGTCTAAACAACAATAGCATAAATAACATGCCAAAATAGGTATAAACATCAAATAAATCAAGGTTAATTTTCCTGCTATGCAATTGTGTGATACTACTCACAATTTCTAATAAATAAAAAAAATCTGCGACGTAGAAGTGGATTTTACTGTTTACTTTAATACAATAAATAATTACCTTATATGTTCCTTGGAAGAATCTGGTCACTAAACGTAAAGCAGCAGACTAAAAAAGCAGACAACTATTAAAGAAGAGGTTATACAAGTTATGGCGAATAATAACGGGATAGACAACCTGGATGCGATCTTTAAACCTAGGTCGATCGCGATTATCGGAGCTACAATGCGCCCGAACTCTCTGGGAAGAACGATAACCCGGAATGTCCTTGAATATGAGTTTACAGGAAAGATGTTTCCGGTCAACCCTGTGTATGATGTTGTTCAGAGTATAAAATGCTATAAGTCGGTACTCGACATACCCGATGAGGTTGACCAGGCAGTTATTATCGTAAACAAGAAATACGTACTCCAGGTGGCTGAGGAATGCGGCCAGAAAGGGGTTAAAGGCCTCGTTGTATTATCAGCGGGTTTCAAAGAGGTCGGAGATCAGGGTAAGGAACTTGAAGATCAGCTTCTCAAGATCGTCCGTAAGTATGATATGAGGATGATCGGTCCCAACTGTATGGGTATCATAAATACTGCTCCTGAATTCAACCTCAATGGGACATTTGCTCCCGAGCATCCGTCGCGCGGGAATATCGGTTTCATGTCTCAGAGCGGTGCCCTGGGTGTTGCGATCATCAGTGCGACAAAACAGTATAACCTTGGATTGTCTATGTTCGCGAGTGTGGGTAACAAGGCAGATATTTCAGGTAACGATCTTATCGAATACTGGGGTGAGGATCCCAATACGGATATTATTCTAATGTACCTGGAAAGTCTTGGCAATCCGCAGAAATTTATTCAGAACGCAAAAAGAATATCCAAGCATAAACCAATTATTGTTGTAAAATCCGGCAGGACAATTGCAGGAGCGAAAGCGGCAACATCTCATACGGGAGCGATAGCCGGAGCAGATATAGCAGTTGATGCGCTTTTCGACCATTGTGGAGTGATACGTGTGGATTCGATCAGGGAGATGTTCGAGCTTGCTGTTGCATTCTCAAAGAAAAAATACCCTAAAGGCAACAGGGTAGGGATCGTTAC
>JANQEH010000139.1 GCA_028278455.1 bacterium
GGCGATCCTTCCGATAGATTCCATTTTCTGAGAGTGGAAAAGCTGTCTTTCAAGCTCTCTGTTCTCTTTTTCTTTTAACATTAATTCTGTAATATCATAATTAATTGTAACAATGTGATTTATCTCACCATTCTTATTGTATAGAGGAACTTTAAATATCGAACCCCATTTTTTCTTATCAGAACTGGAAATCACTTTATTCAGGACAGGTTTCCCTGTTTCGAAAACCTCTACTTCTTCTTTTCTGAACCTGTCAGCTAATTGTTTATCTATTAAATCGTGATCAGTTTTCCCAATAATATCTTCAGTACTGGACTTCTTATAGTTTTGGACTGATCTATAATTACATAATATAATTTTGCTGTCTAAGTCTTTTACCGCCACCGCAGCAGGAATATTGTCGATTATAGTCTTTAACAGATTGTGTTCTGTCTCAAGTAATTCCTCAGCATTCTTTCTTTCATTAATATCCTGTAATATCCCGAGTGAGGCAATAGCTTTTCCCTTTTCATTATAGATCAGAACAGATGTATCAGCTAACCATACTACCTCCCCGTCTTTCTTTTTTATCTTAAATTCCGCTTTCCATAATGGTTTATCGCCTTTTGATTCAGCATGATCTTTTGCTCCGCGATATTTCATTCCCCTGTAATCCCCCCAAAAACTTGATTCGAGGATAATAGAGTCCCAGATTCCGGGATGCATCTCATCTTTTGTAAAGCCAATTAGCTCCTCAATACCATCATCAATGAATTCATATTTCTTGGCTACTATATTGTGATAGTATGAGACACCATCTGCTGCTTTTATTGCGCTTCTATACAATTTCTCTCTTTTTTCAAGATCTATCTTTACTTCCCGATATTTTGAGATATCCCGGGTTACTCCAAAAATAGCAACAGGACTGGAACCTTCATATTTAATTGAGAAATTACACTCTCCCCAGAAGGTCGAACCATCACTGCACAGATGTTCAAGGTCAACTGTAATAAAACCGGGATTTAAATTACTCTCAGTTTTTTCATAAATATTTCGTAGTGCCCGGATAGCTTCTTTTTTTGATTCAGGAGTAAGAATATCTTTCAATGTAAGTTTCTTAATCTCATCCAGGGTATACCCTGTTATCTTTTCTGCTGCAGAATTCACATAAATTATATTGTATTCCATATCCAGCATCCATATAATATCTGAAACATTATTCAGTAAAAAGCTGAATTGATCCAGTGTATTAATATGAATTTTATTTGGATTTCCCTGAGTGACCACATTCTTCTCTAAAATCCGTATCCGCTTTTCCAATTCTTCGTAGGTAGGCTTCTCCTCAGGCATTGCTCTATCCTCATTTTGATTAAAGAACAGCAATCAATCCGGGTGGAAGTGCTTATTTTTGTTCACAATACGATGGTAAATGAAGCTTTTGCTCGAAATAAGATATATATCAATATTGTTGCAATTTCTATGCTAAGATAATCATAGATATACAGGGCCATGATCCATTAATGGATTAGAAATTTTTCATGTAAAAGAGTTTCAAAATAGATTGAACGTGCATTTAAAGAATAATAATAGTGTAGCTATTCTAAAGATCTATCTGCTGAAGAGATCGGCTCTTTCCTTTCCTTTAACTACGGAATCAATAACCGCCTGTCTAAAATTTAATGATTGAAGCCGGTCAAGGCATTTTATAGATATTCCTCCAGGCGTTGCTGCTTCATCCCTCAGCGTGGAAGGTTTTTCCCCGGTATACTGCCACACATCCAATGAACCTTTTATGGTTTGAAATACGATCTTTTCTGCCTCTGCCCGACCTAATCCGCTTGATATTCCACCTTCTATCAACGATTCAATGTAATAATAGACGGTAGCAGGTGTACTGAGGGAGGTTACAGCATTGATGTATTTCTCCTCTACCTCTATATACTCACCGAGTGAACAGATAAGTGTCATGATGTCAGCCCTATCCTTATCTCCAACATTGTTATTGAAACTAACCGGTATTATCCCGGAGCCAAACCTGCTTGGAGGATTCGGGAGAGCCCTGACTATCGGGAGTTCATTTAATATAACTTCATATTTTGATATAGGAATTCCTGCGGCAATAGAAACTATCACTTTCCTTTTCAATTGCATACCCGAACCAAATTCTGAGATAACCTCGTCTACCACCTGAGGAAGGACACATATAAAAACTATTTCAGCCTGACTGATAGCTACTGTGTTATCAGACGAAGTATTCACTTCAAATTTATCAAAAAGAGATTCCAACCTTTCTCCCCTGGGATCGCTTACAATAATTTCGCCTTTAATAGTTATCCCGGTCCTTAATAACCTTTCAATGATCATCTCCGTGATATGTCCCCCACCTACAAATGCTATTTTTCTTCCGATCCTCATTAAAGACACTCCATTAATATTTATCGTGCATCTGACTTATTTCTCAGAAGAGCAGCGGGTAAGCTGCAAAGGTCTGTTGCCGGATAGATTTCAAGTTCTTTTAGATCCTGAGCTATATCAACAGGAAGATCCTTACCTTCAACTTTCTGGTTTAAAACTCCGCCGAATACAATAGGGATATCGATATTGTATCCACCAAGATTCTTTTTTAGCCTTGAAGCATATTCTCCGGCCATTCCATTATGAGTACTGATTAATATCATATCCGGCTTCTGACTGACCGCAGCATCTGTAACCTGATCGGTATCTTGCTCTGCCCCGAGATAAATTGTCTCCATTCCGATATCTTTCATAAGACGATCAATGATAAGGATTGCATGTTCATGAACATCAGTGGAAGCTATAAGCAGTTTTCTTTTTTCTGCCTGTTTTTCAATTGATAATACTGAATAAACCTTTCTGGATTCCTGCAGATAATTATCCGAAGCTTTGAAGACATCTGTCAAGATCACTGGTCTTCTGCTCCTGATACAATTGGTATCAGGCACACCTGCTCCGAACATATTTTCAAAAGCTGCTGGCCCCAACTTTTTTAATACATAGAGCAATTTCACCGGATCTCTAATATCAACACCTCCCTCACTAAGACCATCAAGAGCATTTCTGAATACCGACCTTCCGGAATTAATAACAGTTTCAGCGAAATCTCTTGAGGCTGACAGATCAATATACGGATACAATCTTTTAGCTGAATGTTCTACTCTTTTTCCGAATAACTGGGCCTCAAATATCTCCTCAGTCGCTGGAATACGGAAAGATTCTGTCACCGGCAGGGGATTCACCGCATGCCCTGTCGGGCATTCAAGTTGAGACATGATATCCCATAACAGGTATTCACCGATGATCGCCCGGTTCACTACTGTATCTCCAGTAAAGGAAATAGTATCACCATATATCATAGAGCCCACACTGTCATTGTCATGGATTTCATCGAGCGCAAAGATCCAACCTGCTCTTTTTAAGGGATCAGTGGTCAGACCACCAATGCAGTGTGATAATTTTGCATCCAGGAGGTCCTCAACTATATATTTTTCGAGTAATGCCCACCCTGCGATCGTGGAGCAATCAGTGAATAAAGCGCCGTAACCATCCTCCAGGTAAGAATGAAGCATTACACCTCTTTCCCTGAAAGCCGAAAGAATACTAATTGCTTTAATTGTCTCCCCGGCAGTATATGCATGGTCTTGCCAATGAGGCATCTGGTGAGCAAAGAATTGGGAAAGGTTTCCAATTGTGGTTACTCCGGCTTTCAGAGCATTAACGGTGTTAACTGTACCGGCAGGGAAACCGATCATGAAATCCCCCATATGAGGCTGTATTGGAACAACCTGCCCAATTTCATCCCATTTATTACTGGTCAGCACCGGTCCTGTTTCTGCGGGAATATTCGCCCTCATTTTTCCAGGGAGCCCCATACTACGGTCAAGACATATCTCTGCCCTTTCTATACTTATCCCTGAGGCCTGACCACTATTATATAGGAAATTCATTGCCCCTGCGGTAGCCTCCCATGAATTCAGACCGATGTGAGCATGAAACATTATCCTGTTATCTTTCATGCAAGTACGCTTATATTCTGCCTCGGAATCCACCCCTGCCTGATCAAAGAATAAAGTACGTCCGATATTAATCTCATCTGCTATACTTAATCCATCACTGATAACATCATTGCTGTCAGGCAGTTCTTCATTCAGAATTTTCTTAATATGGGCATAAAACGTTGTTGTATCCATGATCTTAATTTTCAGTGACACATATATCTTATTTGCTTAAACTTGTTTCAGAATTAAGATAAGAAAATTAATCTGTAATCCAAATAAGCATTGTGGTAAATTATTGGTTGGATTATTTTCACTTGTGAAGAAATAAAAAAGTACGCCCACCTGAATCTTCCCAGTGACCGCAGTCTGAGCTCACCGGTGACTGATATTTAATCAAAGTCGCTGGATTCCCGTTTCGCGGGAACTGCGGCCAATTAGTATTTTCAGCTAACTTTCCTAATTGAACTAAGTCAGACTTATTCATACTTCAGTGGTTCGACCGGATTGAGGAGCGCTACTTTAATTACCTTGTAGCTGATCGTAACAAATGCAATAACAAAGGTCAGAACTGCCGGAATAAGCAGATACCCCGGATCATAGTTGATATGATATGCATAATTAGCAAGCCATTTTCTGATAATAAAATATGTAAAAGGTGATGCAAACAGAGCTGCTAACAAGACCAGGATCGAAAAGTATTTTACTATCAGATTTATTATACTCCCGCTTGTAGCACCGATAGCCTTCCTTATGCCTATTTCTTTGGTTCTCTGGGCAATGATAAAATATGACAATCCGAATAGACCAAGACATGAAAGAAAAATGCATATTGAGGTAAACAGGAGAAAAGCCGATCTCAGATTCCGGTCTGCCAGGTATTGCTCATTAAAAAACTCATCTAAGAAGAAATAAGAAAACGAGTTGCCGGGGAAGAACTCAAGATATTTTTCTTTAATTCTATCTAAAGTCTCACTAACACTATCAGTATTTATTTTAACGAAATACCGGTTTCCGGGTGAATATACCGGTGTAAAGATAACCGGCTCGGCCGGTACATGGAGAGCCTGTTGGTGATGGTCTTTAATGACTCCGACTATCTGCCAGTCCTTTCCCCAGAAATTGATCCATTTATCCAGCGCATTCTCATTGGAACCGAAACCGAGTAGTTTTACAGTAGACTCGTTTATAACAACATTACTTATGGAATTCCATTGGAATTGATGGTCGTCCCTTTTGAAATCCCTGCCTGCAAGCACTTCCATTCCGAAGGTATCGAAATATCTGTAGTCTACAGTTATATCACTCGTTGTATAAAGTTGATCCGATCCGCTGTTCTTGATACTTATATTGAAGATCCTGCCTGTCCTGTTTCCCGGGATCCTGCCGGACGTTGTCATCCCGGTTATTCCCGGAATCTGTAATAATTCTGCTCTGATCTTATCAATATTTTCGTAATAAGTTTCACTCCAACCGGTCAGCCTCGGGCTGTTCAGTACAATAGTCTGCTCGATATTCATCCCGATATCTCTATCCATCATATATTGCACCTGACTGTAGACAGCGTAAGTAGCGGCGATCAATGCAAACGAAAGAGCAAATTGAAATGTCACAAGCCCTTTTCTTATAAATTTCCCGCGGTTGGAGCTTTTATACTTGCCCTGGAGGACCGAAACAGTTTTAAACGATGATGTAAGAAATGCCGGATACATACCTGATGCGGTAGTCCCCAACAGGAAAACCGCAAGTATTCCGATATCAAGGCTGGTAATATTTATAATTGAAGCGAAATTGATATCCAGCAATTCGCTGAAATACGGCTGTAGTATCTTGATCAATATCGCTGCGATAATTATCCCAAATGTATTTAAAAGAAATGATTCACTGAAAAACTGGCTCACTATCTGCTTTTTCTGGGCGCCCACTACCTTCCTGACGCCAACTTCCTTAGCGCGGTCGATTGATCTTGCAGTACTAAGGTTCACGAAGTTTATCCATGTTATCACGAGAATAAATATGGCGATAGGGATCATGGCAAATACTACAGCGCTGTTGCCGTGCACCCATGCCTCGTATTCATAATCAGAATGGAGGTGAATATCTCTTAATGACTGCAGAAAGAAACTCTCATTACTTCCCGTTACTTCCGTGCCCCTGAAATACCTGTCGCAGAATTCTACAAACTTTTCGTCCATCACTGCAGGATCGGTTCCTTGCTGCAGTTCCAGGTAAACGTAATAGTTCGAATTTGTCCAACTGTCTTCTATATACTCACTGTACTGCTTTCCAAGCGTGCTGAAAGAAGCGACTATGCTGAAATCCATGTGAGTGTTTTCGGGAATATCTTCGAATACACCAGTAATTTTAAGGTCAAAGCTGTTATCGATAGTCAATACTTCGCCGATTATACCCTTTTCTTCCCATTCAGCGCCGAAGTATTTTTCGGCTATCGTCTCCGACAGAATAATATTGTATGGTTCTGCAAGGACTGAAGCCGGATCACCCTGCAGGAGAGGAAATGAGAACATGCTGAAGAATGCAGAATCGGCAAACATTATCGACTCGTCAAATCCGTTCTCGCCCAAACTGGTGAATAATCTCCAGTATACATTAATTCTTGTATAATTGATCACTTCAGGATAGTCAGCCTTCATTGCTTTCGGGACCGAGGGATACGTTATCACACCATGTTGTATCAATGCACCGTTCTGATGCCTGTCGTTAGTCAGCCTGTAAAGGTTATCAGCTTTTGCATGGAAATCGTCATAACTCAGCTCGAAACCGACATATTTCAGGATCATGAAACAGGCGGCTATGCTGATAATGATCCCGGAAACATTGATAAATGAATAGAGTTTCTGTTTAATTATAGTACGTAAGGCGATCTTAAGGTAATTCCTGAACATCATTTTACTCCTTGAGGATGAAAATACGATGTAAAAAGCAATTGTTTTTATTGTATGTCCCCAGAACCAAAAATAAGCCCTGAGACGGCCTTTTTCCGCTATATACTGCCCATACTCCTCCTCAAAATCCATTGTCATTTCGAAATAATCTTCATAGACAGGGAGTTTTTTAAGTATCCAGGCTGCCAGAACCGGTGTTTTTTTTCTTACTACTGTCATTATTCGGAAACCTCCAGGTCGGGCATACCCTTCCATGCCTGTTTCTGGATATCCTGTGCAGCCTTCAGAGCATTCATTCCCGCAGGTGTCAGTGTATACATTTTCTTTCTCTTACCACCCTTTCTGGCAGACGGTTCGCTCTGTTCCGATACGATAAAACCTCTCCTGACAAGCAGGTAGAGTGTATTATACATTGAACCGAAATTGATATCCCTGCTCGTGATATCCCTGAATAGACTTCGAATGGTAACACCGTAGGCATTTCCCTTCAGCCTGTAGACTATCAGGAGAATCAGCTCTTCGTTTTTCGTAAGTTCGTACATTCCTCTGTCCTGTAACTCCATAATTATATTTAACATAAATATTTATCGTAAATATATATGTTTACGGGAGGAAAATGGATTTTGTTTCAGGCTTCTATCCATGCAAGTTAAATGAGTTTTCTACAGGAAATTATCCATCCTGTCATCCAGAATTTAGTATATAATCTAAAAAAGTTAATTTAAAATAAATGATCCTGAAAAAAGATCAGGATGACAGGAATAGAATATACCGATTTAGTAATTTAGTTATAGGTATCAGGCTGCATACCCAACTTTTAATCTCGATTTCATCATTTAATATCCAGCATTTTCTGCAGGAGCCGGTATGTTTATCCGGGAAGGATATATCGTTTTCTGACTGGACACGGCCGGCTACACTTGAATCCTATGGAAACTTCAGTAGACTGCTGCGATACTTTCTATTGTTCATTCTCTTTTCAGGCTCTTGAACAAGATCATCTATCTGATAGAAATTTTTATAATAAAATATTAACATGAGCTCCTCCGGATATAAATAGAGAGTATTTTCTGAGATTTCTCCGCTTCGTCTTTCGCAGACTCAAGACTACAGTCAAAATGACAAAAATTTACCCTGTCATTTCGACCGCAGCATCGATCCAACTTTACCGATCGAGCTGGCCGGAAAAGCTCAGCACACAGTGTCAATTTTTCCATGTCTGCATTGAATTATAACTAATCCGAATTTACTACAATCAATATTCTTATCATATCATTCTTGTTATTATTGTAAATATTCCGTACCTTTATACTAATTTAGGGTACGGAAATGAACGTTTTCTGTACCCGATCTTTTTTTTATAGAGCAGGATCAGGTTAAAATGAGAAAAAACAATATCAGAAATATTGCTATAATCGCACATGTTGACCACGGAAAGACCACGCTGGTTGACGGGATGCTCAAACAGAGCGGGATATTCAGGCAGAACCAGGAAGTTGAAGACCGTGTCATGGATTCGATGGACCTCGAGAGAGAGCGCGGTATCACTATCGCAGCTAAAAATACAGCTGTCACATACAAAAATGTCAAGATAAATATAGTTGACACTCCCGGCCATGTTGATTTCGGCGGCGAGGTTGAAAGAAGCCTGAATATGATCGACGGCGCCCTGCTGCTTGTGGATGCTGCCGAAGGTCCGCTTCCGCAAACCCGTTTTGTTGTCAAGAAAGCACTCGAGAAGAAACTTCCGATAATTCTTGTGATCAATAAGATCGACCGGAGCGATTCCAGGATTGATGAGGTAGTTAATGAAGTCTATGATCTGTTTATTGAGATCGATGCCGATGATGAGCAGATCGATTTCCCGATCCTTTACACAAACGCGAAATTAGGCATTGCTCAAAACAATCCCGGCGACGGCAGTGAGGACCTCACTCCCCTTTTTGAAGCTATTTTAGAGAAAATACCCGGCCCTGAAGCTGAAGACGAAAAAACTCCGCAGCTCCTGGTCACAAGCCTCGATTATGATCAGTATGTCGGCCAGATATCTATCGGCAGACTCGAGAACGGTACCCTGGAAATGAACCGGCTGTACAGCCTGTGCGGTGAAGATAGAATAGAAAACAATATTAAGTTTTCCGCTCTTTACAGCTATGAAGGTCTACTTAAAAAACAGGTTGATAAGGTATATTCCGGAGATATTGTCGCAGTTGCCGGTGTCGAGAAGGTTAAAATAGGCGATACGATCTCATCGTCTGAAGATCCTTTGCCGCTCTCAAGGATCAAAGTCGACGATCCGACTGTTTCCATGGTTTTTTATGTAAACAGCAGCCCGTTTGCCGGGAAAGATGGTACCTATCTTACATCGAGGCACCTTCTTGACAGACTTGAAAAGGAAACTCTGAGGAATGTCTCCATTAGGATTAAAAAGACAGAACGCGCTGACGCTTATGAAGTCTGCGGCAGAGGCGAACTCCAGATGGCGGTACTGATTGAAACCATGCGCCGTGAAGGATATGAACTGATGGTATCCAAGCCGAAAGTCATTACAAAAGAAGTAGACGGGAAGATACTGGAGCCTGTTGAAAGAGTATTTCTGGATATTCCCGAGGAATATATCGGTATTGTTTCCGAAAAATTATCAATCCGAAAAGGTAAAATGACGAGTCTTACCAACATGGGAAACAACAGGACCGATCTTGAGTTTGTCATACCTACACGGGGATTGATAGGATTTGCAAGCCAGTTCCTGACCGACACGAAAGGCGCCGGAATAATGAACGCACTTTTTGAGGGATATCATGACTGGTTCGGCCCTATTCCGCAGAGATCCCGGGGTGCACTTGTTGCAGACAGGTCGGGAAAATCTACAACTTATGCAAGTCTGAACATGGTTGACAGAGGCGAGTTATTCATCGAAGTGGGCACTGAAGTCTATGAAGGTATGGTTATAGGAGAGCGCAACAGGGGCGGAGACCTGAG
The DNA here is from genome assembly GCA_028278455.1 of bacterium. Taxonomy (GTDB): domain Bacteria; phylum SM23-31; class SM23-31; order SM23-31; family SM23-31; genus JANQEH01. The sequence goes on from JANQEH010000139.1 coordinate 9,881, forward strand.
CGTAAATATCACTAAGGAGAAGAAGCTTACCAATATGCGCGCTGCTTCGTCTGATGCGACAGTAATTTTAAGACCGCCAAGGCCAATGTCTCTCGATCAGACTATTGAATTCATTGCTGAAGATGAGCTTGTTGAGGTAACGCCCGGCTCGATACGAATTCTCAAGATGGAGTTGGATTCAACCAAAAGGGCTGTAGCAGCGCGTAAAGAGAAATTCAATAAAGATCTGTGCTGATCATTAAATTACTCATATCTCAATGATTTGACCGGATTTTTCACGGCCGCCTTAATCGCCTGAAAACTTACCGTCAACACCGTTATAATTATAGCAAAAATCGCTGGTATAAGCAGTGTCCAGATACCTATACCTGTCCTGTATGCGAATCCCTGAAGCCAGTTATTCATGATCATATAAGAGATAGGCCAGGCAGCCAGGTTCGAGGCAAGCACGAGCATTACAAATTCCCTTGATATAAGCTTTGCCACTCCGGGTATCGATGCGCCGAGAACTTTGCGTATCCCTATCTCTTTTGTCCGTTGTTCAGCAGTAAATGATGCAAGGCCGAACAGACCGAGACATGCTATCAGTATCCCCAGTACCGCATAGGTCTTGACGATATTGGCGAGCCGTGTCTCAACACTATACGATCGATCGAACTCGACATCAAAGAAATTGTATTCAAAGGGGTAGGCAGGATTAACACTCGTCCAGTTATCCTTGATCGAGCTTATAGTATATGCAATATTAGCCTGTGCCAATTTTACCATCGCAAATCTGCGGTCATTCCAGCTCATACAAATTACGAGTGGTGGTATTTCATCATTTAAAGGTCTGAAGTGAAAATCTTTTACGACACCAATTATCTTCCCATTACCTATCCAACCTGACTCCAATGGGGTGCCCAGGATATTATCCTTCCCTATGTCTTTTTTCATTCTTTCGTTTATTATAAAGCTGTTTCCGGGATCTGATGGAAACTCACTTGAAAAATCTCTACCTTCAATCAGTTCAATATTGAGTGTCTCCAGGTATTCAAGCTCTACAGATGTCACATGCACCAGGGTATTGTATTCAGGACTCTTTCCTTCCCATTTTATTCCTCCGGTATTGCTTCCGATCGATGTGGGTTTATGAGATGCAGCTGTAACGTTCTCTATCCCGGGTAAAGTCAACAATCT
>JANQEH010000141.1 GCA_028278455.1 bacterium
TTTATTTTCTTCTTTACATTCAAATTCTGCATGACGTTATTCACCCATAGATTAGATATTTTTCATTAGAACATTGAACGGGTTGGAAAAACTGAACAGTACCGGTTTATTTATCCCGGCACATCGGTTCACCCATGTATTTTCCCTGCCGGTATTAGTTTAATCAGGCAGGGAAATGATCCTTACAGGTGTGTTATCTTTAAGTCCGCTTTGACCGACAGTGATAATTGTGTCACCTAATTCCAGCCCTGTAACGCTTTCAACAAACTGCTCATCGGAAAAACCCTGTTTCAGGGGGATCTTTCTGGCAACATTGTTCTTTACCACGAAAACAAAAGGGAGCCCACTGTCATATACAATAGCATCTTTAGGTACTGCTATTACATTATCTTTAACAGCCGTAATAATCTTTACAGAAATGAACATTCCGGGGCGTAGCCTGCTTTTCGGATCCCTGATCTCGACAGTAACTTTGAAAGTTCCGGAATTAGGATCAACAACAGGACTGATCCTCTTGATCCTTCCTTCAAAGTCAACATCATCGAGGAACTCCGATTTGACTATCGCTTTCTGGTCTTTCTTCAGTGAAATGATCTCTCTTTCAGGAACAAATACCTGGGCAATCTTTTCGGAATTATCAACGAGTTTGAACATTTTTACAGAAGGATCTACCTTGTCTCCATTCCGGATATGGCGCTCTGCAACGACTCCGTTTATAGGTGCAGAAACACAGGTATAGCTGAGATTCTGTTTCGCCTGTTCCCAGGCGACTCTAGCGGAATTCATATCGAACTCAGCATTATCCATGTCAACCTTGCTGATAACCTTTTTTTCGTAAGATTCTTTGTTTCTCAGGTATATCTGCTCTCTTTGCTTGAATAGAATTTCAGCCTTCTCGACTTCGAGTTTCTGCTCTCTGTCATCAAGCTGAACAAGAGGATCACCCTTTTTTACTATTCTTCCTTCTTCGACAAGGAGTCCGGTGATATTGCCCTGGATCCTGGGATATACATCAACCATATTCTCTGTTTCAAGAGTTGAAGTCAATAAAAGAAAAGAATGCATTTTTCTCGGTGAGATTGTAACAGTCTCAACTAATACAGCATTAGCCGCATCTTTCTCAGCTTTCTCTTCAGCATTTGATACCTGCTGGATGGTCTCCTCACCCTGAGCATTGTCAGCATCACATCTGATGAAAGAAGCAGAGACGAATAGTATCAGTAATACAAATACTAAATTTCTAATCAAATTCATCTTAAAAACCCCGTTTAAATGATCTAATACCTGTTGAATAATACGTTTCATAATAGCTAATGTTACATTATTAAGTTTTTGCGGCTGTAAAAATATTATAACATATATACAGCATTAATGTTCCCGTTTATTTTCCGTTCGCTGTTCTATTCATACGGCAAACCGTATGCCAATAACGTTTATGTATAAATTAGACGGTGCTTCGATAAATTCTGTTGCAGATTTATTACAAACAATGTGTATTATTACAACAAACAGCGTAATATTAATGTAAAATCATTTTATATGTTTTAAGTTACATCGGCAGGTTAAAAAATGAAATGCCTGTAAAAAAAATATGAAACATGTAAAAAAATGAAGCGTAGAAACAAAATAGGACTGAGTATAAGATTCTTGATAAAATACCGAGCAATTTCCCCTTAAGCAGTCCTCTTCTGTAGTTACAGAGGGGGGCTGTTTTTTAATTAGTAATCGCCTATGTTGCGGGGGTGGGTTAATTCCCCGGTTTTATTTGATAATTCGGCTATACGCTTAATATCAACTTCAGATCTCCAGTAATCTGCAATTTTTGCTCCGTTGATTGCAAGCATGTAAAGAAGCAAAAAAATTATTCCGTATTTTACCGTCCCCAGGCTGAATGATGGTTTTTTTGAGGATAAAGTGAGACAGTCTGACACAGGACATACTGCCGTACACTGATGACAGGCAAGGCATTCTGCAGATTTGATCTGATGCTTAGTGGCGACGGGAAGATAACTTGGACATGCTTCATCACATATTCCGCAATCTATACATGTTTCCGAATCTCTCCTGATCTTCATCGGGCTTATTAAAGAGAAGATGCCAAGCAGAGCACCATATGGACATAAGTATCTGCACCAGAAATGCTTGATTATCATTGTCAGGAATGCAAGAAGCAGGAGAACTGAGATCGTAAATCTACTCGGTGGTGCGAAAAAATCCATCATTTTTATATCGGACACAACATTATAATCTCCTCTGAGAAACTCAATCAATGCCGCTGTTGGCATACCGAGTATTGCGTATAAAAAAAATGCAAGAAGAAAATATTTTACTATCCTGAACGGTATATCGAACCATTTATTGGGATTCCAGGTCATATTCAGTTTTACACCCAGGCGGAAGATCATCTCGGAGAGAGTTCCGACAGGACAGAACCAGGAGCAGAATCCTCTCCTCAATAGAACAGCAGATATTATTGCAAAACCTATAATCACTACTCCGGCAGGATGGATATTGATCAATATACCGGATTTAATGAACAGCCAGAGCTCCATAAGAGAGCTGATAGGAAGAAAACCCTCTACACCAGGAGGTTTGGGTATCGAACCTGAAACATCTCCGGCTCTTACCGTTTCAACGAATTTTATAAATCTATATCCGATAAGCAATACTGCAATAAAGAAAACTGACTGGACAGCCAGCCTCGGTTTAAGCCAGTTGTTAGAACTAAGGTTTTCACTTTTAAAAAAGCTGTTTGAATTGATCTTTTGAAGAAGATTTATGGTAAAGCCAGTCTTATTCATTTTTAATACTTTCTGCAATATCTGCTATTGTAGTTGTTCTGTATAATTCACTTGTCTTCTCGATTACAGGTTTCCACTTTTCGTGAATAGAGCAATGCCTTTTATCGGGGCACTTTTTGTCTCCCCAGAAACAGAAACCGAACAGTGGACCTTCGTTAAAGGCTTCAATTACTTCAAGAAGGTTTATTTTTTCTGCCGGGCGGGATAGACTAAAACCTCCGCCTTTTCCTTTGCGTGATCTAAGTAATCCTTTGCGGGCGAGCAGCTGAAGCATTTTGCCCAGGTAATTTGCCGGCATATTCAGTTCAGCTGCTATCTCAGATGCGCCTTTGAACTTCCCTTCAGGTTGTTGAGCGAGTGAAGTCATGGCGCGTAGAATA
>JANQEH010000161.1 GCA_028278455.1 bacterium
AAATTGAGTTGCCGACTTCAACTTCATCCCGTTCATACATTTTGGGCAGTAATGAAATCACTACCAGTAAAACAAATGTCTCCGGAATCATTTTCACGATTTCCGCAAGCACCTGAAAGATCATCATTACAAGAAATGGGCGCAGATCAGTCAGGCTTTCATCGATGGGCGGTAGAGACATTTGGGAAAATATCCCTGCGTTGAAAGCTTCATAAACTATTGAGTAGATCAGGGAGGCGACAATAATGAGTTTCAGAAAAAATATCCTGTTTTCCTGAAGGATTTCCCATGCTTTCTGAAAGAAAAAACTGTCGAAATTGTCTGGAAATACTTTTGAATCTGAGTGCATATCGGTACTTTATATTTCAGTTTGGCTTTCACGTATTGCCGCTTCGGCAAGTATCATTGTCGGATTCACGAGGTTTATTCCGTGCACAGGTTCCTTGAATGCGAGTGGGATTTCAGTGCAGCCCATAACAACAACTTTCTGCGCGTCTTCCGGTAAAGTCCTGATCGCCTGAATAAGAAGCTTTCTGGCTTCGGACAGGCTGTCTCCGCTTTTGATGAATGTGTATATCGCTTTCATAACATATGCTTCCTGAACTTCATCGGAGACCATAACAGTTTCAATACCGTGTTTTTTGAGTGATTCCTGGTATAGCCGGGTTTTCAGTGTTCCCGAGGTACCCAGAAGACCCACACGCTGTATATTTTCAAACTCGCGTTTAATATGGTCGGCGGTTTGATCGACAATGTGAAGTATCGGAATACTGACCGCACTCGTCATTTCATCGTAAAATTGATGTGCCGTATTACAGGGAATAACGATAAAATCAGCTCCCCCATCTTCAATAATTTTAACGCTCTTCGTGAGGTATTCAATTATTTCCTCTGTCTGTCCAGATTGAATACTCGCTGTACGATCCGGGATTTTCGGATTACTGAATATCAGCGCAGGGATATGGTCTTGATCCTTTGCAGCAGGTGTTTTACGAACGATATTGTTGTAAAGATCAGTTGTAGCGTCAGGGCCCATACCGCCAAGAATTCCGATGACTTTATATTTATTCAGAAACATATATTATTACTCCGTCGGTTTAAGATCAGTAATTATTTCCTCTTTCAGGATAAACCGTGAAAAATACACTTTAGTAAGACAGGTGAGCGGAATTGCAAGAATAATCCCCAGAAAACCGAGCAGCTTTCCCCAGATCAGGACAGATATGAGAATCGTAACCGGTCTGAGTCCGGTTTTCTTACCCATTATCGTTGGTACAAGAATGATGTCCTGAACAGCTTGCACAACCAGAAAAACGATCAGAATACCGCCGATTCTGATAAGCGGGTCACTCCCGTCTTCCGCAGCTCTTCCTACGGCCAGCAGCAACGCCGGTACAATCGCTATCAGCGTACCGAAATTCGGCACCAGATTAAGAAATCCCGCCATTAATCCTACAATGATCGAAAGCCTGATATCAACAATCGAAAATCCAATGGCAAACATAACTCCCAGGATGCTGACAATGGTCAACTGTCCCCTGAAGAAATGCGATGTATAATAATAGACTTCCCTGAGAAAGAGCTTTACCGATTCCCGGTATCGTTCAGGAATATAGAATTCCCATCGTTCCTTTATTCTGTCTATATCCCGCAGCAGGAAAAATACATACATTATTACTATTACTACTCCTACCAGAATATAAAACACACTGAAAATCTGCGAGAAGATATTCGTCAGGTAGCCGAGTATCTTTTGAATAAAACCGGATGACTCGATGTTTTCCAGCAGTCCGGTATAAATTGTATTGAAATATCCGGATGTAAAAGTCTCATCCGAGACAATGCTTATCTTCTCCTGTACAAAAGAATAGAAATTTTCAATATAATTTGGAAGGACTTCTCCGAATGATATCAACTCATTGTATATGTATGGGATTCCGTAGAACAGTACGACAAAGAACACCATACCGATCAAAGCAAATACTATCAGAATTGACAGGATCCGGGGCATTTTCATGTTATCGAAAAAGTCTACAACCGGATCAAGCAGATACGCAATGATAAAAGCTATAGCAAACGGAATAAGCACAGTGCGCAGGTAGTAAATCAGAAAGAAAAATGCTGCAAGCGCTCCAATTGACAGGAAGAGCCTGAAAATACGGTCAAGATCATATTTTGTGGTTTTTTCCACTATAAAGATATCCTGATCGAAGGGGTATTGAGGTACAGGAAGTTACAGATATACTGCAAAATTAGCAAGGGGAATTATATATCTAACCCGATTTGCCGAAGAGCTTCGTGTTTCCGGCAAGTATGTCGACACGATTAAAGCTGTAAGCCGGACGGGGGCCCACACACTCAATAGTTGATTCAGGATACAACGATCTGAGCCAGTCAACATTCTTCTGAAACTCTGAAATCTTCGAATCTTCAACAAGATAGAGGCCTCTCAGCAGAATCAGCCCGTTTTCCATTTTTTCATGTTTCGACTCAAGCGCTTTTTCTTCTAAACTCATGTTCAGTCTTGCTGCAAGTTTCTGACCCTGAATATCAGTTGTCCGCTCAAACTCATTACTGAGTGCAGATCCCGATTTTATCTTCGGTAATTTGCCTGATTTGAAATTTCCTCTGAATGCAGTTACCTCAAATTCCGATTTTCCGGCCAGTTTTTTGAGTTCATTCTTCAATTCAGGATATCTGGTGCTCAGAATCCCCTTTCCGATACGTTCTCCAACTATCGTATTAAATCCGAAAGGAGCAATGTCTGTTTTACGGGCTAATTCACTGATTATCCAGTCATATTTCTGTTTGTTTTCAACAGTTGCTTTGAATGACTTGTGTTTTGTATAACTTACCGCAGCATAAAGGTCATTGCTGTGGATAAATATAATCGATTCGTTGTCTATGCCTTTAAGCTTGACATTCCGCTTTCGGAAATCATTCATAACACAGTAAAAACAAAGCTTCATACAAACCCTCTGATCGAACAATTATAATGCCGGCTCTGGTTACTATTCAGAGTCTATTCAGTTTTCCGGTCAGAATACTTGTTCCTATAACATATAAACCGCTGTCCCTGACCGGTATACTGTATATATACATCGGACCGGGACAACGGTTTTTTTTCACTGATTTCTTTCGGTCGTGCTCTAACGCTGACGTGCGTAGTCTGTCTTAAAGGTAAAGACCATCTTCTGCACAGAGTTACGGCCCTCTGCGCGGGTCAGAGTTTTCTGAATCTGTCCGTAGAGTGCGATCGGTTTTTCAGCTTTCAGTGAGAATAGAACCGCAGCTTTACTGACATCATCCTGGAGCAGTTCATAGAACGGCTGAGTTTCTTCGTTCGCATCTCCAAGTACTGCGTATACCCTTCCAAGAATCATTACGTATTTGCCTTCAACTTCAGTTATGCGGCCTCTGAAAATAACTTTTTCAGCTTCGCCTCTTTCAAGTTCACCATATTGTGACCAGTCTTCTTCACCATTTGTGTTGTATCCGTCAAATACAAACGGATTGGAGTTTACAAATCCGTAATCCTTGGGATCGGGTTCAAAGTCTACTATTACACTGCCGCGGTTGTAGATAACTTCTCCGGTCGGGCTGACAAGCCTGTCAACGATGACATTTCTTCTGACGTCAGCATCTTCAGGAATCATTATGCTGAAAGTTGAATCATAACCGATATCGGTAACATCTTCATGGATTTTGAAAGTAGTCATTCTGCCGTCAACATTATAAACTATAATATTACCCTCAGCGGTAATGAAGTTTTCCGGGTCTGGAGTAACATCCTTAACCTTCGGCACCATGACCTCATATCCAACAAATGCAAGAATCAAACCCACAAACAGGAATGTAAATGAATTCTTCGCGATTGATTTCATTGTCTCGCTTTTAGCAAGAGCATTATCTTTATCAAGGTATTCCTGCTTATAGTTATAACGTTGTTTATTCAAATCTTCAATATTTACGAAACCGGGACGATCGGGAATTTCAATCGGAATTTCTGGTTTTTCCTGAGTGGCGCCTGCTGATTTCAAACGGCTGAACAGAGCATTTTCATCAAATGAAGCGCTGTAAATTTTATATTCGGAATACTCTACACCGTCAACCATTTCCACAGTTAGATCGCCGGATTTGTATTCAAAAACGCCGTCATACAGTTCTTTTGATTCCAGAGAATCCGCTGACTGGTCAAAAATAACAGGGATTAACGCAGCCGGATCAGATAAAACAGAAAGTTTATCCTTATATGTGG
>JANQEH010000164.1 GCA_028278455.1 bacterium
CCGGCATTAAGCCACTTTGAGAGCACTACAGGTTTGTGTCCCATTTCCCGTAGTTTTGACAGATAACCGGCGTGGACCGGTAAGTCTGTTTGTTGTACAGGATCATCTCCAAGTACTTTTTTCCTTCTTTCAATAGACCTTTTTGAAACAATTTCACGATTGTCGGAAATACCCTGTTTATCCACGAAAAAAATCCAATATTTTTCCCTGGGGCTGTTAGAGGACAGGAAAACAAAGGATGACAGGATAATGCTGTAAATAAATATAGTTCTTTTCATCATCGTAGTTTAGTTTTTGGATTTCAGCCATCCCTCCAGGATGGAAATTACCTGTTAATTTATTGGCACAAAAAAAGTTTACCGGCTATTCTAAATTATCCCTTTCGAGATATGTACTCTTAACTATTTGTTATACCGGATTCCCGCTTTCGCCCCTGACAAAGGGGAAGTCAGGAAATAAAAATCTGAAAGTAAATGACCAGATTCTCCTGCATTTATGATTACTTAACATCTTAACTCCATATAAACCATATAAAAAGAGCTCCTGCTGCCGTAGCTCCGATCGTGAACGGGAGGCCAATCTTGATAAAATCCCAGAACGATATAGGATAACCCTCTTTTTTCAATATGCCGGCAGATACTATATTAGCAGATGCACCTATCGGCGTGATGTTCCCGCCCATGCAAGCTCCTATCAGCAGTGCGAAGACAAGCAGGAACTCAGAGCCAAGAAGAGTATCGCCCAGGCTTCTGGCAACTGGTATCATCACTGTTATATACGGCACATTGTCAATAAAAGCTGAAATAATAACGGAAAAAACTACAATGAACGTGAAATTCAGAACTACAGATTCGCCCAGGAAGCTGACCAGAAAATCCTTAAAATCCGTAATTAATCCGGCTCCTTCTATTGTGTGCACAAGAACAAATATACCCGCCAGAAACAGGGTTGTGTCAAGGTCATACCTTAATAGGATATTCTTTGTTTCACTTACATCTTTGTTCAATCCCCATATCAATGTAAGCAGTGCGAAGATCATACAGACGGTTCCGCTCAACCATACGAATTCCGGATCGAATAACGGGGCGACAGCAAGACCAACCACCATTGCCGTGAGAAGTATCGTCGGAACCCAGCTATCTACTTTTGATTCCCTGTGAACCGTAACCGGCTGTTTAAATTCCCTGAAGAACCAGTATAGAATAATTAAAGATACAACAGCGCTGAATTCAACGGCGAAAAATATTCCGGGTTTGCCGTGAAACCAGATGAAATCAATAAAATCCATTTTCATTGCAGCTGCAAGAATCATACTCGGCGGATCACCGATAAGAGTTGCCGTTCCCTGAAGATTGCTCGAGATTGCGAGACCAACCATAACCGGAACAGGTGAAGATTTCAACTTTTTCACCATTTCAAGCGCTATGGGAGCTATGATCAAAACCACAGCTACATTCTCAATAAAAACAGACAGAAAACCTGAAATTGCACACACCCTCAGCATTGCCGTACCAGTGCTTCTCGATCTCTCTACAATCCCGTCAGCCAGATACGCCGGCACACCTGAAAGTGAGAAAAACTCCGCAATGATCAAGGTCCCCGCAAAAATACCGATAACATTCCAGTTAACCCAGGTAAACACATTAGAAAAATCAATTATGCTCAGGAATAGCAATACGACCAATCCGATCCAGATCGAAACAGCCCTGTATTTCTTGAAAAATATCAGATATAGATAAACCAGAATAAAGATCGATAATACAATAAGTTTTTCATTCATGCAGTTAATCGCCTATAGAATCAGATCTCATACCATTCAGTCGGTCTGTCCTGGTATGTCAGAAACAATTTTGTCTTTTCTTCTTCGAATCCCTCTATCGTCTGAAGGTTTTCATAAACCGTTGATATAGCCAGATCAGGTCTATTATTTTCACGGCTGAGGTGTGCAAGAAACACAGCTTTCAGTTTATCCGAATAGACTTCTTTTATCAGAGTTGATGCCGTAATATTCGAGATATGTCCCTCCGGACCTGCTATCCTCTGTTTGAGGATAAAATGATATTTTCCGTTCTCGAGCATAACCGGATCATGATTAGATTCTATCACGAGAACATTACAGTTCATAAGTTCATCAATAACCAGAGGTGTAAGCTCGCCAATATCAGTAACATACCCGATTTTTTTTCCATTCTCAGAAAATGTAAATCCTACTGATTCAGCTGAGTCGTGCGAAACTTTGAAGCTTTTAATATCCAATCCATTTGTGGCTATACTCTCACCGGGATCGAACAGATTGACTTTGCCATGCAGGTCTTTCTTTATTTTTCCATGGAGACTTACATAAGATCCGGGAGTTATATATACCGGTGTATTATAATTGCGCGCAAATTTACCCAGTCCATGAATATGATCCGTGTGCTCATGTGTTACAAATACAGAATCTATCTTCTCAGGCATGACATCAACTAACCGCAACCTTTTTACAAGGTCCCGGATCCCTAGCCCCGCATCAATGAGTATACAGCTGCTGTCTGTCCTTATTATAGAGGCGTTCCCTCTGCTTCCGCTGGCAAGTATATTAATTTTCATTTACAATGTCATAAAGAATATCTGAGATATGGAAGTTAAAAAAGAGAATAATTATATGCAAGCTATCAAATACCAAATAACATAAATTACTCTTAAACAATAGCCCATATAAAGTATATGTGGATTAGTTGTTGAAAAATGTTTGATAACATGTTTAGAATAACATAATTCGACATTATAGATCACAATGAATAGACCTATTCAGTTTATTGAATCATTATCCACATGATCATAACATACACCTGAAAGAATTCACAAGTAATGGATATATCAATATATAGTATATCAATTCTAATAATTAACAATTCTTTGTATTAATTGTAACAAGCTTTTTGTTCGGGAATATGAGTTATCCAGTTTTACACATTGTATTAGTAATAATAATAATTTTGTTTTATTAAAGAATTAAACTATTTATATAAATAAAACCGTGGATAAGTTAGTTTTCGTAAAAATGACAGCAGAGTATTTGATTTTTTTCCTTGTAAAACTATGGTCTTTTTACTATTTTTGTTAATCCATAGTATTGTTGAAAAACACCCTCAATATAAAACCAACCAAACCGGAGATTATCACAAATGAAATTTTCTGTATCCTGCTCAGACCTTAAATTAGGAATGCAACAGATTATAAATGTAATACCCAGCAAGACTACCTTGCCTATACTGGGACATGTTTTATTTGAAGCGAATAACGGCACTTTATCACTAAGCGGAACAGACCTTGAAGTTACATTGAATACTAAAATAGCTGCAGAAATTGAGCAGGAGGGTTCGGTTACTATATCCGGACGACTTTTATTTGATGTTATAAGAGAGATTGGGGATATCCCGCTTGAAATATCGGTTGATGAATCAAACAAGATTCTACTTAAATATTCCAGAGGCCAGTATACATTTTTTGGGGAGGATCCGAAAGACTTTCCGCAATTACCGTCAATAAATGTTAAGCATGAGATAAAATATAACACGAAAAAACTGAAAAGACTTATTGATAAAACTTTGTTTGCAGTTTCAACAGATGAATTAAGGGCGGCGCTGATGGGTATCCTTTTTCAGGTAAAGGAAAACGAATGCAGGGCGGTTTCTACAGATGGACACAGGCTTTCCCGGATAATTGATAAAGGATTTACTTCATCTGAAGAACTTTCTGACGTGATTATACCCACTAAGGCATTGAGTCTTCTGAGCAAGGGACTAGAGGAGGAAGGTGAGGGAAAAATATCTCTGGCCGAAAATCATATAGTATTTGAGCTTGAGAAAGTAGTGATAAGCGCAACACTGATCGAAGGAAGGTATCCTGATTACGAAAAAGTTATACCTGTCAATAATGAAAAAGTGCTGATCGTAAATAGAGATCAGGTTATATCGGCGCTCAGGACCGTTTCCGTACTCGCTAACAAGATAACACAACAGGTCAGGCTCAAGATAGGTGCTAATAACCTGACTATTTCTTCGCAGGATATGGACCGTGGTGAAGGTTATGAAACACTGGAAGCAGAATATTCCGGAGAGGAACTCGAGATAGGATTCAATTCAAATTATCTAATCGAGATTCTTAAGCATATTGATACCGAAAACGTTCTATTTAATTTCGATACGTCCACAAGCGCAACACTTCTTTTCCCGGAGAACCAGGAAGAGGACGAAGATCTGCTGATGCTTGTTATGCCGATCAAGCTTCGGGATTGACCAAGAAGAAAGGATTATTTTTTAAGCCGCTCATCCAGGGCGGCTTTTTTTTGTAGAAATGCTGGATTGCCTGACCTGACCTAATAAACTCAAAAACACAAAAGGAAACATCCCCCTGAATACCTCTTCGAAAGGGGGACTTTGCCTAAGAATTCTTTTACAAAGTAGATAGGAAAATACTGGTTTAATGATTCAATAAGAATTGGTACTATGAGCTGAGATTTCTCGACAACGCTCGAAATGACAATAATCTAATAATATATAAGAACAAATTATAGACTATATATCTTGTTATTGCCTGTTATATATATTCAAAAAGTGAGAAAACTGAAACAAATATTCTCCTTTATCGAATACATGTATAAGTGCACTTTATCTATTGGAGATATTTAAGATGATGGATCTTTTAACGCGGCGGGAGGAAATAATTCTTCTTTCGGTGTGGAAACTCAAAGACGGAGCATATGGTATGTCCATCAAGGACCACGTTTCTCAGGTAACCGGCAAAAAATGGCTTTTCGGATCGATCTACACCCCGCTTGAAAAGCTCCTTGAAAAGGGCTACCTGATATCTGAAAAAGGTGAGCCAACTCCGGAAAGAGGAGGCAGGGCGAAGGTCTTCTTTATCCTGACAGGCGAAGGACTGGATGCCCTGAAGAACCTGCAGAAAATATATGAATTCTTATGGGATGACATTCCGGCTTTAGAAGTGAGATAGTTATATGAGCGATGAATACAGACATCCTCCGAGGATTCTCGAGTGGATTTTAAAATCACTTTTACTAAAGCGCACCGGCTATTGCGCCCTGGGTGATTACTCGGAGGAGTACAATTCGATCGTTAAGCAGAGGGGTGGGCTTACGGCTGTAACCTGGTATTCTTTGCATGTTATTGCCGCGTTAACAAGGCGGATAAATTATAAAATTTACAGGAGCCGTATAATGCTCAGAAACTATTTAACAGTTGCTTTGAGAAATATTTTCAAAAACAAGGTATATTCACTGATAAATATATCGGGTTTGACCATAGGTATGGCAAGCTGTTTTCTTATATATTTGTATGTTCAGCATGAGCTGAGTTATGACAGGTATCATGAGAAAGCAGACAGGATATACCGGGTGATCGTGAGGGATGCAAAAAGCAGCGGGCCGGCTTATGTAGGATCCCCGGCGCCACTTGCAAAGGCCCTGAGCGATAAGTATCCCGAAATAGAGAAAACAGTGAGGTTCGATGATTTCGGATTCAAGGAAAAAACCATGCTCAGATACAGGGAAAAGAGTTTTAACGAGGACAAGTTTTTCCTTGCAGATCCCGAAATATTTGATGTATTCACATTTAAATTTATCCAGGGTGATCCGGAGACGGCTCTTGACGGCCCTGACAGGATAGTGCTGACAGAGAACATAGCAGAGAAGTATTTCGGTGATGAAGATCCTATGGGGAAAACACTTATATATGAAGGGGTTCGGGATTATACAGTAAGCGCCGTAATAGAGAATGTCCCGGATAATTCCCATTTCAAATTCGATCTTCTCTGTTCTTTCAGAAGCCAGAGTGATTTTTACGGAGGCAGGAATTATAACGAGAGCTGGGGCGCATGGAATTTTTATACATATGTTCTTTTGAGAGACTACATAGATGAAGGATATTTCCGGGAAAAGATCAGTACATTTGTCAAGGAACATCTGGATTACGAGGAAAGTATTGTCGATCTTCAGAAACTGACAGATATATATCTCCGGTCGAACGGAAGGGGGGAGATCGAACCAGTAAGTGATATCTCGAATGTCTACATATTTTCTGCGATAGCAGTAATTATTTTGCTTATAGCCTGTATAAACTTCATGAATCTATACACAGCGAATTCGGAGACGAGGGCAAGAGAAGTTGGGATGAGGAAAGTGATAGGAGCATACAGAAAACAGCTTGTATCACAGTTTATCGGAGAGTCCCTGATCCAATCGGTGATAGCCCTGCCGCTGTCGCTCACGGCTGTTATTCTTGTATTGCCAGCATTTAACAACATTGCATCAAAAAGCATCGGGATAGGCTATCTATTCAATTTCAAATTTTTTGGAACAGTTGTTCTTATTACATTCGCAGTTGGTATTATTTCAGGAAGTTATCCGGCATTTTTTATGTCATCTTTTACTCCTATTAAAATGTTGAGAGGCAGATTCAGCCTGAAAAGCAGAAATATCAGCCTGAGAAACATCCTTGTAGTCATCCAGTTCACGGTGTCGGTAGTCTTTATAGCCGGCACCCTGGTAGTAAGCGATCAAATGAGTTTCATCAAGAACAGAAAGCTCGGATATAACCGGCAGAATATCGTAAATGTAACGATCTTCAGTGATGACACACAGAATAACTATCAGTTATACAGGGAGCGGATTTCTGGAAATCCGTTGATACTCGGTGTAACCGCAACATCGTTTACTCCAAGTGTAACCAACTGGCGTGAAGGTCTTCCTTATGAAGGCAGGGATGATGATACAAATTCGCAGGGATTCTACAGGCTTTCAGGAGATTTCAATATTATCGATGTCTTCGAGATGGAGATGCTTGAAGGCAGGACTTTTGATAAGAATTTCTCAACTGACCTTCATAATGCTTTTATCTTGAACGAAGAAGCCGTTAAGTCCATCGGTTGGACCGTTGAAGAAGCGATAGGAAAAAGGTTCGGATACCCAGATGAAGAAGGGGTCATGAAGGGGAGTGTTGTAGGTGTTGTAAAGAACTTTAACTTCAGGTCGCTTCACCATCAGGTAGAACCAATGGCTATTTCAGTCCTACCGGACTTCTTTCAATATATTTCGATCAGGATAGATCCTGAAGACATCACGACTGTCATAGATTATCTGGAGCAAGAGTGGAACAGCATCAATGCGGGGTACCCGTTTGAATACTTTTTCTATGATGAAGAATTCAACAAGCTATATAAAGCGGATATGAGGACAGAGAAATTGTTTAATTATTTTACCTTACTTGCTATATTTGTGTCATGTCTGGGATTGTTTGCCCTTTCTTCGTTTACCGTCCAGAAAAGATCCAGGGAAATTGGTATCAGAAAGGTCCTTGGAGCAAATTTTTCAAAGGTGGCTATTCTTCTTGTCAGGGATTTTTTAATAATTGTTATAATAGCGAATACCATTGCGATACCCGCAGCTTACTATCTTTCAGGATCATGGCTTCAAAACTTTGCCTTCAAGACGGATGTTAACGCGGGAATTTTTCTGCTGAGCTCTTTTCTGACATTTTTTATAGCATTGATTACTATAAGTTTCCAGGTAGTTAAAGGCATTTCTGCAAATCCGGTAAAATCACTTAGAAGTGAGTGAATTTATTTATATAAGGATGGGATTTTAGAGTGAAAAAACTTGCTCGTTTTAGAGTTAGAGAAAAGCAAGTAATACCTACCTCTTTCCGATTTAATATTTTCCTTTAATTGAACCGGGCTAACATAATTAAAAAACATAAGTTTAGTAAAGATTTTTATTGGATATTAGTAAAAAATTATTTACATTATCGGGTTAGGCTGATAATTCCATGGTTGCATACCGATGTTCTTAAAAAAAATACGTCTTGAGAACTATAGAAATTACGAGAGCATCGAGCTTGAATTTAACAGCCGCGGTAATCTGTTATTTGGAAAGAACGGACAGGGAAAAACGAATCTTCTCGAAGCGATCTACTATATGTCGGTATTCAGGAGCTTCAGGAAGGGAACCAGTTCGGATATCGTGAAATGGGATTCGGATGATTTCCAGATTGCCGGTTTCTTTGACACAAAAAATAAGATTGAGCGATGTATTGAAATCCGCTGGAAACGTGGTGAGGCGAAACGAGTTTATTTTGACAATGATAATGTCGAGAGATTGGCGGAGCTGATCGGGAATTTTCCGATTGTGATCCTTTCACCTGAGAGTATCGAGATCACCCAGGGTATGCCCGCAGAGAGAAGGAGATTTCTGGATCTTCTCATATCCCAGGAAGACAAGCGTTATCTGGACGATCTGACTTCTTACAGAAAGGTGCTGAAACAGAGGAATATTCTTCTTTTTTCCGATCCGGACCGCACTACCCTGGATATTTGGTCCGAAAAGCTGGTAGAATATGGTGTCAGGCTGCAGGAAAAGAGGGCGGAAGTCCTCGGGCAGCTTTCCGGAACAGTAAGCCGGATGTATTCAAGAATAAGCCATGGCAACGAAGAGTTGTTTGTGAAATACAGGCCTTCAGTCGATCCAGCTGATGATCTTAAGAGATCCTTTGAGGAGGATCTGGTGGAATCTTCCGGTGAAGAGCGCAGGAAGAAGACTACTCTCGTCGGACCTCACCGGGATGAGATCAGGTTCTTTATCGATGGTCGTGATGCCCGGAAATACGGATCGCAGGGACAACACAAAAGCATATTGATGGCTTTGAAATCGGCAGAGATCATTTATCTGAAAGAAGAAAAGGGCGTTGATCCTGTCATACTGCTCGATGATCTTTTCGCGATGCTCGACCAAAAAAGAATTATGGCGTTTCTCGGTATACTTAAAGAGCATGACCAGTTTTTCATTACGGCCAACGCAGGGCTGAATCCTGAGGTGCTGCTATCTGAAGCGGGTTTCAAGAAAACGGAGTTTTCACAATACCAGGTTGAAGGCGGGAGGATAACGGACAGATAATGGACCAGTCTAAAGGCAGACCGGAAAAGCTTGGCGGAATTCTCAAAAAGCTATTCTCAAGCATGGGGATCGAGGAAGGGCTTGAACAGCAGGATGCACTCCTGATATGGAATGATGTTGTCGGTGAGAGGATAGCGAAGATCTCGGAACCGGAAAGCGTGAAGCACGGAAGGCTTTACATAAGGATCAAGAACAATATGTGGAAACAGGAAGTGCATTATCATAAGCATGAGATCATCAAAAGGATCAATGAAAGGCTGATGAGGGACGCAATAAAGGATATAGTTTTTTTGTAAAAGAACCGGTTTTCATATTTGAGTTTTTTGAATTAAGATCAGATATTATATATTATTTTTAATACATTTTGAGTTTGAACGGAGTTTATGTGCTGAGATTTCTCGGCTTGCCCCTTCTTCCGGGGCTGCGCTCGAAATGACAAAATATCATGGATATTACAAGTAAGTTGGAAATAGAATTAATTTAAACAGCATCTAAAGGGCGAGTTAATTAAAAGGGCGAGGTAACAGTGTCTGCTGCAGCAAAATATACTGCAAAGAACATCCAGGTCCTTAAGGGACTTGAGGCGGTCCGTAAGAGGCCGTCAATGTATATCGGTGATACCGGTAATCGAGGTTTACACCATCTTATCAACGAGGTGGTGGATAATAGCATTGACGAGGCGATAGCCGGATTCTGCACGACTATTGAGGTAATACTTCATACCGATGACAGCGTATCCGTTATTGACGACGGACGTGGCATTCCAATCGATATCCATCCGGTTCAGAAAAGACCTGCTGTTGAAGTGGTTATGACTGTACTGCACGCCGGCGGTAAATTCGATAAGTCATCTTACAAGGTATCAGGCGGACTCCATGGGGTAGGTGTCTCTGTTGTCAATGCTCTTTCAGAATGGTGTGTAGTTGAGGTCTACAGGGATAAAAAGATCTACACGCAGAAGTATAACAAGGGAATTCCCGAGGAAGATCTCAATGAGGTGGGTAAAACCAGAAAGGGGGGCACCAGGACAACATTCAAGCCTGATGTCGGGATATTCAAAGAGATAGGTTTCAACTATGATATAGTCTCAAAGAGGCTTATGGAGTTGTCATTCCTCAATAAGGGACTTAAGATCAAGGTTAAGGATGAGAAGACGGGCGCCGAAGAAGTCCTTCACTCAAAAGAAGGTATATCGCAGTTTGTAAGGCATCTTGACCGGACAAAACAGGCTCTGCATAAGACGATCAGCCTTGAAGGTGAGAGGGACGAAGTGGCAGTTGAGATCGCTCTTCAGTACAACACCTCGTTCAGCGAGAATATCCTTTCCTATGTGAACAATATCAATACGCATGAGGGAGGTACTCATCTCAGCGGATTCAAGACCGCACTGACAAGGTCTCTGAATAATTACGGACAGAAGAACAACCTTTTCAAGAATGAGAAGCTGACACTTTCCGGTGAAGATGTACGTGAGGGATTAACTGCTATTATCAGTCTAAAGGTTCCTAATCCTCAGTTCGAGGGGCAGACGAAGACAAAGCTTGGTAACAGCGAGGTCAAAGGTGTGGTTGAGTCTCTTATGGGTGAGAAATTCACGGAATTTCTCGAGGAAAATCCGTCTGTAGGCAAAAAAGTAATAGAGAAGAGTCTGACGGCGGCACGGGCAAGAGAAGCGGCTAAGAAAGCCAGGGAGCTGACCAGAAGAAAAGGCGCGCTTGACGGCTCCGGACTGCCGGGAAAACTGGCTGACTGTACCTATACCGATCCCAAGGAATGTGAACTGTACCTTGTTGAGGGTGATTCAGCGGGCGGATCTGCAAAACAGGGGAGGGACAGGAGATTTCAGGCTGTTCTTCCTCTCAGGGGAAAAATCCTGAACGTTGAGAAAGCAAGGATGGACAAGATTCTTGGTAATATGGAGATCAGAACCATTATTACCGCACTTGGGACAGGTATCGGTTCGGATGAATTCGACGCAGATAAATCGAGATATGACAAGATTATAATAATGACAGATGCGGATGTAGACGGACTTCATATCAGGACATTATTGCTGACATTTTTCTACAGGCACATGGGTGATCTGATAGAGCAGGGTAAGGTTTATATCGCACAGCCGCCGCTATACCTGATAAAGAAAGGTAAGCAGCATATGTACGCATATAATGAAGAAGAGAGAGAGTTGATAGTCAAAAGACTCGGCGGTAACGGTGTGAATATCCAGAGATACAAAGGTCTCGGAGAGATGAATCCCGATCAGCTCTGGGATACCACGATGGACCCGGAAAAGCGGACGATACACAAAGTAGAGATTTATAATTCAATGGAGTCTAAGGAGCTCTTCATGAAACTTATGGGAGATGCTGTAGAACCGCGAAGAGAATTCATTGAGCAGAATGCCAAGTATGCCAAGAACATCGATGCATGAAATAGCAGTATTAATTTTTTGAACCAAGGCGCCCGTACTAAAAGGGTGCCTTTTTTTATGAAAAAATTGAAATATATTTTGTATTATTGATTTATAAGTAATTATATTAAATACCTTGTTAGCCGTCCCGCCGGGACGCGCTGTTTTCTAATTACAGTTCTAATCACTAAAGTGACGGTATAATTAAGATCAGATTGAGCAGATTTTAAATTCCCGTTTGGTGATTAACCTAAAGAATCATGGTGCTGACATGAAAAAAGGTTTTTTCTATTACATACTTCCGCTTGTTCTATGTGCAGCGGGATTGCTTTCCGGATTGTCATTCTTCAGCAATAATGATATCTATAACTGCCTCAAAGGTGGTATGGAAGAAGAAGAGATCAGGCTGGCGGCTGATGAGCTGATGGAATACCTTAGTTATTCACATTCTATCTATACTCAGACAGTGACAAAGCATACAATGGATAACATTATTGAGTATGTTCAGCGTCAGGAGATAGGTCATTCAGACGCAGTAGACCTTCCGATGTACAGGTGGAGCGTAAGGTATGCCAAGGGTGAACCGGGGAGGATAATAGAGGCACAAGACACTGGATTAGTTATAAATGCTGATGAGGTAAATGAAGGAAATTATGAGAGGATTACTCTTAGATTTTCTCCGGATGGAAAGCTTCACGATATTGACATGTCCAGTGAAGCTGAAAAAGCCATCGAAGAGCAGATGGGGCAGAACCTGCTTTCAGTAGAGGATTCTGAAAGACTGGCAAGGGAATTTATTTACAGATATGCCAGTGAGGATACTGCTAATCTTGAATTAATATCAAGAAATCTGCTTCAGAGTGAAGGCAGGGAAGATATCGAGTACGGATTTGAACGAAAGGACAGCAGGTTTCCCGGCCTGATAGATAATATTTCACTTTTGTTAAGCAACGGCAGTATAAAGGAATTTGACAGGAGGATTACCACTGAAGAATTAGACACAGCCAGATCAGATGAAATACTTGATATAATATTCGCGATACTAACCGGTGTTGCCTGGGTTGTTATTGTTGTAACAGCTATTTATATATTTATAACCAAGGCGAGAAAAGACCAGCTTGATTTTATTAAGATCTGGTGGGTAGGCGGATTCACGTTGATCTCCATGGTCGGGATCATAGCTGCTGATGAGACAGATATTCTCGGAATATTGCTTGGAGGCGGTCTCGGTGGCAGTATGGTAGGCCTTATTATGGCCTTTGCTTATGCAACAGGTGAATCGGTAACAAGGGAATCCGATAAAACGAAACTCAGGAGTATTGATGCAATATTCCAGGGTAATTTTTTTGTCCGGGAGATAGGTGATTCGATCCTTAAAGGGATCGCTCTTGCAGGAGCCGCACTTGTGATCATATTCGCTCTGAAGTGGATTTTTATGCACATCCCCGGAACATTAATTAAGGGGATCGAGCTGAGTAACCAGTCGAATCCCTTCCGGTCGTTCTTCGAATACATATCAGGTAATACGCTAATAGCCATAGGTATATCGATCTCGTTATTCCTGATCTGGGGATCATATCTTAACGGCAGGATTAAAAATTTTCGGATAAAAGTTCTATTACTTGCATTCTTCTTTGCCATTACCGAATGGTTTGAGCCGGGTATAGGCCCGAGGTATTACAGTTTCTTTATGCTCCTGCCTCTTGGGATCCTTGTTTCATACGTATATTTTAAGGAAGAATACCTTACTATTTTCATCTGGATAGTTCTTTTTCTTTTTCTGTCGAGAGTGCAGGAATTTTCGATTATAAGCCCATCCAGAGATATATTATTCAGCGGGATAGCTTATGGATTTCTCGGAATCCTTTATATAACAGGAGTGGTATCAAGAAAGTATGGTGTAAGCGTTTCCCGGCTTCGGGAATACGTGCCTGATTATGCTGTACGCCGGGCAGAGAGACAAAGGATCGAGCAGGAGCTCGAGATTGCAAAGAAGGTTCAGATGGACCTTCTGCCGAGTACAACTCCGGATTATCCCCAGGCGGAGATCGAAACGATGTGTATCCCCGCTCTCGAAGTTGGAGGCGATTATTTTGATTTTTTCCCGTATGATGAGAACAGGCTTGGACTTATAATCGGGGATGTATCCGGTAAAGGTGTACCGGCAGCATTTTATATGACTCTTGTAAAAGGAATTCTGAAGACGCTTGTAAAGAACAAACAGAATCCGAAGGATATACTCTGCAAGCTGAATCAGATATTCTGCGAAAATGTGCCGAAGAATGTATTTATCAGCGCAATTTATGGTGTAATAGATTTTGATCAGAGGATCCTGAAGTTTTCGCGAGCCGGGCATATGCCCCTGATACTATGCAGAAAAAAGAGCGGTGAATTCAGACAGATCACACCGACAGGGATGGCTATAGGTCTTGACAGCAGCATTAAGTTCGATTCTTACCTGGAAGAAAAGACTGTCCAGATAGAAGAGGGTGATATGTTTCTCTTCTTCACTGACGGAATATCAGAAGCTAATAATTTAGCAGGTGAGGAATTCGGTGAAGACAGGCTTGCGGAGATTATAGAGAAATATTCGGATTCTTCTCCAAAAAAGATCATCAAGAAAATTTATAATGAAGTTACCGGATTTCAGGGAGATGCGGCGAGGCATGATGATATTACCGCAGTTGCAGTGAAGATTACATAGTAGCACCCACCTAAATCCCCCTCAAGTGGGGGTAAAGCATAAAATTAATCCCGGATGGGGAACGGCACTCAATACTGATAGTGGAAAAAAGGGTTAGGAGTGATATTTTACCCTCGTAAGGGCATACAATTGTATAACCCAACCGATGGAGAAATATGAAGAAGAGTCCCTTTCATTGAGGGAGATTGTATAAGCTTTAATTCGACTCTAAGGGAATTTCCTCTATGAAATGATTTTTAATCTTGAAGGAATGAAAAAGCAATAGTAGATAATCTATTAACCGGGAGAGAGAAGTGACATTTACAGAAAAAGTGAAAACAGCGATTGAGACGAGCAATTCAAATGTCTGTGTCGGACTTGATACTGACATTGAGAAGATACCTGAATTCCTAAAGAGCGGAAGCGATCCGATATTTGAATTTAACAGGGAGATAATTGACCATACTAAAGACGAAGCATGCGCATATAAACTGAATATGGCGTTTTACGAAGCAGCGGGTAAAACCGGGATGGACGCGCTTCAGAAGACTGTAGAATATATACCCGGTCATATTGTGAAAGTAATCGACGCTAAGCGCGGGGATATCGGAAATACTTCCAGGCTTTATGCTAAATCGATCTTCGATGTAATCGGCGGGGACTGCATCACGGTAAATCCTTACATGGGACAGGACAGCATTGGCCCTTTCCTTGATTTTGATGAAAAGGGTATATTCCTTCTATGTCTTACTTCAAACAGGGGATCTGCAGATTTCCAGCAGCTCCCTATGAAAAATGGTTCTCCGCTTTATATGACTGTTGCCAGAACAATTTCCAGATGGTCTGAAGAGCATCCCGGAAAGATCGGTATGGTAGTGGGAGCGACACATCCTGAAGAGCTGAAGACGATCCGTAATGAAGCCCCGGGACTTCCTTTCCTTATCCCGGGAATTGGCGCCCAGAAGGGTGATCTGGTTGGTACTGTTGAAGCAGGTATCGGTGCTGGCAGGGCTCCCGCACTCATAAATTCAAGCCGTGGAATTATTTACAGTTCCTCAGGTAAAGATTTTGCTGAAGCGGCGGGCGCAAGTTGTGGAAAACTAAAGCAGGAGATAAATTCCATTCTTAAAGTATAGCATAATTCATACCAGAGTTGCATTTTTTAAGCTTGATTTTAAAATAATTTTGACTTTTTTGTGAGTGAGTTCAATCCATTATTCAGGATTGTTCTGTGGATAACCTGTGGATAACCTGCGTATAGTTAAGTAGTTATTTATTGTTCATTGCAAAAACTCGCACTCCTTTCCGGATTCTATTTCCCCCCTGTAAGAATAACAGTCAGATTTCTTCGCTCAGAACATGGTTTCCATGTATGAGATATCTATAGTCGGATTGAGATTCTGAATTAGAGATTCAATCAATTAGGAAACCTTGAATTCTTATCTCCCCCTTTGTTCCCCTTCGAAAAGGAGTAAAAAATTCCCCCCTTGAGAGGGAATATAAGGGGGGTGTAATATATGTAGGGATAACCAGATGTTAATTCTTACGTCACACCACTATATTGACAAGGCGATCCTTGACGTAGATGATCTTTTTAATTCCACCGGAAATGAATTTCTGAACATTGTCGAGTTCCGGTGCTCTGCGCTTGATTTCTTCTTCCGGGAGGTCTGCCGGGATAATCAGGTTGCCGCGAACCTTACCGTTTACCTGGACGACGATCGTCTTTTCCTCAGCCTTCATGAGCGATTCGTCGTATGCAGGCCAGTCACTGACAGACAGATAGTCTTCGAATCCCATGTGTTCCCAGAGTTCTTCAGTTATATGAGGTGCAAACGGATTAAGAAGGGATACCAGACGAATCATCGCACGCGCGAAGAGTGATGCTCTGGAAGGAGTATCGGCATATTCGGGGTGTTCGATCGAGAAGTCCCTGATCTCGTTCAAAAATTCCATAAGAGCAGCTATTCCGGTATTAAAATGCAGATGGTCTATACTCTCGGTTACATGTTTTGTTGTGGTCTCGATCACTCTCGCAAGCTGTTTATCAGCTTTGCTGTTCAGGTCAAGTGAATCCGTCTTATCTTTATACTCAGTTATCAGCTCCTTCTTTTCATGTATAAGAGTCCAGATCCTGTTCAGAAAGCGGGATACTCCGTGAATCCCTGCATCATTCCAGTCATATTCCTTTTCCGGAGGAGCAGCGAAAAGCATAAATGCTCTTGTTGAGTCAGCTCCGTAAGTTTCTATCAATTCTCCCGGATCTACAACATTACCCTTTGATTTGGACATTACTTCGCCTTCCTTAAGCACCATTCCCTGAGTAGTAAGCCTCGAGAATGGTTCATCAATATCGGCAAGTCCGATATCACGCAGGGCTTTCATGAAAAAGCGTGAATAGAGAAGGTGAAGAATAGCGTGCGTTATTCCGCCGATATAATGATCGACGGGCATCCATTTTTCCGCCAGATTCTTGTCGAAGGGTTTGTCCTCAAGCTTCGGAGAAACATATCTAAGGAAATACCATGAGCTGTCAACGAAGGTATCCATGGTGTCAGTTTCCCTTCGGGCGTCACTGCCGCAAACGGGACATATAGCATTCTTAAAAGTCGGTGAATTCTCTAGCGGATTACCTTCACCCGTGAACTTTGCATCCTTTGGAAGAATAACGGGCAGATCATCTTCAGGAACCGGGACTATACCGCATTTACCACAGTAGATAATCGGTATAGGTGTTCCCCAGTATCTCTGCCGGGAGATGAGCCAATCCCTTATTCTATATGTAGTCGAGAAATCACCAAGACCTTTTTCTTTCAACTTTTCAGTAATGTTTGTTTTTGCCGCCATATGCTCGAGACCATTGAATTCGCCTGAATTTATCAAATAGCCGGGATCTACGTAGGCTTCTTTCATGTCTTCAAGTTTCAGGGGATCTTTTCGATCAGGTGTAATCACGACTTTAATCGGCAGGTCGTATTTTTTAGAAAACTCGAAATCTCTCTGGTCATGGGCGGGTACTGCCATGACGGCTCCGGTCCCGTAATCCATAAGGACATAATCGGCGATGAAAACGGGCATATTCTCACCGGTAATGGGGTGTACCATGTATCTATCTATGAAAATACCTTCCTTTTCTACTTGTTCAGCAGTGCGTTCGATCTTGGATTTTCTTCTTGCCCTTGTTATGAAATCCTCGATCTCCGCTTTCTTTTGAGAGTCCTGGATCAGTTCTGGTATTAAGGGGTATTCCGGAGCGAGAACAAGATAGCATACACCCATCAGGGTATCTGGTCTTGTAGTAAATGCAGGAATAGAATAGTCGGAGTCGGCTATTGGGAAGTGTATCTCCGTTCCGATGGATTTTCCGATCCAGTTCCGCTGCATCAGCCTGACCTGCTCAGGCCATTCAGTGAGTTTTTCAGTAGATTCGAGTAGTTCGTCGGCATATTTTCTGATATTGAAAAACCATTGTTCGAGGTCCTTTTCCACGACATTATTATCGCATCTCCAGCATTGTCCATCGATCACCTGTTCATTGGCAAGAACAGTCCCGCAGGAATTGCACCAGTTGATCGAAGCTTTTTTCTTATAAGCGAGGCCGTTTTTATAAAACTGGAGGAAAATCCACTGGTTCCACCTGTAATAGTCTGGCAGACATGTATTTACATAGTGCTCCCAGTCATAGCTGAATCCCATCCGTTTCTGTTGTTTCTGCATTATTTCGATGCACCTCAAGGTCCATTCTTCGGGATCGATGTCCATTTTTATAGCAGCATTTTCCGCCGGAAGTCCCATTGCATCGTAGCCCATTGGATACAGAACGTTAAATCCGAGCCTTCTCTTGAAGCGCGCCAGAACATCACCGATAGAATAATTCCTGACATGTCCCATGTGCAGTTTTCCTGATGGATAGGGATACATTTCAAGGCAGTAAAATTTTTCCCTTGAATCATCATCTGATGTACGGTAAACATGATCATCCGACCATTTCTTCTGCCACTTGGATTCGACTTCGCTAAATTGATATTCCATGATCTCTATGAGTTGTTAATTTTATGTACAAACCCTAAAAATAAAAAAATTATATGAATTATCAAAGTGAATAATTATTAGTTTAACTGATTATACGGGCATCCCTGAAGAACAGAGAGATTGAGGTGTTTTCCTGGCCATCCCAGCTCTTATAAATTTACTATTATCAAATATCATTTGCGGAATACTTATTGTTTTAATGGTCTGCGTATTAACATAAAAAGCGGAGTAATAATTCAGGATAATCTTATGTGCCGGATGAAGATAAATGATCCCAAAGGTTGAGAAAACTAATAGTATATGGTATAAGAGGTGTCTCCGTTGATGGGGAGATCAGAACTCGATAAACAGAGTTCCTGCAATAAATTAACAGCAAATATACTACGATATAAGATTTTCAGTAAGCTTATTAATCCAATAAATCAACGAGGTTTTCTTTTTTTGCCTGGGGCAGTTCCTGGCATATGAGTTCGATGTTGTTTTCCTCGAGATATTTAAAGGCTTTGACGTCCACATTATCGACGAAAACATAGGATAGGACCTTCTTCTTATTGGGTTTGAAATGCATTCCTCCGATATTAACCTGCTGCAAGTTTACATTATTCTTAACCAGATCGACAAGCACCGCGGGAGACTCCACCAACATGATCACCCTGTCCTTTTCGAATTTTCCGCTGTTCAGAGAGGTTGCGGCTTCCATCACATTCATAATAGAGATCTTGAGGTCAAAGGGAACACAATTCTTATACAGTTCTTTCTGCCAGTCGTCTTCAGCTATTTCATCACTGACCAGTAGTATCCGGTCAGGATTAAGATAACTGCCCCATCCAACTGTGACCTGACCGTGCACAAGCCGGTCGTCAATTCTAACTAATGTAAGTGACATTTAGTCTAAATCTTCCTTTAAAGTAATTCGGGCACTAAATATAAAGCTAATTAAGGTCAAAAGCAAACATGAATGATAGAAAAAGAATCAAAACAGCCTTTTCAGAGTACGTATAACTCCGGAAGAAATTAATTTAATTCTATACTGCCCTGATCTAACTATGCTTCGTCTTCATTTTCGTCTTTAGGAAAAGATGAGTCTGTAACGACGAGCGTGGCTTTGGCGGATGATTCCTTAAGATATTCGGCCAGTTCGGTCAATCTGTAGGAATTTCTTTTGCTGAAAAATGCCAGCATCATAGGGAGATTTACTCCTGATATGAGAACGAGATTGTTGCAGTTTTTTTGTACTATCCTTGCAGCATGCCAGCAGCTTCCCCCGAAGAAATCGATAAAAACGAGGATCTGTTCATTATCTTCCCAGTCTCTTATTGCTGAGTCAAGATTTATAACAAGGTCCTTCATGGAGATCTGCTCATTGCTCAGCACCTTGATCCCGGGCATTTCCCCGATGATCTTCTGAGTTGTGTTTATCAGAGATCTTCCGAGGTCTCCGTGTGTAAGGATGATACCTTTGATCATAGTATTATTTTGATTATTCTATATCGTCGGCCAGGTATTGTCTTATCTTGTCATTTTTTTTAATCTTCTGGTTGAGTTTTTTAATAAACTCTTGCTCAGGTTTGAATCCATAGATCCTCTGCATGAGCTTCAGGGCAATCACTTCTGAAATAACCGTGATGTTCTTCCCAGGGAAAATAGGCAGTCTTATAAGAGGGATCTCAACATCGAGATAGCTAGTGAACTCCTTCTTTGTTCCGAGTCTGTCATATTCTGAAATATCCTGGTGGTCTTCCAGTTTTACTTCGACCTCGACTCTCTTCTGGATCCTAATCGCCCTGATCCCAAAAAGGCTCCAAATATCGATCAGACCGACACCCCTTATCTCTATCATATTTTTCAGGAGCTCCTGGCTCGTTCCGATCAGAACCCCTTCTCTCTTTCTGAAGATTTCCACGACATCGTCGGCAACAAGCCGATGTCCTCTTTCGATCAGATCAAGTGCTATCTCACTCTTTCCTATCCCGCTACGTCCCGTAAATAGTACTCCTATACCGTAGACATCAACGAGAGTCCCATGAACATTGATTCTCGGGGCAGCCTCAGTATTGAGATAATCGAGAAGTACAGAATAAATCTGAATTGTATGGTGGGGTGAACGGAATACAGAAGTTTCCGTTTTATTCGCGATATCCAGCAGGTACCTGTCGATTCTTGCATTATTCGCAATTATAAGGCAAGGTATATCGGATTTCAGAAGGCGTTTAAAGGCGTCGACTCTTTGATCTTTTGACAGAGTATCTATATATCCGATCTCAGTATAACCGAAAACCTGTATCTTTTCATTTGCGAATACATCAATAAACCCGGACAATAATAGCCCGGGTCTATTGAGGTCATGATCTTTTATAGGCTTTTTAAAACCTTTCTTGGTGTTCAGCAGTTTAAGTTCAAGAGCCTGGCGGTTGTGGTCAAAAATCTTCTCAACCGTTAAAGTATGTTCTGCTTTCATTCTTCCTCGAAATAATCTCCTCCCACATAATCTACAGCTTTTTCATGGGAGAAGCTTTTCAATTTGGTTTTATACTTTCTCAACTGTCTTTCGAGTTTTTTCACAGCCGAATCTATTGATCTGAACATATCATCGGAAGCTACAGCAGTGTTGAGGGTCTGCCCTCTTACGTTGAGAAACATCTCCACTTTCTGCTCGTTTTTAATATAACTTAAAATTACCTCACAGTCAATTATTCCCTTATAAAATTTCTCAAGCCTGCTGAGTTCGTTTTCGATAAACTGTTTCAATCTATCCGATGCTTTAAAATGACGAGCTGTGATATTTATACGCATAATAGGTCCTCCATTTACACCTTAGGAATTGATATTAGATTAACCATCTTATAATCATAAAGACAGTGGCAGTTAATGGAAGTATTATATCATAAGCGGATCCTTTCAATACTAGTTTTCAGTTGATTTTAGCCCGCGGATGAGCCTGGTCGTATGCAGATGTCAGCTTTTCAATTGATACATGTGTATATATCTGTGTAGTGGAGAGATTCTTATGTCCGAGCAGTTCCTGAACCGCTTTCAGGTCCGCGCCGTTATCGAGCAGGTGCGTTGCGAAAGAGTGTCTCAGGAGATGAGGATGAACACCGATCCCTTCACCAATGCTGTTCAGTCGGTCCGCTACAATCCGCTGGACAGTTCTCGGATTTATTCGATTATTCCTGTTTCCCGTAAAGAGAGGTTCATTCGAGCTATGAGACCTTTTTCGAAGGCTGATGTATTGCTTTATCGATTCCATGCAGATACTCCCTGCCGGTATTATTCTGTCTTTTCCACCCTTACCGGAAACTTTCACAGTTCCGGAATCGAAATTGATGTCCCTTATATTAAGCCCGACAAGTTCTCTTAACCGGATACCTGTTGCATAAAACAGCTGCAACAGTGTAATATCTCTCATTGATCTCAAGTCATAGACTTTTTCTCCTTTATTGGAAAAACCGGTTTTAAGCAGCGCATCCTTCAGCTGATCTTCAGCCAGAAAATCCGGAAGCCCCTTTTTCTTTTTGGGATTTGGTATCCTGCTCAGAGGATCGATCTTTACAGATCCTTCCCTGACCAGATATTTATAGAAGCTTCTGAGGCAGGATAATTTCCTGCTAAGTGTGTTGTTCGAGTATTCTTTATTATAAAGATAATCCAGAAATCCTTTAAGATGTGTAACTGATATCTCACAGATATTTTTGTCCGGCAGATATTTTCTGAACTGTTCGAGGTCTCTTGAATAAGAATCGATAGTGAATTCAGAATAGCCTCTTTCTTTTTGAAGGTAGTTTACAAATTCAGAAATTTTGACAGACAGAGACACTTCACTCACGTTCTTACCCCTGTAAAGTAAAAAAAATACTAAATTAAAAGGTACAGATGTAATATGGAAAATTGTGCAATTCGTGTGCCAGTAAAGCGGATATGATCATTATAAAGATTTCTATGTTAGTTTTAACTTGTTGTTTTTTAACAACAAAGCCGAACGATCTACTTCAACTACAGTTCTAAGATCAGTAGATACCCTTATAATCTTTCACATAAAATAGTTGAAAATTGTTCCCATTCCAACAAAAAAACGAAAATTTATTCAACATTAATTGAGTCTCTCAATTTTACCATCTTTCGTAACACCAAAGAAGCTTTGAGATTTGGATTCCTTTACTGCCCGTACAATATCCGGAAATATTTTTATCATTTTTGAAGATATTAAATATTTGTTTTGGTTCATCCAACCTTTTTTGAGAAAGAAAGTTGTTTTACCGGATTTGGACAAGGCCTTTCTTTGTGCTGGATTTTTACCAATCTTATAATCACCTGTGATGACAACACAATCCCATTTTCTGATTTTTGATAGCCAATCAATATCTGGTGTACTTTCTCTGAATCGATCTCTAAGGTGAATTACTTCATGTTCAGGTTCAACCAAGATATGAAGTGCTTTAGCAATCTTATATGAGATGTTATTATCAAATAGAAATGTCATGCAACCAGTTTTTGTTCATATTCAACAGCATCTTTTACAGATTCAATAGATGTACCATACCAATCTGCTACTATTTCATATGATTGATTCGCTATATGTGCGCTAGCTAGAATATCAGTGAGAATTCCCTCTTTATTTACAATAGGTTGTCCAAAATTACGAGTTGGATCAAGGACAACTTGCTTTTCCCTTGATAGTGGCCACCATCGAACAAGGATGTCGTCTTCAAATTCAAGCTGTTTCAGAAAAGGATTTACTATTTCATTAAAAACAATCTGTTGTTTTCTAATCTCTTCTAATACCCTATAGCCGTGCTCATCTTTTGCCTCAACAAATATCTTCTTACCATCTGTATAAAACTGTCTGTTACTGAATGGGTGTTTCATGTCCATTTCTTTTTGAGCATAGTCTAAGGCTTGCCGAATAGAAGACAGACTTATTCCAGCGCATTTAAATGCACCAACAACCTTAAGTTCAATTAAGTCGTTAAAACTTAAGCACATTACGTTGTCGATTTCTCCAAACTCAGGTGTCCACAATTTTTGACTTTGTTTGATTTTTCCGTTGTAGCGGTATGAATAACCCTTTAACCATCTTCTGATATTTTTTGAACTCAAACCAGTAATCCTGTGAACATCAGGAATTGTGTAGACTCCTTTACCCAAAATTTCCATAATTATCACCCTACCTTACTAAGGTTAGAGTAAAATAAAAAACTTGTTATTATTTTCAAAGTAATAATTAAATTTAAAACCATTTTTATAATATAAACTATAATGGGCACAACTTTGTTTCATTGGAAAAAACAATCCAGCTTAATTTTTCTTTTCTAGATCAATCCTTTTTATCTTTCTCTATAGGTTTAACGTTTTTACATTTCGGGAAGCCTGAACATGCGTAGAATTTTCCTCTTCTCCCTGTTCTTATCACCATTTCACTTCCGCATTTTTCGCATTTAAATCCTGCCGGTTCCGGTTCTGCGTTCTTCTTACCGTCGAGCGGAACTATATTCCTGCATTTCGGATAGTTTGCACAGCCCCAGAATTTCCCCCTCTTGCTGGATCTCTGTACCATATCCCCACCACATTTTTCGCACTTGAAATCCGCAATTTCGGGTTTGGAGTTATTATTTTCAATGCTCATCGTATTCCTGCATTTCGGAAATGCCGAACAGGCGTAGAACTTTCCGGATTTGCTCCATTTGATCAGCATTTCGCTTCCGCATTTTTCGCAGTTCATCCCGGCTTTTTCTTCGATCTGCTTCTTGATGTCTTTTGCTTCTTCAAGGGCTTTTTCCAGAAGAACATTGAATGGCCGGTAGAAATCACCGACAACCTGGGTGTATTTTTTGTTACCAGCTTCTATCTGATCCAGCTCATTTTCCATGCTTGCTGTGAACTCAACGTTGAAAATGTCAGGAAAACGCGAAATGACGATTCTGTTGACAATTTCACCAAGTTCTGTAGGGCTCAGAGTCTTCTTTTCACGCTTTATATATGTTCTGGAAACAAGCGTATATATTATCTGTGCATATGTGGAAGGCCTGCCAATTCCGAGTAGATCGAGTTCTTTTACAAGAGAGCTGTCCGTAAAACGAGCAGGCGGCTTCGTGAAGTGCTGATCTTTCTTTATATCCTTCAGGAAGAGTTCCATATTCTCTTTCAAACCCGGAGGGATCTTCGTGAAATCTTCGCCATTGCCGTTCTCTCCGGTTTCTCCATCCTGCCAGACTTTCAAGTACCCTGGGAAGACCTGTTCGGATCCTGCTGCCTGGAATCCATATTCACCTGCAATGATCTTTACGGTTGTCTGATTGAAAACAGCGTTTGTCATCTGGCTCGAAGCAGTCCTGTTCCAGATGAGGTTATACAGCCTGTACTGCTCATTTGTCAGGAACTGCCTGATACTGTCCGGTGATCTGTCAATATATACCGGCCGTATGCATTCATGGGCATCCTGGATCTTGCTTTTCTTTTTTGTCTTGAATGTTCTCGGTTTTGCGGGAAGATATTCATCACCGTATTTATTCTGGATGAAATTTCTCAGTGCTGCAAGTGCCTCGTTGCTTATGCGGAAAGAATCTGTACGCATATATGTTATAAGGCTCATGCTGCCTTCGCTGCCAAGCTCGATGCCTTCATACAGCTGCTGGGCGATCATCATGGTTTTTCCCGGTGGGAATCCCAGTTTGTTTGATGCGTCCTGCTGGAGAGTGCTTGTGATGAACGGAGGCTGGGGATTACGGTTAACTTTCTTTTTTTCCAGCGAATCGAGTATGAACTTTTCATCTTTGAATTCACTCACAGCCTTATTTACTGACTCCTCGTCCGGGAGCTCGATCTTTTTACCTTTGAACCTTGCTAATTTTGCTTCGATGGAATTTTCATTTGCCGCATCGAGCAGGACTTCGATAGTCCAGTATTCTTCCGGTTTGAAATCGCGGTGCTCCTTCTCTCTTTCACAGATCATCTTCAGCGCGACAGACTGGACTCTTCCAGCTGAAAGGCTTCCCTTGTACAGGGTTTTCCAGAGGAGGGGGCTGACCTTGTACCCTACGAGCCTGTCGAGTACTCTTCTTGCCTGCTGGGCATCGACCTTTTTATCGTCGATCTCCAGGGGATTATTGATGGCGTTCAGAACAGCTGTTTCGGATATTTCATTGAACAAAGCCCTGTAAACGGTCTTGTTTTTGCCGGAGACTTCTTTGGAGATATGCCACGCGATTGCCTCACCCTCCCGGTCGGGGTCGGTCGCGATATATATGTTTTCGCTTTTCGAGGCTTCCTTTTTCAGCTCGTTTATGGTTTTCTTCTGTTTGGGGATCGATATATAGTCCGGGACGAATCCTTTTTCAATATCTATTCCAAGTTCTTTTTCGGGAAGGTCTCTTATATGTCCAACAGATGCTTTTACGGTGAAATCCTTACCGAGGAATTTGTTTATCGTTTTAGCTTTCGACGGGGACTCTACAATAACAAGTGACTTTTTCACAGTGGGATCTTTTAGTAATTAATGATTAAATTATTATAAAACTTTTCTCTTGCTTCACCTGAATCACAAATTAAAACTTAGCGTTGAGATTTCTCGACTTGCCCCTTTCTGTAGTGCAGAATCGGGGTTCCGCTCGAAATGACAAAACAAATATAGCTATACAAACAAGCGATTCTACTTTTTTATTGGACAAAATATACCGTTTCAAACACCTAAAGACATTTGAACGGATTTTTATCCAAATATGTTACAATTATTTTTTATCAGTTTCTTCGGAAAAACCGAGCGATTCCTTTACTTTTACCTTGATAGAATCGTAAATATCCTGATTTTCGACAAGATATTTTTTTACATTCTCTCTTCCCTGTCCAAGCCTTTCTTCACCGAATGAGAACCACGTACCGGAACGTTCCAGGATATTATGTTCAAGGGCAATATCAATGATCTCGCCTTCCTGAGAAATTCCTCTGCCATAAATAATATCAAATTCAGTGTCCTTGAAAGGAGGGGCAACCTTGTTCTTTACGATCTTTACTCTTGTCCTGTTCCCGATTATATCTGAACCTTCTTTTATCGATGCTATTCTCCGGATGTCCATTCTGATAGAGGAATAGAATTTGAGGGCTCTTCCGCCGGGTGTAGTCTCAGGATTTCCGAACATTACACCGATCTTTTCCCTTACCTGGTTGATAAAAACTGCCACTGACCTCGATTTATTGATGACTCCGGCAAGTTTTCTTAGTGCCTGTGACATCAGCCTTGCCTGCAGCCCCATATGCGAATCGCCCATTTCACCTTCAATCTCCGCTCTTGGAACAAGAGCAGCCACGGAATCGATAACCACCATATCAATGGCGCCGCTTCTGATCAATGTCTCAGCGATCTCGAGCGCCTGCTCCCCATGATCGGGCTGTGATACAAGCAGGTTATCAATATCCACACCAAGGTTTTTTGCATAAGAAGCGTCGAGCGCATGTTCGGCGTCGATGAATACGACATTTCCGCCGAGTTTCTGAGCTTCCGCTATGAAATGGAGACTCATAGTTGTTTTTCCCGAGGCTTCCGGGCCGTAAATCTCGATCATTCTGCCTCTTGGTAATCCCCCGATGCCGAGAGCAGCATCAAGTCCCATAGATCCGGTCGGGATGGCGTCTAAATCCATTCCGACAGCAACCTCGCCAAGTTTCATTATTGAGCCCTTGCCGAATTGTTTGTCGATCTGGCTTAATGCAACTTCCAGAGATTTGTCATTCTTTGCAGTATCATCACTTCCCATGATAATTCCCTTTAATTGGTTAATGTCGATAATTTAATTAGAATAAATTCATGTATGAAATATGTTATCAATAATCCTGTAATTCCCCTTTAAAACCGGTTTTTGACCAAAAATCAGATTAAATAATAGTAAAAAGATTTGTATAAATCTATATAAAAATGAAAATATTGGCGGGTGGATCAAAAATGAGGTTGATGTTATCGGAGGGAATGATATGCGAGAGAAGAGTATTCTGCGCCGGATGGTTTCAGCACGCTTTTCATAAGGTGAATCCGGTCTACATGGAAACTGAGCGGGCTGAGAACTTCACTTTCAATGTTTTCCTTCAATCCGGAAACCGGGCTGCCCTTTTTTGCCCTGCCGATAGTGATATGCGGCTTGAACGGGCGCTTCTCCCTTGCTATTCCCAGAGGCTCCAGCCGATCCTCGAGATCGGAAGCCAGTCTACTGAGCTGCTTCTGTCCGGAAGTTATACCGATCCAGTAGATCCGGGGTCGCTTGATGTTTGGAAACACCCCAGCTCCGGAAATCTCGAGATCGAACGATCCGAGATACGGCGGCTGATCCATAACATTCTTTATGATCCTGTCAACAAGCTCCTCTCTGATCTCGCCAATGAATTTCAGAGTGATATGGATGTTTTCGGGCTTAGTCCACCTGATACTGTTTATCATTCCGGACATACTTTCCTGATAACCGGCTATGGCCTGCCTGATGTTTTCAGGTATTGATATTGAAATGAATGTGCGTATCATGTCAGAGGTTATTTTTTTTGAATTAATAAAGATCCTTGTCCAGAAGGCGGAGTCTTATCATATTAAGTGTGAAATATGCCGATCTCAGTTTTATTCTCTGTCTTTCGAGGCCATATCTCTGCATGAGTTTCTTTACGATAGTACCGTGCTTATCGGAGAGCCCCATATAGACGAGTCCGACCGGTTTGTCGGGTGTTCCCCCGGTAGGGCCGGCAACGCCTGTGACTGATAGGGCTATATCACTATTGCTTCTTTCTCTTGCGCCATCAGCCATCTGCACAGCGGTTTCCTCGCTTACAGCCCCGTGTTTCAGGATGATTTCGGGATCAACACCCAGAAGGCTCATTTTGGCATCATTGCTGTAAGTTACATATCCCTGCATAAAATATGCAGAGCTCCCTGAAACCGATGTTATCCTGTCACCGAGCAGCCCTCCCGTGCATGATTCCGCAGTAGATACAGTTAGATTCTTTTCCAACAGAAGGTTTCCGACAACACCTTCCAAAGTATCTGTGTCATAACCATATATTTTGTCGGGGATTATGTTTGAGATCCCTTCTACGAGCTTATTGATATTTTCTTTCATACAAATTTCGCTCTCTCCAAATGCGGTAAGCCTGATATCAACAAGCGAATCTTTAGGAAGATAGGCAATCTCAATATCGCCGGTATCATCCAGGACGGGTTTTATAGTGTCTGCTAGCTTGGACTCGCCGATCCCTACAACCCTAATTGTGCGAGAGAACACAGATTCATTTGTATCGATGTTTTCCTTCAGGTATGGGATAACCGAGTCGGTCATGATCCCTTTTAATTCCATGGGTACACCGGGAAGCAGAAAAGCACGAATCCCTTTCGATTCTACGAATATGCACGGTGCAGAACCTCTTGGATTGGGGAATACTTCTGATCCTTCGGGCCTCATAGCTTGAGAGAGATTATTCTCCGGCATCTTGGAATACCCGGCATTCCTGAATTTTCTCTCAAGGATCTTCAGCTGATCATTGTCAAGGATTAGCTTTCGGCCGAAGAACTCTGCGACAGATTCGCGGGTGATATCATCAGTTGTCGGCCCCAGCCCTCCAGAAGTAATGATTATCGGAGCGAGTTTCGCCGCCTCTTCAAGAGCAGAGTGTATAGCTTCCTTATCATCCGGTACTGCGATAATGCGAATTGTTCTTACGCCAATTCTGAAAAGCTCATTAGCAATATAATTTGAATTAGTGTCAATGTTCTTTCCGGAAACGATCTCGTTCCCGGTCATAATCAGAACAGCAGTGTTTTGTTTTATATCATCCATAATATTATCTGACAGCATAAGTTTGAATATATTCCTGCAACAATATCATCTGCCATGACACCAATACCTCCCGGCAGAAATTCAAGGCTTCTTATCGGGGGAGGTTTGAAGATATCGAAAATTCTGAAAAGGACAAATGCAAGCAGCCATACCGGTATTGTTTTTGGCAGGGCAATAAGGGCTATCGCCATTCCAGCGACCTCATCTATGGTGATAACAGATGAGTCCTTTTCGAGAAACCTGTCAAGATGGTTAGCAGATAGAACACCAAGAAGAATGATCACTACTGTAACAGCGATATGTGCAATAACCGAAATTCCAGGAATTAACCAGAGGATCAACAGGCACAGCAGGGAACCTGATGTTCCCGGAGCACCTGGAGTATACCCACTATAAATACCTGATCCGATCAGAAGCCAGAGTGGATTTATCTTATTCTCTCTATCGGACATTAGACGAATTCCGGGGAAAGATACGAATGATAGGAAAATGAAAAATCTTGGCCGTCGTGCCTGCTTTTACTTCTTTCTGCCATTTTTTCCGGTATGGTCGGTTGGATTCTGACCGTTTTTTTCGTTATTGTTATCAGGTTTTGGATCCAGGATCATTGATACAGGGGAGATGATGAATTTCAGCGCAGCCAGCATCATATCCGCGACTGGGCTGCTGTTCTGAAATAGATAAATAACACCGGTTATCACGGTAAATACTGCTACTAACTGTGTAAACCTGAAAATGAATTCCGGGAAGAATCCCAGTGTGGTTGACATTGTATCCGGGCTAAGCACCTGTCCGAGGTTGACATAAATGAACAGTATGTATACAAGTCCCATTTGTGAGAAAGTTTTCCATTTTGCCAGTTTGTTCGCAGCGATCGGTTTATCATACATCATCATGTATGCCCTGAGAATTGTGATGATAATATCCCTGCCCGCAATTATCACAACATAAAATAGCGGTATCAGATCCAGTAGGACAAAACTGAAAAACATTGACAAGACGAGTACTTTATCTGCCAGGGGATCGAATATTTTACCCCAGGATGTAACATAACCGTATTTTCTTGCAACATGTCCATCCCACCAGTCGGTTAGTGATGCAAGGATAAAGACAATCGTAGCCATCTGTATTGAGGGTGAATCATTCATAAGCAGAAGAAATACGGCAATCGGCGATAACAGGATCCGCAGGAAAGTAAGCTGATTTGGTTCTAATATGGTCGGTATAGGCATTTTATACTCTATATACAGAATATGGCATAATGAGTTGTACCGTAATTATGAAAACTTTATAACTGCGGATCAGGCGGGAA
Source organism: bacterium (assembly GCA_028278455.1). Classification (GTDB taxonomy): domain Bacteria; phylum SM23-31; class SM23-31; order SM23-31; family SM23-31; genus JANQEH01. The sequence goes on from JANQEH010000164.1 coordinate 30,187, forward strand.
CGTTTAAAAAAATAGCGGGAAATCCCGCTATATCAGATACTGCTTTTCCCTTTATAATCATTGAGAATTTTACAATTTTTTTCTTGAAAGTCAAGCAAAAATTTAGTTCATTCGTTATGTAAAGGACAATAATTTGAGCATAAAGACAATTACTTTCTCAGGTTGAATAAAAACCATTTTCGATATGATCCAAAGTGAAACGTCAATTATATGATAGGCAGGGTATTAGAAGGATACGGCAGTTCTTATTCCGTACTTATCGGCAAGGAAACATACAGCTGTAAACTCAGGGGAAAATTCCGTCTTGAATTGAAGGATTCGTATAATCCGATAGCTGTAGGGGACAATGTGGATGTAACGATGATAGAAGATGGTGAGGGTGTAATTGAGAAACTTTATCCGAGGGAAAATAAGATATCCCGTCCTACAAAATCGGGTGCATTGAAGGAGAGGATCATTGCTGCAAATGTCGATAAACTTGTTGCGGTTGTCTCTACCAGAAAGCCTGATCTTAAACCCGGCCTGATCGACAGGATACTCCTTGTTGCAGAAAGGGAGAGTGTAAGGGGAGCGATCTGTATTAATAAATGGGATTTATCCGGGGGGGGAGAATTTGATGAAATCGTAGGGATCTACAGGAAATTAAATTATGATGTTTATACTACGGATGCGGTGAATGGTGATGGTGTGGATGAACTGAAAGAAGCACTCCGGGACAGATTTTCTGTTGTTATCGGTCAATCGGGGGTGGGAAAGACAACTCTTCTAAACAGAATCATACCGGGTTTGAACCGAAAAACCCAGGAAGTCAGCGATTACAGCTATAAGGGGAAGCATACGACTTCATATGTATCTGCTGTGGCTCTTGAAACGGGGGGGATGATAGCAGATACTCCCGGATTCAGGAATTTCGGGATATGGGGAATAAAGCGTGAAGAGATGGCAGGATTATACCGTGAGTTCAGGGAGCTGGAGGAAGACTGTAAATACAGCCCCTGCACACATTATCATGAACCATTTTGCGCCGTCAGGGATGCTGTAGGAGAGTCTGTCTCGGAATTGAGGTACGAAAACTACAGGAGAATATACGAATCTTTCGACGAGGAATTTCCTGATAAGGTGGAGTATAAATAGGGATCATAATAAATAAATGATTTAACAAAATTCAATAATTGTCATCGCTTCTGGGAAGCTATGAACAGGCAGTAACCATGAGCCAGAGAGAATGCCCTTCATGCGGTATAGATGTTGATACTGAAGAAGAAATATGCCCGGTCTGTCAGTACGAATTTCCCGAGAATCCCGGCATTAACATCAAATTGATAGCTTTTATCCTGCTCCTTCTGATGATCTATCCGTTCGTTAAAACATTTTGCTGAGAAAATATACTTGTTTACGGTCAGATAATTACTATTTAGATTCATGCTTAAAGTCTCATCCTGCCTACGTAAAGACAAATTCTATTATGAAAAGACACTGGATTCCCGCTTTAGAGCCAGCCTTCGGCGGGCCAGCGGGACCTACGGGAAAGAGAAAATTAATCAGTAAATGAATGGCGTTTCAAAATTGATCCAATATAAGATATGTATGTATTGATAAAATCCAAGAGAGGGAAATATGAATTCCAGGTTTAGTTTTCTTTTTAATTATACATTTGAAGAGGCTGAGATGCCCAGAAGAGGATTTTTGAAGGGAATGGCCGGAGGATCAGCAGCGTTACTTGGGATATCACAGACAGCTTGCTCAAATGACGATCCTATACTTTCTCTTAGGGAAAGGTCAGCCGCCGGGGCAATCGATGATGGAAAACTATGGCAGCAGGTAAGGCAGAATTTCCCTGTTACCGGCAGTCTGGTAATGCTGAACGCCGCGAACCTGTGTCCTTCTCCATATCCTGTTCAAAAAGCCGTATTCGAAATGACGAGGGACCTGGACTCGGATCCTTCTTTTCCTAACCGGGATAAATACAACGATTATCGCGAGGAATCCAGAAGAGCTATAGCAGAGTATCTCGGCGCCGGAGTAGATGAGATCGCCCTGATCAGGAATACGAGTGAAGGTAATAACATTGTTATAAACGGTATTGAATTGGGTAGAGATGATGAAGTTGTTATATGGGATCAGAACCACCCTACAGCTAACATCGCATGGGATGTACGTGCCGAGAGATTTGGTTTTCAGGTTGTGCGGATCAGCACTCCCATGGTCCCTGAGAGCAAAGACGAATTGATAAGGACATTTACGGATGCATTTACATCCCGGACAAGGGCAGTCGCATTTTCACATGTTTCGAATGTTTCCGGGATCACCCTCCCTGCAAGGGAAATATGTTCAGCGGCGAGGGAGAGAAACATCCTGACATTAGTTGACGGTGCACAAACATTCGGAATTGAGGTTGTTGACCTTCATAATATTGGCTGTGATTTTTATACCGGAAGTTCCCACAAATGGTTCTGCGGACCTAAGGAGATGGGTATTCTATATATAAGAAGGGAGCTATCTGAAATGTTACATCCGTCGATAGTCGGAGTAGGTTGGGAGGGGGCTGTAAACAGCGGTGCAATCAAGTTCGAGACACTGGGTCAGAGGGATGATTCCCGGATCGCAGCAATGAAACATGCTGTTGATTTTCATAATTCGATCGATAAAAACAAAGTTGAGAGTAGAACAAGAAAGCTTGCCGGGCTGGTAAAGAGTGAGCTGAAGAGGAAACTTCCCGGAGTGATAATTCACACACCTGAAAGCGAAGAGCTAAGCAGTGGAATTGTGATCTTTACGCATAATAATATCAACCTGTCCGATGCAATGTACAGGCTTTACAGAGACTACCGAATCGGATGTGCCGTTATGGGAGGGCAGTTTGCAGGTATCAGGTTCTCACCGCATATTTATAACACAGAAGAGCAGATCGACAGGGCTGTTGATGCCGTAGTCGATATGGCTGGATAATATAAAGTTTATTGACCTGCAGCAGGACTATTCTTTAACCGGGAGGTCTTCACCTTCTCTGCGTTTAGTTGTGAAGAGGCTCTTCCCAAGCAGGAAGAGACCAATTATGATGATTATAATTGGAAAGACATAGTCTTCGTACTGAAAATAGAATGTATCCATAAGTCCGAAAAAGGCAGCGAGTACAAGAAAGATTATTGCAGGAAAAGCAGCCCAACCGAGATTTCTTTCAGAATTTTTCATGAAGAACAGAATTCCGAATGTTATGGCGAATCCCAGAAACATAATGAACAGAAAACCGGAATTTGCCGAATAATAATCGTAAAACATATAAAACAAAGCCGCACCCATCGTATAGAGTATTCCTATCGGAATAATGAGCAGGTATGACTGCCGGTTCTGTAAATAGGGGATAAGAAATGTGGTCCCGACTATCCATAAAGCTGCAACTGCGATAAATTCATCCCTGATATCGTAGGAATTTGCGGCGAAAATGGAGAAGGCTGCGATCAGCAGGAGGGATCCAAGTATCAGCCAGGCGATGTTCTTTGTGCCTGCAAAGTATTTTGAATAGAAAAACACAAAACCGAAGAAAAAGAATACGGAAATAAGAGCTTCAGATGAAAAATCGAGATAATAGTAATTTCTCAGCATCACAAGAGCGCCGATTGCTACAAGACTGAGCCCGAGGAAAAGCCCCGGTAAACGTGAATTCATTTTACTTCCCTTATATTTTCTTCCTTGTAGTGTATACGTTATAAATTTCCCTTAGTTGCTGTATTGGTAATGAACATATAGAGGCATTTTCCGAAAACTTATATATACATCACCTACTGGCAAATTTGTGTATGCCACGCAATTTCGAAAAGTCACTTCCCCATGATCCCTCCCATTCCGGCAGATCAGGCAATACTAAGGAAATTATGGATTTGAGGATCAGTTAAACTGCAAAGTGTGCTGTTATATCAGAAATCGAATTGTATACCGAACCAGACTTCCCTTGGGATCTGGTTCAGGAGTTTAAGCCTGTTATAGTCTTCAGTAAACCGGAGAAAAGCCGCATTGTTCTCGGACTGGTCAATAATACCATCATTATTCAGGTCAGCAACAGGGTTGTATGTACTAATGCTGCCGATGTCCTGATTTTTCTCTATAAGCGGTAATCCGGTGTAATAAGATGAATTGGTTGACGGATTATAATACCTGGCCGAAGTTCTGTTGAATAAATTTCTAATGTCGAGAAAAGCGCTCAGGTTAAAACCGGCAAAGTTAAAAAATTTCTGCATTCTCATATTTGTTATCGAATACCATGGATGCCTGTATGTATTTAGTTTTCCTACATATTCACCGTTTACGGTCTGCAGGGTATATGGTGATCCGGATTCAAATATGGATGTAATTGTTGCTGTAATATTCTGGAAAGGTTTCAAACCGTATAAACCGGGTCCGTAATTCTCTGGGAGATTTATGTTTAGAACCGTCCTGAGATTATGCCTCTTATCAAACGGGAGATAGTATTCAAGATTCTCTGTGCGGGATTCCTGAACAGTGTTTGAATAAATTATATCATTCTGCTCAACATTGATTTCGGAAAGAGTTTTAATCATTGAGCTTGGATCGAGGAAAGACAATGTACCCCTGGCTTTCGAATATGTATACGATAATCTCGCCGAGAGAATATCTGTAAAACTGGCATTGATGGAAGATTCGATACCAAATACTCTTCCTTTACCGCTGTTTGTATACTCTGCGATCTTATTATCAGTTGACAGGTACGTAGTCAGATCTTCGAGGTTATATAGTTTTTTATAATACCCCGTTATGTCAAATGATGTCGTCTTGTCAAGCATCATAGTCATACCCGATTCAAAGGCAATCGTTCTCGGGGGTTCAAGTTTCGGATTTCCGCCAATAGAGATATTTGTTCTCGCTCCGTCGTAATCCATGTCAGCATACAGACTGTGGAATGTCGGAAGCTGATAATACCAGCCGTAGTTTCCATGGACAATAATCCCTTTTTTGATCTCGAATGCCATACCTATGCGGGGATTGACTTTCAATGAAGCTTCTGCGTGCAGGTCTCCGGATGTATTTACACCTGTTATGGTTTCATCGAGGGACCGGGGATCGAGGTAGTGTACCAGCAAACCGACATCGAGATTTGCATTCCTGATCTTTGTAGAAAGTTTTCCGTATCCTCTTAATTCCTGAGGTTCGTGTTTGTAATTTGCCTGGTATATGGACGGTTCCTCGAATGAGTTGCCTCTGTAGAAATTATCGCTAAGGTATCTTTTAGCCTGAAATCCTGTTTTAAAAGAGAAATAATTACTGACCGTCCCGTTTAGATTGATATGAGCACCCAGGTATTTCGAGCGTGTATGCCAGTATGAATCGAGTCTCCCTGTTGTAACGAATATGTTTTCGACACCATATGGATTACCGGTACCGAATACTACAGGAATCTCAAAGTCGAAATCGGAAATATATTCATAACCGGAAGTCCAACTGTAATCGTCGATAAATTTTTTAATTCCTCTTGTCAGCTTGTTGTCGCTGTATTCCAGTGTTGCTTCATAGAAGAGATCAGGAGTCAGGAATTGAATGAATCGAAGATATGTGAAAATATTTTTTCGAGACACAGACGGCAGCTGATTATAACTACCGTTATACCTCCAAAACCACGAGTCTTCGTCATAATCCTGGTTACCGTAGAAAGCCCCAAGAGTTATCTTTGAATTACTTGAGGGTTTATAAGTCAGTTTTCCGAACAGATCGATCTGTTTAAACTGGTTATGAGGATATGCGGTAATGTTGTTTCCTGCGGGATCTTTGACATTCAAACCCGGTGTTCTGTTATCCATCGAATTAGTTTTGCCACTGATAAATATCTTCATTCCGTTACTATTTACCGGAATCGGACCGCCAGTGGAAAATTCAAGAATATTCTCTCCTCGAGAGTTTAATTTATAACCGTCATTGCTTCCGTTCAAAGCATGCAAGCTGTTCTTGATCCTGATATCGGTGCTCCATTCTTCACCGCCATCCTTCGTGATAAGGTTGACAATCCCGGACATGGCATTACCATTGTCCGCGTTGAAGCCGCCGGTAAGAATCTGAATTTCCCTTAGTGCGAGATTATTCGGGAATGTCCCCAGTAGGATTCCGCCGAAAAGCGGATCTCTGATTGAAACACCATCCACTAAATAGTCAATATCGGTAGATCTTCCACCACGAATGATATTCCCGTCGACTATACCGGGGAGAATGCTCATCAAATCGTACAGGTTTTCAGCCGGAAGCCTCCGGATCTCTTCCTGCTCGATGATATGGAAAGTGCCGGTTGAAAGCTTTCCTACATTTTTCCGTGATCCAGTGATCACGATCTCTTTACTGGTGTTATCGACTACGGTTTCAAGCTCAAAGTTTACAACTGTTTCGAGATTGGAGCTTACCCATACGTCCTCCACAACAACTGTAGAGTATCCGACCGATGAGGCTTTTACGGTATATTTCCCAACAGGTATCCCGATGATAAAATATTCACCTTTGAAATTGGTCGAAGATCCCTTTGTAGTATTTACCAGAGTTATATTCACGCTCGGCAGAACAAAACCGGTTTTTTTATCGATAACTTTTCCGGCAAGTCTGCCATAAGTGGAAGAATTATATGAACCAGAATAAGAGGTTAATGGAATGCTCAGAATAAGGAGTACCAAGAGAAGCCGCAGGAAAAATCTCAGCTTTACATGGAACATCATCAATTTTACAGCAGAATACACCATTTTTCTATCCGTTGTAGCGGGAATATCATCCCTTGCTTTGATCGAGCATACCAAACCGCTTAAAAAATTGCAAAATACATGCCATTTGCTCATGGAAAAAGCGCAAAGAATATAATCAGGCAGTCAAATCATTTTTTTCCAATTTATGTTACGGTTGTTTCACCTTTCCGGAAAGCCTTACGCAAAGAGTTGAGAATTCTCAACTCTTTGCGTAACAAGCTCAGACTTTGGTCGAAATGATTAAGGTTTAACTTAGTAAAACATATTCTGGCAAAGAAAAAAACAGCGCTCTTCCCTGAACAGGATTTCTCACTTTTCATGTTAAGTATTTCGGAATTAATCATTATTCACGATTTACAGTGCAAAAGATTGCACGGATAAAATCTGTTAGAAATGCAATCTATGTTATACAAATACAAATACAACAGTTAAAGGTTTCAATATTCACATATATTTAACAGATAATTGATAATTTGTATTGAATTTTGATTCTAACTTTACTATATATGGAAATATATTTTTTTATTCTTTATCACCTGTAATATTTGTTATGAAGAAACTATCTATAGGTCCCGGATTGATAGTAACTGCTGCCTTTATTGGCCCGGGAACAGTAACAACTTGTACTCTAGCGGGAGCAGACTTCGGATACAGTCTTCTCTGGACGCTTGTATTTGCTGTTATAGCGACTTATTTTCTGCAGGAAATGAGCGGCAGGATAGGACTTGTCAGTGGAGGATTAGGTCAGATAATAAACAGTAAATCACCCTCCCCGGCTGTCAGAATTCTCGGTATAATTATGGTTTTCAGCGCAATTGGTGTAGGCAATGCGGCATATCAGGCGGGGAATATAATGGGGGCCTCTCTCGGACTTTCATCATTAACGGATTCGGGCAAATCAGTTTGGCCGATTTTAATAGGAGGAACTGCATTTCTTCTTCTCTATTTCGGGACATACAAGGTTCTGGAGAAAGTATTTACGGGATTGATAGCGGTAATGAGCCTGTGCTTTGTGATCACTGCCATGATTGTACGCCCTGACTTATCGGAAGTGTTTAAAGGGATGTTTATCCCAGCTTTGAATGAAAACAATCTTCTTATTGCTCTGGGACTTGTGGGCACGACTATAGTACCGTATAACCTGTTCCTTTATTCTTCGATAGTAAGGGAGAAATGGGAAGGAGAAAAAAATATAAATGAAATGCGGCTCGATCTTATGGTCGCGGTTATAGTCGGTGGGATTATTTCAATGGCAATCGTAATAACGGCCTCGACTGCCTTTTTCGGAAAGGGCATGGCAATTTCAAATGCAGGTGACATGGCAGTCCAGCTTGAACCTCTACTCGGGATCTGGGCAAAGGCGGCAGTGGCGGTAGGATTATTCGGCGCGGGCATGACATCTGCAATAACTGCTCCGCTGGCTGCGGCTTATGCCTTAACTTCCTCACTTGGTCTGGAAAGCAGCCTTAAAGCAAAATGGTTCAGGACAGTCTGGATATCCATTCTTGTTATCGGTGTTTTTGTATCACTGTTAAACCTGAGCCCAATACCTGTGATAATTTTCGCCCAGGTAGCCAATGGAATAATGCTGCCGCTTGTGGCTATTCTAATAGCAATAATAATAAACAGTAATAAAATACTCAAAAGGAATGTCAATACGGTAAAAGGAAACATAATAACAATTATAATCGTTCTTATAACACTTGTTCTCGGAACAAAGGGAATAATCAGAGCGATCTCAGGTTAAATTATTAGTCTATAGAGGTTGATTATGTTTAAAAGATATAAATCAGACGACTGCGACATACTGAAGGTAAAGGGCAAACTTATGGGAGGTCCGGAGACAAACGATTTCAGAATCCTTGTCAGCGAGATACAGGATGAGGGTGAAGAGATACTCATTGTCGATCTGGAGGAATTACAGTGGATAAACAGCGCAGGGGTAGGTGCATTGATCTCAAGCTATGTTACCTATCACAATAAGAACAAGCTAATTAAATTTGTGAATCTATCACCGAAGGTCCAGGAGGTACTAAAGATAACGAGGCTGGATACAGTTCTTGAAATACATCCGACCATCGAGGATGCAAAATAACATACACTGATCACAAAATTATACAGATTGATCCGCAACATCCTGCATATTCACCTTATATGCAGGATTCCTAATAAACAGAATATATCTGCATTTATATTTCAGAGCTGCGACAAATTTCAATATATAGAAAATGATCGTTACCCGATCCCGGAAAGTAAAGTCTTAAAAACAGGAGAGAAATGTGGGTATAAGTCCGTTATATTAGTCCTCTTCCTCCTCTTCTTCACTTTTCTTTTTCTTTTCGATCTTTTCAAAGAAGACATCCCTGCAGTCCCAGTCGCAGAAGAAAACATTCCCATCCTTGACAGCTTCTTCCCTGTCTATCTTCTTAAAACAATTAAAGCAATATACCCAGGTTACCGTAGACATTGTCCACCCTTTCAGTTTTGAGTAAGACAGTTTTACCTAATATACGTTAAAGATGTAAAATAATATACATTATTTTATGAGAAAAATCCAAAGCCGGAATTAGAAGAGAGGATTCTAGACAAAAATTCGCATGCAGGAGTATCTTCAAACTCAGTTTTAACACTGGTTTTAATTGAATTTGATAAAATGTGTTGGTTTCTTTATACTATATGCGAATTTTTCAACGATAATTGGGCAGATGTATAAATCGGAGGGTATTATGAATGATCTTAAATCAAAACTGGATGATCTCTTTGAGGCATTCGAAGATGATAATCCGGTTAACCTCGATGATCACAAAGACGGGATAGAAAGCTCTCTCAAAAATCTACAGAGTGTCTCGGATAACCTCAAGGCAAGATCAGAGAGACTGACTGAAACAGAAGAGGAAAATCTTCTATTACGGGAAACAATATCGGACGAGATTTTAACGAGATCGATTCTGCTTGGTAATGTTCATACACAGAAAAAAGAGGATTTACTCTCTTTGCCAGCGGTTGAATTGATCAGGAAAAGGATCGAATTGCTTGATGAATTTGACTTAAAATTCGGAAGCATGGGATATGATCCGGGAAATCCGTCCAGCGAGAGCCGGATGAATGAAATAGCGGACCTGAGTGATTTCAAGTAGTTTTACAAAACTATAGTCAATAAACCAAAAGGAGGGGATCATGTCTATAGATCCAAGAACTATCGATAATGAGGGACAGGGAATCCTTGTCATACCTTTCAACATCGAAAATGCTTCAACAACCCCGAGTGTCGATGAGTCGGATATCGGGAATCCTGTAGCACTTACCAACAATAACGAAATATCCGAAGGAGCCGACGGTGAGGTATTCCTGGGAAAACTTATCGGAATTTCTGATGATGGAACAATTGGATTTGTTCAGGTCGGTGGTGTTTGCTCTGACCTTCCATATTCAGGCACAGCTCCCGTTATCGGATGGCCTGTCCAAATGGCCGGGGATGGAGTAGTTGACAAAGGTATTACAGAGGGTGTCAGAAGGGGAGTAACATTGAGTGTAGATACAACAGCATCTACTTGTGACATTTTACTATAAAAAGGAGGGAATAATGGATTTACAGAGATCTAAGGATATATCGAAGAAGATCGAGCATCTTTCACGCACGGGCAGTATGGAGCTTTACAACGAGGCGAATGAAAAAAAGATTTCCATAAGCGCTTTACTTGAAGAAATGGATCCAACGCCTATGGATCCCAAAGGGGATCAGGAATGGCCGCTCGATGCATTTGAAAGGCAGCTTATGCTTTTCGGGATCCGCTCCGGAGAGTACAATTCTATTACTGTTGAGGAATTATTTGACGGCAGGGGGATGATCCTTGCGCCTGAATGGTTCAGGAGGCAGATTATAAAGGGTATGCAGCTTTATACTGATGCCGACGATCTGGTGGCGGTTTCATCCAAAGTTAAAGGGCCTTCTTTTCACCCGCTTTATATAGAGAATGTTTCCGAAAAGGGAAAAAGCCTTTCCGAGATCGGTCAGGGTGCTGATATTCCCAATGTATCTATCCTATACCGTGATAAAACTGTCAGCCTGAGGGATTTCGGCAGAGCATTCAATTTTTCCTATAAGGTCATACAGCACAGTGACCTTTCTGAATTGAAGGTAGTGTTGTGGTATACGGGGTATAACATTCAGAATGACAAGATAGGCGCAGTGTATAACTCGGTTATTTCCGGGGACGGTTTGTCTCAACCGGCGGAATCGGTTTCAGCAGGAGCACCAGGATATGCCAATCTCACTTATGCTGATCTTGTCGATCTGTTTGTCGCGTTCAGGCCGTTTAAGATGACAAGACTCATAGTCAATACTGCTGTTGAGGCGACCTTACTAAAATTGACGGAATTCAAGGATCCCCAGGCAGGATTTTCATTTCAGAGGACAGGGGATGTCGTTACTCCCCTGGGCGCTAAGATCGCGGTTTATACCGAAGCGAGCAATAATTACATAGCTGCTATCGATCACCGGTTTGCGATTAAAAAAGGTTACAACCAGGAGTTGATGATAGAACATGATAAGATCATAGACAGAAAGATCGAACAGGCTGTTGTCAGCCAGGAACTAGGTTATAGTGTATTTCTTGAGGATGCAAGAAAATACCTAGATATGAGCTGATCCGAAACAGGATTTCAACCGGCAAATTAACAGTGAGGGGATCACCCGGATTGAGTTTCGGACAGCAGATAAACGGAACAGAACAGCTGCTCTGTCCGGCTCGATCCGGATGAACTCACGATAATCAAAAAAGTTTCAGGAGGGGATCATGGCGGTACCATCCGGTGAATTCAGAACAATATCAACAACTTTATCAGAGCCAGGTGACAGGACAACTGCGGGAAACACCATTGATAATACTACACCTTTGGATTTCGGTTCGGTTAATAATACCGGAGGGAATACTCTTGTCGGCCCGAAGGTGATCTGGTGGAGATGTACAAATCTGGCCGGTTTTTCTACTATAAGCAATATGAAATTCTGGCTTTCTTCGAACAGCGACCTCAGCGGGACGAATGAGTATTACTGCAACATAACCAATACGTGGACACAGAACAAGACTATTGCCCAGGTTGCCAGCGGTTCTCCGGGTCTTCTGCCGCAGAGTGTTCCAAACTCGAATATTGTTAAGATCAACGGGGGAAATATCACTGGGACAGGACATTCAGATACAAGCCAGTATATTTACCTCGCCTTTTCAATAGGTTTAGATGAGCCAATTGGAATAAAGGGGGGAGCGGATGGCGGATTTCAGGTCAGTCTGAAATTTGATTTTGTTTAAAAACCTATCATAATGGATAAAGTTATGGGCTGGAATGTGCGTTTAAGATCTGGGATCATAACCAGACAGGCTGATGGATCGAGGTTTACAGATATCGATCTTCATAATATTGATGAGATGTGGCTTGACGGAATGGAAAATATAGTTATAAATAAGATGTACTGTCCCGGTTTCGTTGAGTTTGTTCAGTTCGAGACGGCATGCACCGTACCGGAAGGTTGTGAAAAGCAGGGGCAGTTCATTGGCTGGACAGACGGCAGGCTGGAATATCTTGTTGGATACACTAAAGAAATGCATTGTTTTCACCCCGAGAGCAAAGTAAAGAACAACTCTAAATGTGAGGTGATCTAATGAAGTTCTTCAAAATGTATATAGCATTAATAATCGTACTAATCCTAATGCTGCTTTTTACCGGACTGGATATGAAGAAGCGCCTGCCTGCTTTTGTCCCTTTTTCCGGGGAGCCCGATATTGAGTGGCAGTATGGTTCTAATGACGGCCGGGATGCATATATCTACGGTAGAACCGGTTACGAGGACAACAACTACGGAAGCCAGGCTCATCTTGCTGTCAGGCCTTACAGTGTTAACGGTAAGTTCAGATCGCTGATAAGGTTTGATTCTCTGAAATACAGTATGGATACTGTTACTTACAGCCAGGTAATAGACTCTTCATTTCTCAGCTTTGTGATCAAAGACCGCCAGGTATCTGCAGATACCCTTTTTATCACGTCTATATCCTCATTCTGGAATGAGTCTTCAGTTTCCTGGGATTCTGCAAGGTCGGGTATTCCCTGGTCTACACCAGGAGGAGACTTTGCAGGTCCACCATATATTGATACTGTTTTAGTCGGATCACTTTCAATCGGGGATACATTGAGGTTTAATGTAACGGGTTCTGTCGACAGTATGATAAACGGAGGAGCACCGAATAACGGATGGATAATTTTAGCCGGTAATGAGGCAGTTACTAGTGCGGAATACCTTGTAGAGGTTTATTCTTCAGATCATAATATTCCGGGTGACAGGCCAAAACTGGAAATATTTTACAGCGATATGAATAAGCCTCACAGTGTTTCAGCCGATTCACAATTCTACAATGGAGTTATTGTTTCAGGTATAGATATTCTTGGAGGCAAATCATATAAAGCGGTTTTCAGTGATACGGGTTCTGGAATCTTCGGAGATACCGTAATTACCAACGGTATTAATCCAGATACTCTTTGCGACACGCTTTATTTCGCAGGGTATTATGACTCACTTCTGCAGATCACACTTACAGTATGGGATACTAACGGGAACTCATATGAATCGGAGGATAAGGCAGAATTTCATACTTGCGCTCAAAAGATCACTACCGTTACGGCTACTGATACAACAGATTCCACAATTACCTTCTTTTTTGGTCCGGACAGCAATCCCTCGACGGTCGAATATCAGCTGTATAACAGCAGTACAAGTTCATTTTTTGATACTTCCGGCAAGACTGTTTCGCCGGATTCTTCTTGGTTCAGGAAGACTGACTGGGGTACAGTACAAATTGAGACAAACGTCAATTCCCTTCAGATGATATCTATTAATTCGAGGAATTCAGACAAGTTGGAATCAGGGCTGGTTCTAAATGATTCTGTCTGGTCATGGGCACAGGTTCCGGGAATAGACACGGTGTATGCTTTGAATAAAGATACTATACTACTAATAATCGATCCCAAATTGAATCCAGCATATACATATTTTGCCGTTGAGGATTCTCTTACAGGATTATTCATAGACCTGGCAGCGCATAATTTCAGGTCTTCAATAATGAAAGCAGATTCATCATGGGCCTGGGGTACTTACACAGAATGGGGGGATTCAACCGGTTATTATATCAAGGCCGATCCAAAGACAAAATATGTAATCAGGATTTATTCCAAAGACGGTAATAAACGCAAAAAGTAAAAAAATATTCTGGAGATAAATCATGCCAATACGCGGTCCGGGAGTAAGCAGGATGGTTCAAACACCATTCGATTCATCTGTTAACATTGTACCTCTTCGGTTCACAGTAAGAAAATGGTACACAAGCGTTGAAACGGTCAAGAAGATGTACTCAGTCCTATCCAGGTCTCTTGGGGTGCAGAATGAAGAAGAGATACTAGTGGGGTATTTCGAAAGCGAGCTTGAATTTGGTAAGATCATAGAGAATTCGGAGAAAGTAAAGATACTGAAAAGGGCCCTGGCCCCGGATACAGTAATTTTCACAGACGGAAACTGGCAGGCACTCTGTCACAATGATCTTGTAAAAGGTTCTGTGATTGTAACAGATTCTACTGAAAATGTTGAATGGACTGAAGGTGTTGATTTCGAGATAGATTACACGTCGGGGAAGATCCGTAGGATCATTTCATCAGTTAAAGGAGGAGATGCTACGGGAGCAGGCGCAGGTGTGAATTCCTCTGTCAATAGCGCTTTATTACAGTTGTCGATTGAGCAGTCAGTCAAGATCCAATATGAGTACTATTCTGCTAAGATTAAGGATCATGACTATTCGATAAACTATGAAAAGGGGAGTATATCCCGCAAAGACGGAGGTACTCTTGTTTCAGGTTCCAAGGTTTATATCGATTACCGTGTGAGTGACCTTATCCGGGATGAGGCGATCGGTCTTGCCATTGACCAGGCTCATACATGGATCAATTCACGTATAGGTACAGAATATGAGTCTGTTCGCAGTGAAGATCTTCAATATGCAGAGGCATACTTTGCGCTTCATCTCATTTCAAAGATGAGCGCAGCCAATCTTGTATTCGAGAAACGCACGGATGATGTCGAAGAAGCTGCAAAAGAGCTTAAGCTGATCTCTGATGATTACCGGGTTATGGCATTGAGCTTTCTAAAGGATTACTGGAAATTCCCGGTGTCAATCAGCGGAGGAGTTTGTGTTAAAAACAGGACATGGAAAATAGACTTGAATATGTAACCAACTATCTGCGGGATCAATACTATGACCAATAAAGGAACAACAACTAATAAAAAGCGGGAAAAACTCACAGCAAGGAAAAAACTCTTCATCGAATACCTTTCTGATCCCGGAGAAAATAAGGAAAAAGATATGTCTCCGGAGGAATTCGCTGAGAAGCACGGTCTTACCGTAGAAACTCTGAATAAATGGAAATCCGATCCTTATATAGTCCGTTCAGCATTTCAACTGTGTGTTACGAGACTTGGAGCAGAAATACCGAAAGTGCTTAAAATGCTGCTCAGGAAATCACTGGAAAGCAGGGATGTATCAGCCTGTAAGTTGTTCTTTCAGCAGCTTGACAAGATAACAGAGATTCCGGAAACCGGTGTTACTGTCGACGAAGCTTTGGAGATAGTTAATAAGGTTCTAGCCGACTCAGGTCCCAGGAATCAGAAAAAAGGAAAAACCGATGATAAGCGCTGATGATATAGACGAGATTATGAAATGTGTCATATCTCCCTGGTATTTCATGGTGAATTATGTGAAGACCTTTGAAAGGGAGAAGGGGGAAGTCTGTTTTCCGAAATACTATTATCTGAAGCAATTATTATATGATTTGCTGTCTGAGAGGAGACTCGTCATTCTGAAATCAAGGCAGATGCTTGTAACCTGGACATCTGTTGCATTTTGTCTCTGGGAAGCTGTTTTCCGTGGGGATACTGATATACTATTCATCTCAAAAAGGGAAGATGACTCCAAGGAAGCAATTAGAAGGATGAAGTTCATATTCGATCGTCTACCTGAGAGTTTCAAACCACGGATCGGAGAAAACACCAAGTATGTAATAGAGTTTCCCGGAAGAAATTCAAGATTAATGGCTCTTCCTACTCATCCTAATATAGGCAGAACCTTTGCTCCGACAAGGATAATCTGGGACGAGATGGCATGTACACCTTATGATAGAGAAATATACGGATCACTTCAGCCGAGTCTTGACGGCGGCGGATTCTTTGTCGGGATCTCCACCAGCCAGGGGCCTTTGACAAAACACGCAGAATTATATATGAATGCCGGGACAATGGGATTCGTAAAAAGAGAAATTCATTACAGCCGGCACCCTCTTAAAGATAAGTCATGGAGTGCAAATGCACGAAAGGGAATGAGTGATGAACAGTGGAACATGGAGCAGGAAATGTCCCTTTCTATCGGGGGTAAACGGGTTTATGCTACCTTTCAGCAGCAGACTCATGTCATTAGTAGTTACCAACCGTTAAAAGGATCGCATATTTACAGGACTATTGATTTCGGCTACCACACACCTGTAGTTCTATGGGGACAGGTATGTTCCGGTAAGCTGACGGTTTTTGCAGAATGGGTGGGAGAGGATGCTACTATATCCGAGATGGTAAATGCTATCATTGATAAAGACGATCATCTTGGATTATCCGAGGACAATATAAGTATGACCTTCTGCGATCCGGCTGGTGAAGCGCAGACAGACCATGGGATATCGTCAGTGGACCGGCTTAAAACGGAGTATTATTCTAATACGGGTAGTGAGATAAAGATTAAATTCAGGAGGAGCAGCCTGATGGCAGGCGTGGACATTGTCAGGGAGAAGCTGAAAAATGCTGCGGGAGAAATTAAACTGTTTGTTGATTCGAGCTGCTCGAGGACTATCGCGGATTTCGGGAGATACATTAAGAAGAAAGATAGCGAAGAACCCAAAAAGGATGGTGTATCCGATCATACAATGGATGCTCTGAGGTACCTTGCTGTCAACCTGTTTCAGAGACATTCACATTCTGACAGGAAAATCATTAATCCAAGGATAACAGGTATAACACGATAAACTAAATGGAAGAATATCATGGACCTATTTTCTTTTTTCAGAAAACGCTCTGGACTTCCAGCAAGGATGGAGCATCAGTCCCTAAAGAAAGGCAGATATTACTCAAACCGGAAATTGTATGACAGAGAGGGATATATATATGATTCCCGCAGTGGCCTCTACAGGTATCTGCGTGACAGGGTGCCGATCATATCATCTGCTGTCTGGCATTGGGTAAGGCTGTGCAATACTCCCGGTTCCTATCATTTGAATGGGACAGAGAGTCATACAAAAGAAGCCGAAAATGCTATCGATGAGCTTTGCAGGCGAATGAATACGGTTATCGGTACGAAACGGACTGGAATGGGGTATATGCTCGAGTTGTTTTTTCAGGAGATATTTACGTGCGGGAGTTTCACCGGACAGCTTGTACCGCTTCCATCCGGAAGAGGCATAGACCATTTCAAGGATCTGGATCCTTCAGAGATTGAGTGGAAGAAAAAGGGAAAATGGATCCCATACCTGAAAAGGAAAGAGAAAAGTATCCCCCTTGACAACAGCCTTGTTTTCCACTACGGCCTCGGTGCAGACAGGAACCATCCGGAGGGGATAAGTTTCCTGGCATCGGTCGAATTCGTGACCGGTATCGAACAGAAAATGGTCGAGGACATGGCAAAGAGCAGTCACAATGCCGGTAATCCACATCTCCATGTAAAAATCGCTGCTCCTGAAAGATTCGAGAACGAAAGTGATGCAAGGTACATCAAAAGGGCTAACAAGTATTTTGACAGCACTGTGCGAATGTTCCAGGATATCGATCCCGATGATAATATCTTTACCTGGTCTGATATCGAGGTAACGATCATCGGCGGCAGTGACGCGATGCCTTCATCATGGAAGCTTAACCGGGAGCAGGTTATCGAGGATGTGATCACAGGTATGAAGCTGTATCCCTGGGTGGTCGGTAGGAGCCATGGAACTACGAAAAACTGGGTTCAGGCGCAGTTCAACCTTCTTATGCAGGTTGTTGACTCGATCCAGGAAGAGGGAAGGTCATTTGCAGAATGGATTATAAATACAGAACTGGAGATGCGAGGTATACCGGTCAGGGCTTCTTATATCTTCAGCCCGAACCAGGATCCGTTCATGAGTGAAAGAGAAAAGGCTCTTTCACTGAAGTTCGAAACGGTTGATAAAAAGGTAAACCGAGGGTATATATCAAAGGATGAGGGAGCAAGGGAAATGGGATATCAAGAAGCATTCAAACAGGATGACGATCAAAATAACCATTAAACGATTATCCGGGAGGGAATAATGAGCGGAATACTGGACAGTCTTACAGGCCCTTTAATAGAGGGATCAAATGATGTATCGAACGAGGACCTGCGGATTATAAATGAACTAGAGAATCCTCCGTTAGTCAGGTTGTGCAAAGACGATGTCTACGTCAGGAAATGCAGACTTACCGGGGACGGGATTAACTGCCATTACGGAAGATTTCACACCGAGGATCTTCCAGGGCTGCTAAAGAAAACACAGGGTGTATCGTGTCTATTCGGCCACAGGAAAGAGACCGCGGGAATAGCCCGGTTTTTCGGTGGATCAATCGAGAAGCACGAGATATTCAATCCTGTAACCGGGAAGAAAGAGATGCTGAGCTTCATTGTTCCAAAGATATATTGGATGAAAAACCACTCAATGGCAGAAGACCTCAGAGTGAATATTGACGGAGGGATATACCATCAGACCTCGATAAGCTGGTATTTCGAGAAACCTGTGTGCGGAATATGCAGTAGGGATATCAGGAAATGCGATCATATTCCCGGCAGGTCATACAATAATGAGTTGTGTTTCTACTGGTATGAGCAGATAGGAGAAGTGCTGGAGGGATCCATAGTATATGCCGGTGGGCATCCCGGCACCGGATTCGAATTGAACGATTCAGTAATGGTGAATAAAAAGAAGCAGAGATCGATCTATAAACTGAGATCGGAAGAAAGGCTTTTTAAGAATGACATTCTACCCTACCTGAAGAATATCTACAACGGTAATATTTATCTTTGTGGTGAGCTTGCACAAAACGGCTGGACAGATGGAAAGATCAAAATAATTCCGGATAGAGGTGCAATGAACAGAGTCGGTGACCTGCTGCCTTCTCATCTGGCAGATAGGCTTGAGATCAGTAGCTCTATAGAATATCCCGGTAATTATATACGGATCACAAGGAATATGATAACCGATGTGAAGCTGTCGATTTTGCCGGGAAAAAGTTCATTAACAATGGAGAATTCCGGTCATGAGCCGGCGTTTTATGAGACGAATTTTATCAATGATTACGAGGCATTTTCGATCAGGATATATATTTCCTCGAATGAGTCACCTCAGAAAGGTATCTTTTACCTTGCGGATTGCAGAAGGATGGATGAATTTATCGGAATTCCGGATGAATATGTGATCGTACATCACTGGAGGAAAGATCATGGTATGCTTTCAATCTCATATGGACCTTTGGATGGGATCTTCATTGTTAAAAAGATTTCCATTAACGGAAAGTCCCGTTATTACATTACCAGGAAAATTTAAGCATGAAAATATCCGGTACAGGAGGACAGGAGAACATCGTGACCGAGCTTAAAATAATGATGGAACAGGTCCTTGAGAACCAGGGCTGCATTCATAATGATATCCGCGAGATGAAGAAGAATATTTTTGATCCTGATAGCGGACTTTATGCACGTGTTGGAAGGAACACGGATTTTCGTCTGACAGCCGTAAAATGGTTATGGATACTTACAACAGGTGTTGCGCTATCGATACTGAGGAGTATTTTATCATATTTTCTAAAATAGAATACAAAGTAAGGAGAGAATTATGGACTGGTTATTTACTCAATTATCACAAAACAATTCGCTTGTCGGGGCTGGATTAACATGTCTTCTTTCGATCTTCGGTGCGAAAAAACTTATAAGCGGAAGGATCAATAAGGTCTTTTCGATAGCCAAAGAAACACTCGATGTTATCATTGTTTTTTCGAAAGCTCTTAAACCTGACACTGACGGTGTGATCAGAATAGAGAGTGATGAACTGGAAGAGATCCGGAAGGAGCTTGCCGATATGAAGAGGGCAATCGACGGGATAACCGCATTGAATTAGAATTTTGTAAACAATATTTGGGGCTTGACAACTAAAGCGACTTAAATTGTCGCATTATTTCGGACAATATTTTTTCTATATTTCGTTTTCTGTTGTTAAATCGAAATTCATGTTCTTT
>JANQEH010000202.1 GCA_028278455.1 bacterium
GTAACATTTCTACCAGATACAGTGGAATTCGATACTGTATATACAAATACCGATTCATTATTTAATATCTGGATCAGAAATGACGGAGATGATTCATTATTTGTTGACAGCATCACCGTTGTCGGTGATTCAATTTTCTATGCATATCCAATGGATACGGTAATGGCTATAGGCGATAGCGTTCAATTCTCGGTTGTTTTTGAACCTGATTCCGATTCTACATATGTGGATACATTGAAATTCTTTACCAGTGATTCACTGAATTATCCTGCGAAACTCATCGTTAAGGGTACCGGATATGTTCCCTCACCTGATCTAATGCTGATTGATACTGTAGCATGGTTTAGAGGTGTTTTAATCGATTCAACGAGCGAAATGGCAATTGTCACTATCAAAAACTTTGGTGATGATACCGCAAGTGTGACGGGAATTACCCCGACAGGGCCTTTCACTGTCGTTTCACCCACAATACCGCAATTTCTCGATCCTGACAGCTCTGTTACTTTTATTGTCAGATTTACACCAACAACTCTGGGCGGACATTCAGGAACGCTATCGTTTAATACAAACGATGTTAATAATCCTACGTTAGTATTCTCTATATATGGGCACGGTGTAAAGGAACTTGGCGGAAACCTGGTTTTTACAGAGTTTTTTAAGGATGATTCTGCCGGAGTAGACGGGATGGGAAGTCCAAGGAAGCTGACGATCAGCCCGGATGGTGCACATCTTTATGTTTCCGGAAATGTAGAGGATGGATTAGCTGTCTTCAGCAGGGACTCTGCCACCGGTAACCTTACTTTCGTCGAATCACATAAAGATGGGATTGGTGGAGTAGACGGTTTAAACGGTTGTTTCAGTGTGAGAGTAAGCCCGGATGGTAAATATGTTTATGCAGGCGGTAAGGATGAGAATGCAATAGCTATTTTTACTCGAAATCCGGGAACAGGAGCTCTGACCTATATTACAATGGTTCAGGATGGTGTAGGTGGGGCGGATGGCCTACAAAGTATTTCCGATTTAGAGATTAGCCACGATGGCGCCTTCCTGTATGCGGCAGGAACTGATGAAAATGCAATTGGGGTGTTCATCAGGGACAGCCAGACAGGCTTATTGACATTTGTCGAGAAGGTTGTTGACGGAGTTGGGGGTGTGGATGGTCTTTTGGCTACAACAAATGTCGAGATAACTTTGGATGGAAAGCATCTGTACGCAACAGGATTTGACGACAATGCCGTAGCTGCATTCGAAAGGAATAGCTCTACAGGCAAACTGAAGTTTATCGAGGCGGAATTCGATGGTGTGGGCGGTGTCGACGGACTGCTGGGAGCACAGGGAATTACATTTGGACCAAGAGGCAGATTTGTCTATACATCTGGATACAGCGATAATGCAGTTTCAGTATTCAGCAGAGATACTACGACCGGAGCGCTGACTTTTGTCGAATTCAAACAGGATGGTGTCGGCGGTGTTGACGGGATTAACACAGCTACGACCATTACAAAGAGTCCCGAAGGTAGTTTTATTTATGCTGTAGGTGCGGGAGATGACAAGATAGCTGTCTTCGAAAGGGATTACGACTCCGGAAGTCTGACATATCAAGGATATGTAGCAGATAATGTGAATGGTGTAGCCGGACTGGATAATCCTTACGGGATAGAGGTCAGTCCGGATGGAAGACATCTCTACGCTACGTCTATTAATGATAATGGATTGATATCATTTATTATAGATTCGCTCCATTCAATGATCGTCTTGAATCCGATAACTTACAATTATGATACTGTGAATGTAAATTCTCAGGATTCTCTCGAGGTCTGGGTGATCAACCAGGGTACCGATTCTCTGAATGTTGACAGCGTTGGCTTGCCTTCAAGCCACATGATGGCTATACCAGATTCAGTATACGGTATTGATCCGGGGGATAGCGCGAAGATCGTGATACATTATCAGCCGCTTGTCCCGGAAATTGTAAATGACACCTTATGGTTTCACAATAACGATCCGGGTGTTCCGGCGATGGGGCTTGCAGTTCAGGCTGTCGGCTATCAGCCGCTGGGTAAGATCATCTTTGAAGCGGATACGGTTCTGTTTGATACAGTTTTTACGATAAATGATTCTACTATCAATCTCTGGGTATATAATAACGGTGATACAACACTGATCATCGACAGCGTTGTCTATCCTATGGATTCGAGTTACTATACGACATTCACAGATACTCTTATCCCGGTAGGCGACAGCCTGATGTACAGTGTGGTTTTCTCACCGGATTCAGGGGCTGTTTATGAAGATACTTTATTCTTCTGGAGCAGTGATTCACTGAACAGGCCTGCAAAGCTCCTCGTGAAGGGGATCGGCGAGGTAGCTTATCCGATGATTGTGTTTGATACAGTCAGTTATAATTTCGATACAGTCAACGTCAATACCACGGATTCATTCACAGTTTGGATCCATAACAACGGTGATGATACTCTGAACGTTGATAGTATTGCGGCACCAGTTAATTTCAATGTATCTCCTGATTCAATTATTGGCCTGGCCGTTGATGACAGCCAATCGGTTGTTATTTACTATTCACCTCTGGTTCCCGAACTGATTACCGATTCGTTAGTCTTCTACAACAACGATCCGGGTTTGCCTGAAGCTGTATTCCATGTCAATGCAATAGGTTATGAGCCGTTGGGTAAAATCTTGTTCAATCCCGATACTGTTTTATTCGATACGGTACATACCATAGATCTTGATACAATCGATCTGGTTGTATATAATTCCGGTGATACGACGCTTATTATCGATAGTGTTTTATACCCGCTTGATTCTATATTTTACCTGACATTCACTGACACATTGATTGCCGTGGGAGATACTGTTCATTATTCGGTTATTTTTTCGCCTGATTCTGCTCAGACTTATGAAGACACGCTGTTTTTCTGGAGCAGTGATTCACTGAACAGACCTGCGAAACTCCTCGTAAAGGGGATCGGCGAGGTAGCTTATCCGATGATTGTTTTTGATACGGTTTTTCACGATTTTGACACTGTGAACGTCAATACTACTGATTCACTGGAAATCTGGGTATATAATTCAGGCGAGGATACATTAAACGTTGACAGCATTTCTGTACCTGCAAATTTCAATACCGTTCCGGATTCAATTATAGGACTGGATCCGGGTGACAGTTCACAGGTGATGCTGTATTTCACGCCACCTGTACCGTATATTGTATCAGATTCAATTGTTTTTCACAATAACGATCCTGGATTGAGCGAGGCAGTATATCTTATCGATGCTGTAGCATATCAGCCGCTTGGAATGATTTCTTTCAGTCCGGTTAGTATTGATTTTGATACTGTTTTCGCATTTACTTCAGATACTTTCTTTATAAATGTAATAAATATCGGTTCCGATACACTGAACATAGACAGTCTGGATGTTCCGGGTGCGTTATTCTCATCATTCCCGGCAGGAACGACGGGAGTGCAGGTTGGTGATACAGTTGAGTACGGAATAGTCTTCTCTCCAACAACAGATACAGTGATCACTGATTCGGTTTTCTTTATAAGTAGTGACTCATTTAATACTCCCGCCGGAGTATTTCTGCAGGCTGTCGGATATGTACCAAATGGTAGAATAGCGCTGAATCCGGTTACACTTAATTTTGATAGTGTTGATGAAAGCACCACAGATTCACTTGAGATATGGGTTGTAAACGTTGGAGATGACACACTAAATGTGGATAGTGTTGTGGTGCCGACTGTTTTGACAGTTTCACCTGACAGCGTTTATGGAATTCAGGTTGGTGACAGTGCTCAGTTTATGGTATATTTCACACCGCCTGATACAGGTTTTTATCAGGATTCCGTTGTTTTTTATAACAGCGATCCGGCTTTACCTGTTGAGACTGCAGCATTCCAGGGTTACGGCCGCGGAGTTCCTTCCATACTGCTTGTGCCGGCAAACCATATTTTTGATACGACCTCAGTTTACTACAAGGATTCTCTAAGTCTATCTATTAAGAATACCGGAGAGAATACGCTGGTGATCAATAGTGTCACGGTGCCGGCAGATATATTCATGATCAATACTACAACGATCCCGAGTATATTACCGGGCGACAGCTTCAATGTTACAGTGGTTTTCAGTCCACCGGATTCAGGATCATTTTCGGACTCTCTGACCTTCTCGAGTAATGATACAGCTAGTCCTTCTGTTACATTCAATGTATCGGGATATGGTATTGCCCCAATTGTGAATGCAATTCCTGATACAATCGTATTTGACTCAACAAAAGTATTCGAAACTGATACTGTTACATTCTGGATTAGGAATGACGGGCAGGGATTACTCGATATTATTGACTCAGTATTAACACCGCCGGAAATAGTGATCCTGCCGGGTGATACTGCCGGAATACAACCCGGTGACAGTGCAATGTTCCTGGCCCTGTTCTCACCATCATCAGTGGACGATTTTGTAGATTCAGTTTTGTTTCCGACGAATGAGGGTGACAGTTCTGCATTTGTTCTGCAGGTACGCGGATTCGGCAGTTCTCCTCCCGGGCCTGAATTGTGGCTGAACAAGGCGGCTATCAATTTCGATACTGTACTTGTTGGGGGTTCAGCAACCAAACACATACAGGCGAAAAATGTGGGAACAGGGAACCTATTCGTAAGTAGTATTGGCAGGCCAATCGAGATAACTCTGAATAAAACCAATTTCGCAATGGACTCAGCAGGATCCGGTTCAGACAGTACAAGTGTTGCCGTAACATTCTCGCCAGATACAATTGGCTTTTTTGCAGATTCTATATATTTCAATAGTAATGACAGCACAAGCCCATCAGTGCCTGTAGGAATATTTGCATATGCAATTGCTGAACCGATAATCAATGTAATTTCTTCAATTGTGTTCGATTCAACTGCAATTAGTTTTCAAGCAGATAAATATATATCAGTCAGAAATGACGGAAGTGCAGATCTGCATATATCAAATCTGACTTCCTCAAATCCGCAGGTTACATTTCCTTTATTTACCGATACTGTTACAGTAGCTGCAAATGACAGTGTTGATATATTAGCGAGATATATACCTGATACAGAAGGCAATTTCACCGGAACTATTACTATTACGAGTAACGATCCGAATAATCCATCAAAAATAATAGATTTTGATATAACTGGCCTTGCACAGCCATTTCCGGAAATAATATTATCTCAGATTACTTCTTCAACGATTGACTTTGATTCGGTAACTTTGGGTTCGAACCGGGTAATAAGTTTTGTCATCAGTAATAACGGAGATACGGATCTGGATATTACGGATATCACATCACCTTCGGGATATACAGTAACTCCTGCATCACATACAGGATTGGTACCAGGAGATAGTATTTTTATCGAAATTGAGTTCAGCCCGACAGATATTCTGGATTATTCGACATCAATTACTATAACAAGTAATGATCCGGTCAATGGTTCAGAAACTGTAGACCTGGTAGGATATGGAATTGGACCGCTTATATTGGTTACTCCGGTTACACTTGACTTTGATACAGTCAATGCAACTACAACAGATTCTATGCCTGTATTTGTCGTCAATGACGGTAACAGAAATCTGGATGTAACCTCAGTTACAGCCGCAGGTGAATTCAGTATAAAGCCGGCAACAGCAACAAACATCTTACCGGGTGACTCAGCTGAATTTACAGTGTATTTCTCACCTGCTTCTGCTGGAATTTACGGTGACAGTCTATATTTTAACAGCAATGACTCCCTTAACCTGTCAGCATCAGTTTGGGCAGAAGGTATAGCTGCTCAACCTAAAGCAGAGATTATTGTAACACCTGTGAATCTTGTTTTCGATACCCTGATAATAGGTCATGTTGACAGTCAGAATGTCGTGCTTAAAAATACAGGGCTGGGTTCATTCGATATATCTTCAATTACCGTACCTGAACCGTTCGAGGTTTCGCCGTCAGGCTCGCACGTTGTTGACGGTGGAGACAGCCTCGTTGTAATTGTGAGATTTATGCCTGTAAATCCAGGACAGTTCCAGGGACAGCTTGTCTATAACAGTGATGATCCGGATACAGGAAATGTGAGCATAAATGTTATTGGTAATGCCATACCAGTACCAAAACCGGAAATTACATTCGATCCAATCCAACTTGATTTCGGCAGCGTTCACGTTGGTGATTCACTGATGATGAGTGCAAATATCAGGAATGACGGTAACATGCCTCTGACTATCTACAGCATTGACGATGGTGATGAGTTTATTTCGTCGATCCCCGACTCAATACAGATAGAACCCGGTACAATCGCCAGTTTTGATGTTATGTTTAAACCAATATACGCTGCATTCAGAATAGATACCGTGAATTTTATTAATAATGATATTGACAATACTGATGCCGGACTAATCGTAAAAGGTCTGGGTATGGTTGTCGATGTAACGCCTCCGTCGATAAGAGAATTTCCATCAATAGTCGGAATAGATACTAGTGAGGCCAAGATAAAATTCAAGGCTGATGAAGCATCAGTTGCTGAGTTGAGTTATGCATTGGCAGACAGCTTTCAAAACCCTGGAATTAGAATAACAGTCTGGGATTCAACTCTCGTTTCCGAACATCAGTTTGATATTTCCGGCCTTATACCTAATACAGTATACAGTTACCAGATAGCTATTTATGACAGCCTGGGGAACGGGCCTACACTTACTCAGGTTTACCAATTCCAGACTCTTGCAGCTCCTGATTTAAAGGCGCCTGTAATAATTGAGGGTCCTTATTATAATGTACTCGATACCAGTGAAGTGCGAATTTCCTGGCTGACAGATGAAGCGGCGAACAGTGTAGTAAGATACAGCCACGGTGACTCATTTACTTCAGTTTATATTGAGCATTCAGACCAGATTCCGGTTGCGTGGCATGATATCCTTATATCCGGTCTGAGTCCCAATACAGAATATACATTTATTGTTCAGTCAACAGATGAAAAAAGTAACGGCCCGGTTTCGAGCTGGCCGATCACTTTCAGAACACTGGCGAGACCGGATTTTGATCCTCCTGAATTCGTGCTTCTGCCTCAGGTGATAGGTGTAGATACGAACAAAGCATTTATAGTATTTGAGACCAATGAACTTTCAGATACGGAAGTCTACTATAATGTTGATTCATTGTATGACAAAAATATCTTCCTGTTCTATGAAGATACTGTACTTGTAGACTATCACAATATCACACTTTCAAATCTGACACCGAATACGAGGTACAGATTCCATGTGGAGACTTATGACGGGAAGAACAACGGCCCTGCAAGAAGCGGAGTTGTCGATTTCAAGACACCAGACAGGCCGGATACGTTCCCGCCGAAGTTTATCGGCTTCCCGACTACTATTGATAAAGATACAAGTTATGTCAAGCTGCAGTGGTTTACTGACGAGATATCAACGAGTATTGTAGAATACGGGATCTTCGGTGATTATGATTCGACAAAAGTCAGGTTTGAGAACAGTAATCTTGTTCAGGATCACATAGTAACTATCACAGGTCTTTTGACAGATACGAAGTATGAATACAGGATCAGCAGCGCCGACCAGAACGGTAACGAAGCGCAGCATCCGAATCTATTTACTTTCCAGACAACAGAAACTGTTGACACAATTCCGCCGCAATTCCGCAGATTCCCATACGTATTTGCAAGGGATACCAACAAGGTGACTATTAACTGGGAAACGAATGAACCGTCTACTAGTATCCTTGAGATCGCTGTAGACTCTTTGTTTGACAGCGTGAAAACCCGGACTGTAGTCACGGAACTTGCTCTAAATAAGGATCACAGTGTTACTGCTTATGGATTGATGCCGGATACGAGATATTTATACAGGACAGGCTCTGTGGATGGAAAAAACAACGGCCCGACATATTCAGGAATTCATGAATTCACAACACTTGAAAAACCTGATCTGCTTCCGCCTGTTATTCTCGGATTCCCGGATGTGAAGGTATACGATACTACATCAGTAAAGATCACATGGGAGACTAACGAACCTTCCAACAGTAAAATACTATATTATCCTAAAAGTGATTCTACGAATACAAATACCTTCGAAGACCAGAATCTGGTTGTGATTCATGATATCCTGCTCGGAGGGCTGATACCTGATACTGAATATATGTTTGCTGTTTATTCTACAGATGAAAAGAATAACGGTCCGGCATTTAAAGGGTATTTTGAATTCGCAACCCCTGCAAGACCGGACCTGACACCACCATCTTTTAAGGAATTTCCGAATATCATAAATATTGATACATCTTCATTTACAATAGGCTGGGAAACAGATGAAGAAGCCAGCTCCTGGCTTGAATACGTCAATCTAACAGATTCAACCCGGAACGATACGACACTTGTTGACGATCAAACACTTGTAACAGTTCATGAACTTACTGCTGAAGGATTGACATCCGAAACTGAGTACTCTGTGCGTGTCTATTCCTACGATGGTAAGGGTAACGGACCGACTTACAGCGGCTGGTTTAATATCAGGACAAAGTCTATCCCGGATCTAGCACCTCCGAAATTGCAGGGTTTTGTCAGTATTATCGATATCGATACAAGCAGTGCAAACGTCAAGGTGTCAACAAATGAAGAATCTTTCATAGAGATCGAATTCGGGCTTACGAGTGAATGGCCGGATAATAAAATTCCTTTGACACCGCCTTTAAGTTCGATTGAACATTTCGTAACACTTACTAACTTGCTACCGGATACAGCATATACTCTAAGGATGAGATTCACTGACAGGTCAAACAATGTTTCGCTATATACAGGAGATTATCTCTTTAATACACTTTCTATTCCTGATTCATTACCGCCGGTACTGGTTGGTCTAATAAATGTTACTAAGATTGATACCAGTCAGGCGACTATTCAGTGGAATACGAATGAAAGAGCTACAAGTATAATCGAGATAGCGCCAACATTAACATGGCCTGACAGCGGATTTAAAATTACAGACCAGAATCTAGTCGAATTCCATGATATAATCGTTAAGGATCTGAGCCCGAATACTGACTATAAACTCAAAGTAGGATTCATGGATGATAAGGGTAACGGCCCGGCATACAGCGGCGAGATCACCTTCAAGACTCTTGCAGCCCCGGATCTCGTTCCGCCTGTCATACTCGGAATACCGTCAGAGAGAGATATCGATACATCATCTGTAAAGATTATCTGGGGTACGAATGAACCTGCGAACAGTACCGTAACTTTCAGGGAAAAAGATGATTCAACAACTGTATTTACTTTCCTTGATGGTGAACTTGTAACAGAGCACAGTGTTTATATTGACGGCCTGATACCAGGTACAGTATATCAATATACTGTTAGCTCGGTCGATGCGAATAATAACGGACCGACCAGCATGGGATGGCAGGAATTCGGTACTCCTGAAGCGCCGGATCTATCACCACCGACAGTTAATTTCGGACCGATCATCCTCGGTATCACACATGAATCTGCGCTGATCAAATTCAAGACAGATGAGAATTCATTCTCTTTGATATCCTATGGTACTGATACTACTTTCGGTTCTACTAAATTCAGCCTGGAATCCAACACTACGCATAATATAAACCTTACGAATCTCATCGATTCAACGACGTATTATTTCCAGGTTGAGGGTGTTGATAGTAAGGGTAACCAGTTCATATTCCCGCCGCAGGGTGAGGCAAGGATTAGCTTTATGACTATGCCGGAACCCATTGTGCAGGATACCGCAAAACCTGTGATTGTAGCAGGACCTGTAGAGCTTGATATCAACTCAGACAGGTTCACGGTTCTATGGAAGACAAATGTATTCACAAACTCTGTTGTAGAATACTGGCTTGATACATCTCTGGTATCTGTTATTTCTATGGATAATACTGTGCCGGTACTTGAACACAGGATTCAGCTTACAGGACTTGAGGCGGATACAACTTATTACTATAAGCTGAGATCAAGGGGCGCGAATAATCAGGAAATGATCAGTGAGACATTCTTTGTAAATACAGCTGCCGCACCGGATACATTCCCTCCGGTAATTACGGGCGGTCCGTTCGTACCATTCCTCGAGGACAGGAAAATTACGGTAGAATGGAGCACAGATAAGAATACATCGAGTATTGTGGAATTCGGCTTCGACACTCTTGATATGAGTTTCAGAGAAAAAGCTGATGAGATCATAGGAGTGAATTTCCATCAAATAAAACTCAATAACCTTGAACCTGATACCGTCTATTATTATAAGGTTTCTTCAATAGCGTATAACGGCAGGTTTGTTGCCAGTAAGATCGATTCATTCAAGACACTTGCAGCACCGGATACACTGCCTCCCAAGATCATTGGCGGACCGGATCCGACATCAATTGAGGATCAGTCTGTTACAATTGAATGGGATACCGACGAATTATCCACAAGTAAGATCGAATATGGTCTGCGCGTGGCAGTTGGAATACCGGTCTATACAAATACTATTTGGGTAGACGCTGATGCTGCAGGTGTATTCCATCACAAGGCAGTTCTAACAGGACTGATACCAGGAATGGAATACAACTACAGGGTATCCTCAACTGATCTTAGTCCACAGGTGAACGAGATAATAGGAAGAAATAAAAGATTTGCCACGATAGCAGTTAAAGATACGATCGCCCCGGTCCTGACAGCCGGCCCAATGGTTGACAGAACTGATAAGGTGGGAATATTCGAGTGGGAAACTGATGAAGCATCCGACAGTTTTGTTTATATTAAGGTCTCTAACGATCCGGCCGCGAAATTCAGGAAGATCGGTGATGACCGAAAGGTTACTAAACATATTGTAACTGTAACCAACCTCGAAAAGGGTACTGAGTATGATTTCGAGATCGCATCGCGTGACCTTGCAGGAAACCTGATGACATGGCCGACAAACGCTGTCAACAACAGCATTGCCAAAACACTTGCGCTTAGAAAAGCCACTCAGATCCCGGGTGGTGCAGGATCGTTCTTTACCAACCAGAATCCGGATACTCAGGAGCCGGTCATAATTGAAGGTCCGACTGTTACTTCCAAGACGACTGAAACTATCACTATTGAATGGAAAACAGACGAAAGGGGAGACTCATTCGTAGAATTCGGTCTTAATACGAATTACGGTACATCCAAGGGTGATGCAACATATGTAACTGAACACAAAGTTACTCTTACAAACTTGTCAGCTGCTTCTACATATAACTTCCTTGTAAAGTCAACTGATGCAAGCGGCAACGGGCCTGTTCAGAGTTCTAATTCTGTTGTCTCAACGGAATCTGAGGCTGACCAGACACCTCCGAAGATAAAAGACGGCCCGGAAGCCCAGTCAATCACAGATGACCAGGCAACAATAATCTGGGAAACCGACGAACTCGCTGATACTTATGTCGATTTCGGCACAACTGAAAATCTCGGAACTGTAAGGATCTCAACAGAAGATGTTTCAGTACATAAAATGGTACTTACAAACCTGAAGGCTTCAACAACTTACTACTATAAGGTTCAATCTTCAGACATCGAGGATAACGGTCCGACAGCAAGCTCGATAATGAGTTTTACGACTGCTGGTGCGCCGGATGTTACACCTCCTGTAATCACGAATGTAGCTGTAGCCGCATTGACAGATAAAACGGCCACAATTACTTACGACACTGATGAACTTGGTGATTCTTTCGTGAACTATGGACTGGATAGTAATTACGGAAGTGTTGTTGGAAGCAGCACGGATGTTACCGACCATTCGATAACACTGACAAACCTCGATCCCAATACAGAATATAATTATACAGTCGGATCGATCGACAAGAGTGATAACGAGACGATATACAGCACTAATCTGACATTTATTACTGAGGCAGCCCCGGATACTATTGCCCCTGATGCCCCGTTAAGCCTGACAGGTGTCGAAGGTAATTCTCAGGCGCTTATATGGTGGAACAGGAATACTGAGGGTGATCTTGCTGGATATAATATTTACCGTAAGAAGGGTTCGGGAGCCGGAGAATTTCAGCTGATCGAAACTCTTGTCGCCGATACTTTCTATTTTGATGGAAGTGTACTGAATGACGTTGTTTACTGGTATAAAATCACAGCTGCAGACAAGGTGGTTCCATACAATGAAAGTGATATGAGCGAACCGTTAAGTATTAATCCGTCATCGCCTCTTGCTGTACCTGTTCCGGAGCCGTTCTTCCCGTCAGAAGGTCAGAGGATCAGGTTTGATGAGATCAACCTTGTTATCGACAATATTACATTGCCGCCGGAACGTTCTACAATATCTTACGAGTTCGTGATCGCTGAAGAATCTGATTTCTTCAACCAGGTGGCTTCAATTACGGGGATTTCTGAAGGTGAACCTCAGACCATTTGGAATTCCGGGGCCAAACTGACACATGAACAGACTTATTACTGGAAATCGAGGGCATACGACGGTTTCTTCTATAGCAGCTGGTCGTCTGCGCGGTCGTTCGTAGCGGATAGCACAATGGCAACGAGTGTAGAGCTTGTGGAATTTATTGGAGAGAGTGTCGACGGATTGGTTGAACTCAGTTGGGAGACTGCAAAGGAGATAGATAATGCTGGGTTCAATATCTATCGCAGTTATACGGAAGATGGTGAATACAAGCCTGTAAATGAAGTCTTGATCGAACCGAAAAAGGACGGTGACTACAGGGTGACCGACACTGGTGTCAATGTAGGTATCAGGTATTTCTACAAACTTGAATCTGTAAGCACTACTGGCTTCCAGAGGCAGTATGATGCGATCTCGGTTACGGTACAAGCTCCGGAGAAGTTCGAGCTTCATCAGAACTATCCGAATCCGTTCAATCCTGTAACAATGATCAAATACGAGATCCCGAAACCCGGAAAAGTGGTAATCAGAGTATACAACGTGCTTGGTCAGGAAGTAAGGACATTAGTCAACGAAGAAAAGCCGGCAGGATTCCACAGGATCAGGTGGAACGGTACCAACAACTTAGGTAAACGTGTTGCCAGCGGTATGTATATTTACAGGATCATCTACAGTAATAATATACTGTCAAAGAAGATGGTGCTAATAAAATAGCTGTAGAACAGATTCCAAATACCGGAATAAAATAATTAATTATTTAAAAGACAGTGGTCAATAGCCGCTGTCTTTTTTGTAAATAAATGGCCTCCTAAAACCTCAAAGACCGAAAAGTAAATCAATCCCCCTCGATCCCCCATTAATGGCGGGACAAGCCCTTTACATAGGGGGAGTTTTGATGCAGAATTTTATTAGAACAATGATTCTATATGTGAACAGTTCAAACCGGGTGAAAACCCACCAGTAGCCCCTGAGTGTTTTAGTCGGGGATCCATTGTCTTTTTGTCTGCATCTCCGTACATCTGAAAAAAAATAGAATAATGTGAATAAATATTAAAAATATCCGTATAATATAACACAGGTCACATAAAGTTATTACAAAACTATATCTACCAGATTTGGGGGAGCCACAAATGAGATCACTGAATGAATCATTAATTCTTGTGTATGTCATTATATTTTTCCTTTTCTCAAATCCTGCAATATCTCAGGAAGTCGATTGGTGGGAGGCAAATAAGCCTGAAACCAAATACCTCACCCAGCTTGCACTTGCAGATTCAATGCAGTTTCTGAATGAATTCGAATATCCGTTTAGACTAGTTCTTAGCAGGGAAGAGAAGAAGGACTATTCTAAAATAGTATCTCAACTCGACCGTAAGTTCTACATCCGCAATTACATCAAGAATCACGATCAGAATCCTCTTTTGCCGGTAAATTACTGGCTTTTAGAGTTCCTCGGAAGGTATGAATACGCCCGGCAGGAATTCGGAATTGAAGAACCTCCTTATTTCGATGTACGTGGAGAATTCTACATAAAATACGGTAAACCCTGGAGAAGGT
Organism: bacterium; assembly: GCA_028278455.1. Classification (GTDB taxonomy): domain Bacteria; phylum SM23-31; class SM23-31; order SM23-31; family SM23-31; genus JANQEH01. The sequence continues at coordinate 13,963 of JANQEH010000202.1, forward strand.
TTGAGGACCTGGGGGGATATAAAGAAAGCTGGTACATAAAATTCAGGAGTAATCCGGGTATCCGCAATCCTGCAGTTGAACGGTTATTAGGATTAGGTTTTTATTCTGGCGGTATAGCTCAGCCTATGGAAACAGCTTTTAAAGTCAGACAGAATGAATCCTGGTCCTATCATGATGATAACAATATTTTCTTTATTCATTTTATGAAAGAAGGTAAAAACTGGATTCATATAGATAGATTGGAAAAGGTAATGGTTGACGGAAGAAGCTCAAAAAGAAGGCTTCATTGGATTGACCTTATTAAGGAGCGTCAGGGAATCGGAGGATTATATACAATGATGAATGAAGAAATAGAATGGATGGAAGAACTTCTTCAGGATCTTGTTACTCTGGCAACAGCAAATATGGAAATCAGCATGCCGTATACTACGGAAACCAGTGTTTTAAGTTTTACACCTGGAGGTTCTGTAGACAGATTGAAGACAAATGGACAATTAGCTGAAAAAGTATATCTAAACCGTGCAGTACCAAATGTAAATACCAGATTCGATGAGTAAAGTAAACTTGATTTCGACTATTCAATGTCACAGTTCAGGAATCCGGATGGCAGGACACGTGTCGAGCTTCAAATGCTTGCGCCTATCAGCGATATACTCGAGAACCGTCCGCACGTTAGAACTCCCGATTCGATTGCAGTCGAGTTTCAGTTTCTCGCAAGGAATGAGAATTTTGACAATCTGTTCAAAGTACCTTTACCCGTGAAATTCGATTACCAAAAGGCGATAGATGCCGGCCTGCCCAATGCAGTGACATCGGTGACGTTTCCGATCAGGACGGTGAAAGGTGACCTTACCATGCAGATCAAGGATCCGGTAAGCTATGCGATGGGATATAAGAAGATCCCCCTGGAAATAAGGGATTTTTCGAACAAGGAATTAGCTGTCAGTGATATTCAATTCTACATGCAGCCCCAGAATAACCTTCAGAAAGAATTGCTGCCTGTAATTGAAGTTGGTGAATTCGAGGTTACTCCCTATCCCTACCTTGAATTTATCAGCCTTATGCCCATAACCTGTTATTTTGAGATCTATAATATCATAGATGCAGGAATTATCTCTGAATACGAAATTGACATTTCGGTTACACGGATCGAGCTCAGCCTGTTCGAGAAACTAAAGAAACTGCTCAGGAAGCCGGAAGCGTATACTATGTCACTGAACCGAAACCGGCAGGTGGATGTTAACAATTCGAGCGAGCTGATCGAATTCGATATCAGCAGTCTAAGGAGGGGCAGGTACGTCTTGGAGGTCAAGGTTACGGATAAACTCAACAGGGAGATAACTGCAAGTTCATCCCGTGTTATAAATATTGTGAGGTTTTAGGAAGAGATTTGAGCTGAAGAAGATATTAAAAGTGGCTCACAAGATGTTCCTGGCGGGAATCCACTAATTTAAATCCCCCTTTACAAAGGGAGAGTTAAGATGAAGTTTTTTTATTGAAAAAATGATCATCCACCGGTTACGTCATTCCCGTGCGCAAATTTACACGTCTTCTCCGTATGCTTTTGCCGGGGAACCAGTGTCTTTGTAGTATTAACTAACAGATTCTCAGATACTGCTTCACATCACACACAAACCACTGCCTGTGGCGGGAAAGGCGAGTTTATAGGTGCCATGAACGATTATTAAGAATAGTTGAACATGCATGCTATAGGAGTAAAGTATTCCGAAAATCCTCCATTACAAAGAGGGAGTTTGATAGATCTTCCATACATCAATTCGCCTAATAATAAACACGCGACCGCACTGGCATTTCCCTCAGAACCAATTTCCAATTACTGCTTTTACCGAACATTTCTGTCGGGATTCCAGTATCTTTCTTTGTTGCGGTATATGAGTCTTCCAAGAGTATAGTTCAATGACAGACAGGAATATCTGTCGTACTGGTTAATAGTCTTAAAAGTCAATTTGTCTTCTAGCTGTTGAAATGATTTATAAAAAATTGCTGGATATGCAATAAAAAACCCCTCATGTAGAGGGGTTTTTTTATTTACTGATAAGTAATTATGCTGATTTAATAAAGAAGATGTTATTGACCGGAAAAGTCACCTGAGAAATCACCATAGTGGTCCTGGATCATATTCTCAAGTTCTGACCAGTGTGATTCAACTGAGTGGGTCATTAGTATCAGGCTGTGGTTTTTGCCGTTAAGGTCCTTCACGTGATTCTTCAGGGTAGCTTCCTTTTTGAAACCCAGATCGGTAAATATCTTTATCGCAGTTCTCTGGCTCTCCATCATCATTCCGACGAGTTTCTCCAGCTTCAGCTTCATCGCAATAAAATATAGTTCCTTAACCAGGTGCAATCCTATTGACTGCTTTCTATAATCTTTCTCTACTACCATTCGGATCTCACCGATATGCCGTGCCCAGCCATGCTCATCAATATGAAGGGTACCGTCAGCGACTATCTTACCGTCAATTTCAACAATTAGCGGGATTACTTTATTTAGATTGAAATCCTTAAACCAGCGCTCAACAACCTTTATATCAGTTACATCTTCTTTTAGAAAAAGTCTGTCCCTATCCGGAAGCCTTTTGAAGAATTCATGGAGTTCCTTCTTGTCATTCTTATCAAGCAGCCGGATTGTAGCGATCTTATCCTTTTTCAGCTTAAGTTCTTTTGGGAAATCTTCAAACATATTACTCTCCACGTAATGGATTATCTGTATATAAGATACTTGCAGCAGACAGTTAATGCAAGAAAAAAATTTCTGTTAGCTGCCATTTTTAAAATATGAATAACCCTTATCAAACGCCTTGAGATTAAGATCAATAGTTCCTTTGGGAACTGCCGTCTTGATCGCATTCTTCATTGATTCGGGATCAACTATCTTGGTAACCGCGGTAAAAAATCCCAGAGCAACGATATTCTGAACTATTTTTCTTCCCAGATCTTCAGCGATTTGAGTTGACGGAACACAATAGCTCTTAACCCCTTCAGGAAGATCTCTGGGAGTAACAAGATTTTCTTCATAAATCAAAGTACCGCCTGGTCTTAGCTGTCCGATGTAAGTAGAATAAGCTTCCTGTGATAGAGTTACAAGGATCTCAGGTTCTTTGACATAGGGGTAGAGTATAGGTTCATCCGACACAGTGACCTGGGCACCGCAGGCGCCTCCACGCGCTTCAGGACCAAAACTCTGAATAAGCACTGCATGTTTATCTTCATAAAGAGTAGCGGCTCTGCCAATTAATAGGCCGGTCAAAATAATACCCTGGCCGCCGAATCCGGTTATCTTCATTTCTTTCTTGCTCATTATTCCTCCCCGTATCGTACGTATTTGGGTCCGAAAACTTTTTCATACCTGTCATTCATAGATTCCATGAATGTTTTTCTTTCGGTGTTCACAAAAGTACCGAGGACGATCTCATTATCAGGATCGAAAGTAGCTTCTTTTGCACTGGCACCTTTCTTGATCTTACATTTGTCCTTAAACTGGATCATATGCTCCAGGCCATCAGCAATCTTATTGCGTCTTCCGAAAAGGGTGGGGCAGGGCGAAAATATCTCAATAAATCCGAATCCCTTCTTGGACATCATCTCTTTCATGGATTTTGTCAGCTGTTTTACATGAGCTGCCGTCCACCTGGCGACATAAACAGCGCCGCATGATTCAGCAAGAAACGGAAGGTTGAACGTATGTTCAAAATTTCCATAAGGCATTGTGCTTGCGATTATTCCCTGCGGTGTTGTAGGGGTGACTTGCCCACCTGTCATACCGTAAGTAAAATTATTAACACAAATAATCTTTATGTCGAGATTTCTTCTAGCTGCATGGATGAAGTGGTTTCCGCCGATTGCAAAAAGGTCTCCATCACCACTGTATACAACGACATTCATTTCAGGATTTGCGAGTTTTACACCGGTAGCCATAGGAATAGCCCTACCATGTGTAGTGTGGAAGGAATCGAGATTCATATAACCTGCAACTCTACCTGTACAGCCGATACCGGATACGATAGCGAGTTTCTTGATGTCGATCATCGCATCTTCGACAGCCCGGACAAAGCAGTTCACTGTACTGCCTATTCCGCATCCCGGACACCATATATGAGGCATTCTGTCCATCCTGAGATATTTATCTACAGGATTTTCAGCCGGGGTTCGCACTTCTGCTGTTTTATTTAAAGTATCTGTTTTGCCCATATTAATTTATCCTATAATTTTTCATAGATATCTTCAGGATTATGTACAGTACCGCCCGCATGGGGGACTGATACGACTTCTGCTTGACCGGCCACTACTCTTTCAACTTCCAAAACGAGTTGGCCAAGGTTTAATTCAGGTACAACGAATTTCTTGACATTGCCGCCGGCAAGCTCTCTGATGATTTGTTCCGGGAATGGCCAGATAACCTGAAGTCTTATAAAACCGACTTTCTTGCCTTCATCTCTTGCCATGTTTACTGCATGCTGTGCTATTCTTGATGTTATCCCGAAAGCTATAACAACTGTATCAGCATCGTCAAGATGGAAATCCTCATACATGATGATATCATCAGCATTCTTGTTTATTTTATCGCAGAGTCTCCTGACAAGCTTAGCTTGTGTATCAACTGTCAGGTTCGGATATCCACGCTCATCATGTGTCAGTCCTGTGATGTGAAAATTATATCCTTCGCCTGCATGTACCATTTCAGGAACCATGGAATCATCAGTTTCATAGAGCAAATATTCACCCGGTTTTTTGTTAGTCATCTTTCTTGGTTCGATCTCAATCTCATCAGCTTCCGGAATAACGACTTTTTCAGTCATATGTCCGACACATTCATCAAGCATGAAAAGAACCGGTACTCTGTATTTTTCAGAGAGATTGAATGCATGTACTGTAAGATCAAAAGCTTCCTGACAGGAATTTGGTGCAAGAGCGATTATTTCATAATCACCATGCGATCCCCAGCGAGCCTGCATAATATCAGCCTGTGCAGGCATAGTAGGAAGTCCGGTTGAGGGGCCGCCTCTCTGTACATCAACAAATACACAAGGTGTTTCTGTCATTGCCGCATACCCGATATGCTCCATCATAAGTGACAAACCGGGACCGGATGTAACCGTCATTGATTTTTTTCCTGCCCAGGAACCACCGCAAATTGCTATCGAAGAAGCTATCTCATCTTCCATCTGAATAAAGATTCCGCCTACCAGAGGAAATCGAGAAGCTATTCTTTCTACTACTTCAGTAGATGGGGTTATCGGGTAACCGGCTACAAATCTGCATCCGGCTGCGATCGCACCCTCACAACATGCGTGATCGCCGTCAAGGAAATGATTACCTGTTAATACTCCTTCTTTATCAGCTTTCACTAAATTTTCCTCCAACTCTTATTTAAATTTTTCACCAAAAATTGCAAAATCAGGGCAGTACATACCACAGATATCACACCCTGAACACCGGTCATCATCTATCAGCTCTGGTGGATGATAACCCTTAGCATTGAATTTTTCCGAAAATGCAAGGATATGAAGAGGGCAGAATTCTATGCAAAAACCGCAGCCTTTGCACAGCTCGTCTTTTATATAGACAGTGCCCTTCGCTTTGCGCTTTTTTTTCTCTTTAGTCTCCATATGCGCCCTTATTTTATTAAAATACTATTAATTATAGCTGCTTCCTGTGAATTTATCTGAACAAAAACAGCAAATACCGTTCCAGTTCAAGACCGAATTTTCTCACAGTTAATAGCGGCAATTTTAAAATTTTTCCAGTTCAGTTTTTTCTTAAAAATGAAAAGAGTTTAAGTGTGAATTCTCAATTAAGGTAAAAAGGGATTCCCGTTTATTCGAATACTTTAAATTCAACCACATATATTGATCCGTATTGACAGATTAACCGGGGTATTAGAATTTTCAAAAACTGGTGTGAAATTATACTGGAAAGAAAAAATCAATTAAGGAGGTCTTCAGCCTGTTTTATGGCAGTTTCAATTTCATCCCGTAATTCATGGATTTCATCATTATTCAGCCCTATATTCTCGGCGTTATCCTCTTTTTGGAGTGACTTTATACCGTTCGTGATACCGATGTTATTGCAAATTCCATTGGTTACGCTAAGAAGCCTACGGCACTTCTTATCGGACGCACTGCCTTCCCCAATGCTGTGGTGGTGGAGCACGGATGATACGATTCTTTCGTCAAGGTTCCACCATTTATTTATGAATTGAGCGCCTAATTCAGCATGGTCTATACCGAATTTTTCTTTCTCAGAAGCCTGGAGAGTTTTTTTATTGATGTTCATTTCCTTTAGAAAATCGGCGTACTCTCCGGGGATAAGGTAACAGAATACCATAACACCAATATCATGCATCAGGCCTGCAAGATAAGCAAGGTCTCTAATATCCTGATCGATATCTGCCTTTTTTCCAAGAATTTGCGATACATTGGCTACTGCAAGGGAATGTTTCCAGAATTTATTTGAGTCAAGAACTTTTGTGTCTACGAAAAGTTTTGTGAGCTCTATAGAATATACTATCTTTACGACCTCTTTCAGACCGAGCTTGGATATAGCTGATTGCAGGGTGGAAACCGATTTCATTCCCCTGCTGTAATAAGCGCTGTTTGCAAGAGTCAGCACCTTCCCGGCTAACGTAGGATCTATCTCGATTATACCGGCGATATCGGAGATATGAGATTTGGGATCGCTCAGTTTCTTCTCAATCTTCTGGACATTGTCCGGTAAAAACGGAAGATCCCCATGTTTTTTTAATAGGCTTAGTATTGAATCTCTCATAAATCTGGCTTTGAATAAGATATGCAGTTTTTAAACGAACGATCCGCAATAATGTTTTGATCAGGCTCAGATAATAATATATGTATATCAATTCTTATTTACAAGAGGAACTAAAAAAAATTCGATTTAATTATTATATATATCTACATAAACCAGTTTCAAGGTGTAGGTTTTTTTATTATATTAGTCCACAAAAGTTCCGTTATAGATCAAGGAGGTAAGATGAAGGCTTCCGATTTATTTGTCAGAGCATTAGAAAAAGAAGGTGTTGAATATATATTCGGTATTCCCGGTGAAGAGAATCTTGACCTGCTGAATTCTCTAAAGAATACAAATATTAAGCTGATAGTTACACGCCATGAGCAGGGAGCAGGTTTCATGGCCGCAACTTACGGAAGACTGAGCGGTAAAGCCGGTGTTTGTCTATCCACTCTAGGACCGGGAGCCACAAACCTTGTGACAGCTGCTGCTTATGCGCAGCTTGGCGGTATGCCCATGATGATGATAACCGGACAGAAACCAATTAAAAAAAGCAAACAGGGCAGGTTTCAGATAATCGATGTGATCGATATGATGAAACCTATTACAAAATACACTTGCCAGATTGTGAACGGCAGCAACATCCCGTCCCGGATCAGAGAGGCTTTCAGAATTGCCGAAGAGGAAAGGCCTGGTGCCGTGCACCTGGAGCTGCCCGAGGATATAGCAGCCGAGGAATCAAATGCCGAATTGTTTGATAGAAGCTATGAGCGCAGACCGATAGCGGAGGAGAAAGCGATCAGGAGAGCGGTAGAGATGGTTGAAAATGCCAAACATCCGCTTCTATTAATAGGTGCAGGGGCAAACAGGAAAAGAACTTCTAAAATGCTTACAGAATTTGTAGAGAAGACCGGTATCCCTTTTATCTGTACTCAGATGGGCAAGGGTGTCATCGATGAGAGGCATGAGCAGTATGTCGGTAATGCGGCACTATCTGCGGATGATTATATTCACGGCGGTATCGAATGGTCTGATCTGATAATAAATGTCGGTCATGATGTAGTAGAAAAACCGCCGTTCTTCATGAATAAGGATGGATTCAAGGTGATTCATATTAATTTTTCATCAGCTGAAGTCGACAGGGTTTATTTTCCCCAGGTGGAAGTGGTTGGAGATATAGCAAACAGTATCTGGCAGATAAAGGAATTGATAAATAAACAGGACAACTGGGATTTTTCATATTTTATGAGGATCAAGGAGGGGGATGACTATCGTACTAAAATGAATGAAAATGATGACAGCTTTCCGATCAAGCCCGGAAAGCTTGTATCAGATATCAGAAAAGTAATGCCTTCAGACGGGATAATTGCCCTGGACAATGGAATCTACAAGTTGTGGTTTGCAAAGAATTATAAGGCCCATGGTCCAAACACAGTAATACTTGATAATGCTCTTGCATCCATGGGAGCCGGCCTGCCCTCAGCAATGGCAGCACGTATTGTATATCCTGAACGAAAGGTCGCAGCAATCTGCGGGGATGGAGGATTTATGATGAACTCCCAGGAGATCGAAACTGCGGTCAGGTACGGGATTGACCTTGTGGTTTTAATTCTTAAAGATGATGCCTATGGAATGATCCAATGGAAACAGGAAGCAATGGGTTTCGAGAATTATGGACTTGAATTCGGAAATCCGGATTTTGTAAAGTATGCTGAGAGCTACGGAGCAAAAGGGCATAGATTATATGCGACAATGGAATTCGAAGGTCTGCTTCACGACTGTGTCAATAATCCTGGTGTCCATATAATCGAAGTTCCGGTCGATTATTCGGATAACGCAAGGTTCCTGGCGGGATAAGTTGACTTTTGTCATGATATAAACCTAGAATGTATTTTATACTCTATCGAACATCCCCCTTAGTCCCCCTTCGAAGGGGGAATTAAAGGGGGATGTTAATTTGTCTTATCAAAACTATTGAAGAATTTGTCTTACACCTCTATTATTAATAAATGATATTTAATAGAAAGTGGTTAATTTATCGTTATGTAATAGATCGAATAATAAAAGAAGTATCCCTTAGCTTAATTACAGGAACCAGTACTGGCTCAATATTGTATAAAATATATACAATGCGGAATATGCTTTAAATACACTGATTATAACAATCTAATTAAGAGCCGAGTCTGAATTTTTTTATTGCGTGAAATATTAAAACTTTGTATATTCTAAGTCCTAAGCGAGAGTAACTCAGCTGGTAGAGTATCACGTTGCCAACGTGAATGTCGCGGGTTCGAACCCCGTCTCTCGCTCCATCGGCGACGTGGCCAAGTGGCTAAGGCGGAGGTCTGCAAAACCTCTATTCATCGGTTCGAGTCCGATCGTCGCCTCGAATTAAAAAATATTTTATCAGGGACATGAAGCGGGGGCTTCAAATTTAACAGTTTGCAGAGTCCCCTTATTTATTTGTATAAACGCCGGGGTGGCGAAATTGGTAGACGCAACGGACTTAAAATCCGTTGGGCAATTTGCCCGTGCCGGTTCGAGTCCGGCCCTCGGTACACGATTTTAAGGACATGTTAGATGATGCATGTCCTTTTTTTTGTGTTGTGTTATCCTGATATGCTTTAGGGAGGAAAAGTCTATGCAGGTACTTTGGAGTATCCAACCTTGTCATCCTGAACTTGATTGGCTTTGGGGAGTATATAGGATCTGCAAAGCAATCAGTCTTGTCATCCTGAACTTGTTTCAGGGTCTATATTGGAGATCTTCGCTGTATGTTGGTGTTTTCACCGACATACAATATAATATAATTACACTGTTGGTGAAAACACCAACAGTGAGCTGATATTGATTCTAACTTTCAGTATTGATCCGCCCAGGCTAACACTTTATCAAGCCTGAATCTCGGTTCATTTCCGATTCTATGAATCGGCATACCTTTCTTTTTAACATATCGATCTATCGTATATACCGATACATTAAGAAGCTCTGCTACTTCTTTTTTGTTAAGAAATTTAACGTTATTCATTTTAAGTCCATTTTATGATTTATAGGTAAATTTTGACAATTATTATCTCACTCATTAGAAAATAAATCCGGAAAAAGTCTCTTGTCACGCTTTTCATAAATCGAATTATCAATTTTATATTTGATTAACGCAATTAATCTGTTTTTAACTTTTTTTAAATCACGGTTTTTTAACTTCTTTTTACCCTCATGATTATCCTCTAAGAAAATAGATTTTAACTTTGTATTGATATTTACATTATCAATATTTTCTTCATTTTTATCTTTCAGTATTTTTCTTCTTAATTCCTCTCCCGGATTACTTCTTACATTATCAGGAGTTATTCCATATTGTTCTTCTATTTCTGATAAAATATTATTAATTGGAATCTCGATTGGACTATCTTTTGAATTAATAACTGAGTAGAATCTTGAGGGAATTTCTTTAAGTTTTTTATCACCCCATAGAATATGAAGATGTTCTAATTTTATTGTTCCTCGTCTTACGGACACTATTAAATCCGCATCTGAAAGTTGTTTTTTGTAAAAGAATTTAATTTTTGGCTTGTCTAATATCCAACTAATCAATAAATTAATACCGAGAATCACAATAGGGAATATTATTCCAAGGATAACTACTTCAATCCAATTAATACTAAGAAATTCTTCAGATAAACCACTTGCTTGCATTGTGTCAGGTAGTACTTTCTGATTTATAGAACTCTTTAAAAATTCCTGCATGTAAACCCCCATTTTTATTTATTTGATTTTCAAAAACTGATCCATTTCTGCATATGTAATAATAACTGCAGAAGGGTGGATAGATTTTGCTTTCCCGGATTCCCGCTTCGCGGGAATGACATTACCTTTTATTTGCGGACTGAAGCTTGATTTTTTTTAGAATTGTATTTAAAGCAGAATCTGTGCCCTTACATGTTTTCTCCAATAACTTCAAATTAAATAAAAGTATATACACCAATAATCAAGAAGATTTTCAATCCCGGCATGGTGGTAAAAGCAGGGTACAGGCATTTTTCGGATCCTGCTATTATTAAAGTCAAAAGTATGATCCTAAACCCGGTTATGAATGGTTTTCACCGGCAGGATAAAGCTTACCTTTTGGCGATGTCCTTGAGCTTTGCAGTTGTCTCATTGTATACTTTCAGGAGCTCTTTATCGTCTTCAGGCAGTTTTACCCTCAGTCTGTCAGCCATCCAGATAACCTTGAATTCGTTTGTATGTTCACAGCGGGCTTTATGATGATTCTCGACGATCCGGGAGATCGTGCCAGTAAACTCTTTATCAAGGCCGCATTCTGTGAGGAGCTTTTCGGCGATAACCGCTCCTGCCTGTTCATGATCCTTATTGCCTTTTCCGATATCGTGCAGAATAGCGCCGATCAGAACGGTTCTTGAATCGGCATCGACAACCTCGAGAAGTCTCTTTGCCCGCTTGAGGACCAGATCGGTATGCGGTATCCACCTGTCGTTCAATTCGCGTTCAGTAAAGGAGGTAACCATAGCTTTGTATACATTTTCGATATCATCTTCCTGTGCAATAGAAGAATTGAATGAACAGCAAATCAGGATCAGGGCGGAAATTATCAGACTCTTCATCATGGTTTTTTCTCCGGTCAATTTTCTGAATAATTAGAATAGGATTTAGACAATGGATACAATGTAACAATTGGGTACTCTATAAACAAACAAAAACCTGTTAGCAGTCTGCTGAAGGTTTTTAAATTAATTAAAATATAAGCATTGATCGGCAGATGCCGATCTCAGCCTTTCCGGAGCAGTCAGAATATTATTCACGGAAAATTTATTAGTATTATTTTACTTATTTACATTTTTTTCTTGACAAGTCATTACAAATGGTATATATTGTACATGTGAGACATATGGGACAAATGGTACATAAGGAGTAAGTTTACAAATTAACGGAGATTAGAAATGGTAAAAGAGGTATTTACAGCGGGTGATGTTTCCAATATTTGTCATGTTTCCCGTCAGACTGTTAACCGTTGGCTGAATAATGGGGAATTGAAAGGTTTCAGACCAACTAAAAATGCTGCATGGAGAATCACGAGGAATGAGTTGATGCTGTTTATGAAAGAGAATGATTTTCCTGTTGAATTTATTAAAGACAATAAGATCAAGGTTCTTGTTGTCGATGATGAGAAGAATATGACTTCTGCAATACAGCGTGCTTTCATATCTGAAGAGCGTTTTATTCTTGATATTGCGAATTCCGGTTTCAGTGCGGGAGCGAGGCTGGAGGCTTTTAAGCCTGATGTAGTAGTTCTTGACATCTTTCTTGGAGATATGGATGGCCGGGAATTTTTTAAATACATCAAGAATAATACTAATCTCGATACCATTAGAGTAATAGGTATCTCAGGCAAGATAGCGCCTTCAGAAATTAAACCGATGTTAGATATGGGATTTGATGATTTTCTCCAGAAACCATTCAATGTGGAAAAATTGAAAGAAATAATTATAGAATCATTTGAAAAGTAGGTTTTGACGAACAAAAATGGAATGAACTATGAAAGTATCCGGAAACAGGATCAAAAATACTGGGAAGGATAAAATAACCTTGAAAATGCAGGAAAAACTGAAATTGGAAGCTGAGGCTCTTTTAAAATCCAATGAACTGTTTAAGCCATTTGGCGCTATGGTCAGAGACGGCATTATCGTAATCAATGATAAAGAGCAGGTCCTGTACTGGAATAGGATTGCTGAAAAAATCACCGGATATAGCGATAAGGAGATATTTGGCCAGAACCTTCTCAAAATTTTAGTACCGAAGAATCTATATCCGGCTTTGGCTGAGTCTTTCAGGGATTTCAAAAAAACCGGTAAGGGTATGTCTATAGGCAAGACAATTGAACTTCCCGCTATTAGAAAGAACGGGCAGGATATTACTATAGAATTATCACTTTCATTTATGAAGTTAAATGGTAGGTGGATCGCTGCAGGAATTGTCAGAGAAATAACTGAGAATTTGAAATCGGAAAACAATATAGCTAAAAACCGAAAAAAATATAGTTCTCTAAATACTTCGATACAGGAGGGAGTGTGTTTTTATGAGATAGTATACAACAACAACCAAAAACCGGTTGATTACAGAATATTAGATGGGAAATCACCAAATGAGAATATTTCGGGGATAGAAATTAATAATGAAAAAGGCAGATTCGCCTCAGATATCTATAAAACTTCAACTCCGCCGTACCTTAATGAGTATTCCGGAGTTGTTAAATCCGGGAAACCGTTTACATATGATATTTACTTCTCACCCAGTGATAAATATTTCCATATTACGGCGGTAAAAACAGGAGAGAATAATTTTGCTACGATATTCACAGATATTACTGAATTGAAAAAATCTGAGATCAAGTTCAAAAAAAGCGAAGAACGTTTCAAGAAATTCTTTGATCTGGGTCTTATTGGAATGGCTATTACATCCCCGGAAAAAGGCTGGATTAAAGTGAATAAGAAATTGTGCCAGATATTTGGTTATCCTAAGAAAGAACTATTAAAGAAAACCTGGATTGAGATCACCCACCCGGATGATCTTGATAAAGATATTGAACAGTTCAACAGAGTGCTAAAGGGAGATATTGATGGATATGCTATTGAAAAGCGGTTTATAAAGAAAGACGGAAAGATAATCCACGCAAATATCTCTGTTAAATGCATCAGGAAAAACGATGGATCTGTAGACTATTTTACAGCGCTGATAGATGATATTTCTGTAAAAAAGAAATATCAGGAAGACTTGATAGAATCCGAAGAAAAGTTTCAGAAAGCTTTTTATAATTATCCGGGGGCTGTAGTTATTATCACTCTCTCAGATGGCAGATTTATTAATGTCAACAAAAGTTTCCTCAGGCTTTTCAAATATAAAAAATCAGAAGTGATTGGGAGAACCTCTACAGAGCTGGATCTTTTTGTTGATAAAAGTGATAGAGGCAGGATTGCCGTTATGCTTGGTGAAATAGATTCTGTAAGAAATATTGAGCTTATATTAAGAACGAAAAAGGGTGAAAAGAAGCACTGCAATTTCTCAGCTGATATTATTGATATCAATGGACAAAAATCCTTAATTGCTGTGGCGCAGGATATTACCGATCTTAAAATGGCTGAGGTAATAATTCAAACAAAGAGCGCGTTTCTTGATTCTGTTATTGAGCAGAGCCCGTTCGCAACATGGATATCGGATTCAAAAGGTGTTCTACAGCGCGCAAATCCTGCGTTGAAGAAGTTTTTAAATATTGAAGATGAGCAGATAGTCGGAAAATATAATATACTGCATGATCCAATCGTCAAACGACAAGGGCTATTGCCTAAGATACGTTCTGTCTTTGAGGAAGGAAAGTCAGTAAGTTTTACCTGCGACTGGGATGGCAACGATATGCCTACTTTGAATTTAAAAGGCTCTAACAAAGTAAGTATCGAAGCCACGATGTTTCCTATTTTTAATCCTGATGGCGAAATGACAAATGTTGTTCTGAACTGGATTGACATTACTAAACGCAGGAAGGCTGAAGAAGCTTTATTGAAAGCGAAATCTGAGCTCGAGGATAAAGTTAAGGAACGTACAGAAAGTTTTATTAAGAAAAACGAAGAACTCCTCCGCAGCGAGCAGAAATACAAATATCTAATTGAAGGTATGTTGGATGGGTACGGAAGAACAGATATGCAGGGTACAATGGTGGATTTTAATCCTGCTTTTGCAAAGATGATCGGGTATACCAAAAAGGAGATCACAAAATTAACATTTCAGGATATTACGCCCGAAAAGTGGCATGATATGGAAACTGATATTATAAATAACCAGGTAATCAAAAGGGGATTTTCGGACATTTATGAAAAAGAGTATAAAAAAAAGAATGGAGACATAATCCCAGTGGAGCTTAGAGCTTATCTTTTAAAAGATGAAAAGGGCGAAAATGAAGGTTTCTGGGGAATTATAAGAGATGTCTCTGCAAGGAAACAGATTGAAAATGCATTAAGAGAAAGTAAGGATTATCTTGAGCTTTCCCTGAAAGCTGTTAGAGCAGGTACTCTTGTTTACGATATAGCCAGCAGCCGCCTGGAATGGGATGACCGGTCTCTTGAGATCTTCGGAATTTCACGGACCGAATTCAATGATGATTATGATAGTTGGGCCAGTCTTGTCCATCCAGAGGATATCGAATATGTTGAAAATGAATTTGGAAGGCAGCTGAAGGAAGAACCGTTTGTGGATATAAGATACAAAGTCAGGCAACCGGATGGTAATTTGCGTTATATTAATGCAGTGGCAAATATTATCAAAAATGAAAAGGGTGAACCTGTTAAGCTTGCCGGCCTTCATTTTGATGAAACTGAGAAGGTTATGGCTGATGAGAAACTGAAATTAACATTGAACGAACTCGAAAGATCAAATGCCGAACTGCAGCAGTTTGCCTATGTAGCATCTCATGACCTTCAGGAGCCATTAAGAATGGTGTCGAGCTTTATTCAACTTCTACAAAAAAGATATGAGGGACAGCTCGATAAAGATGCTGATGAATTTATCGGATATGCGGTAGACGGTGTATCAAGAATGAAGAAGCTGATAAATGATCTATTATCATTTTCAAGAGTAAGAACTAAGGGAAAACCTTTCAAAAAGATCAAATTATCGTCTTTAGTAGAGACTGTCGTAAAATCATTAACTCTTTTGATTGAATCCAATAATGCTAAAATAGAAATTAATAGATTACCGACTATAAATGTGGATGAATCTCAATTCATGCAGCTTTTTCAGAATCTTATAGTTAATGCGATAAAATTCCGAAGCGAAAAAGATCCGGTTATAATAATATCAGCTAAATTGGTGAAAAGAGAATGGCAGTTCAGTGTTGAAGATAACGGTATAGGTATTGAGACACAATACCACGATAAGGTCTTTCAGATATTCCAAAGACTGCAAAGTGGAGAAAAAATAGCCGGTTCAGGGATAGGCCTGTCAATCTGTAAGAGAATAGTAGAAAGGCATAACGGTAGGATGTGGGTAGAATCTGAACCGGGCTATGGATCAACTTTTTATTTTAAAATTCCAGTAAATTGAGGGCAAGAATTATGGACAAAGAAGAAACAAAACCAATCGATATCTTACTTGTTGAAGACAATCCGGGGGATGTCAGGCTTACAATCGAAGCGCTCAAAGAAGGAAAAGTCAAAAACAATTTATTCACAGTGGATGACGGTGTCAAAGCTATCAGATTTCTCAAGAAGGAAGGAGAATATAAACCGGTACCAACACCGGATCTTATTCTGCTTGATCTGAATCTGCCAAAAATGGACGGCAAGGAAGTCCTGGAGGAAATCAAGAGTGATAAACAGCTAAAACTCATACCGGTAGTAATACTGACTACATCTACAGAAGAAAGAGATATTCTGACAACGTATGAGCTGCATGCTAACTGTTATATAACCAAGCCGGTTGACTTAGCGCAATTTATTACTGTTGTAAAATCCATTGAGGATTTTTGGCTTACAATAGTAAAATTGCCAAAAATTACTGAATAAAAAGATGAGTTTGACATGACACAAAAATTACAAATACTGTTGGTTGAGGATAATCCCGGTGATGCAAGATTGATATCTGAGTATTTAACCAGCATACAGACTGTATTAATTGAGATTGATAATGCTAAAGAACTCGGGGAATGTAAAAACTATATCCGTAATAAGCACTATGATGTAATACTTTTGGATCTAAACCTCCCGGATAGTAAAGGTATTGATACTATCAGGAATGTGCTGAAAATCTCTAATGGAACTCCCATTGTGGTCCTTACAGGTCTGGCAGACGAGGAGATTGCGTTTGAGGCGATACAGATCGGGGCTCAGGATTACCTTGTGAAAGACGACATTGACAGTAATGTTCTGCTCAAGACCATACGGTATGCACAGGAACGCCATCAGCTTATTAACCAGGTGAAAAAGGAAAGAGATAAAGCCCAGAGTTATCTTGATATTGTCAATGCAATTATAGTCGTAATCAATAGAGATCAAATCGTAACAATGATCAATAAGTGCGGCTGTGATATTCTGGGATATAAGGAACCAGAAATCTTAGGTCAAAACTGGTTTGACAAATTTATCCCCAAAAAGGATAGGCGAACGATAAAAAAAGTCTATAGAGAGATAATCACCGGCAAATCCATGCCACATCAATACTATGAAAATCATGTGTTGACAAAAGATGAAACGCTGAAGTTTATATCCTGGCATAATTCAATTATATATAATAATAAATCTGAAATAGTCTCAACATTAAGTTATGGTGAGGATATAACTGAAAAGAAGAAACAGCAGGTTGCTCTTGCTCAAAGTGAAGCACAATTCCGTTCTCTTTATGAAACAATGGCTCAAGGGGTAGTTTACCAGGATACAAATGGGAAAATCATAAGCGCGAATCCGGCAGCTGAGAAGATACTTGGAATGACGTTCGATCAGATGCAGGGGAGAAAATCAATAGATCCTTGCTTCAAGAGTATACATGAGGATGGAACTAATTTTCCCGGAGAAGATCATCCTGCAATGGAAGCATTATATACCGGTAAGAAGGTAAATGATGTTTTGATGGGAGTATATAATCCGAAAGAAGATGCAAACAGATGGATCAAGATAAATGCAGTCCCGCAATTCAGAAAGAGTGAATCAAAACCTTATCGTGTATACACTACCTTTTATGATATCACGGAAATAAAACTGGCGAAGGAAGCGTTGGTTAACAGCGAAAAAAAATACAGGACTTTAACCGAAAATCAGAGTATAGCTATCTATAGAAGCACTCCCGGTAAAGAGGGACAATTGATTGAAATTAATCCTGCAATGGCAGTAATGTTCGGATTCAATTCTAAAGAGGAAATGCTGAAAACCAAAGCTTCAGATAATTATTATGATCCTTTCGATCGCAAGGAGTTCAGCGAAGGGCTGTTATTAAATGGAGTTGTAAAGAACCGTGAGATAGAGTTTAAAAGAAAGGATGGAAGTACTTTTATTGGTTCTGATACTGCTGTCGCAGTCAAAAATGATATAGGTGAGATCATTTATTTCGATGGGGTAATCGAAGATATTACAGACCGAAAGAGACTGGAGCAAATGCTTATCCAGTCTGAAAAGATGGCTTCTATCGGTACTCTTGCAGCAGGGGTAGCACATGAGATCAATAATCCTATCGGGTACATATCCAGTAACTTAAGGATAATGGAGAAGTACAGTGAAAAGTTAAGCAGTTTTTTTATCGGTATGTTCGAGATGATAAATAATTATGAAGAAGGCAAATGTGAAGAGACTAAACAGGCTGTCATGAAAGCAAAAGATGATATGAACCTTGATTATCTACTGGAGGATATGAACGATGCTCTGGCAGAGTCAATAGAGGGCATTGAAAAGGTAAAAAGGATCGTTCATGATCTAAAAGATTTTGCTCATCCGGATAAACCGGATATTGCATATGCTGATATTAATGAAAGTATCGAAAAAACTCTTAATATTGTCTGGAACGAAATCAAATATAAAGCCGAAGTTATTAAAGAATACTCAGAGATTCCTAAAATCGAGTGTGATATACAGAAACTAAGCCAGGTTTTTATGAACCTTCTGGTAAATGCAAGCCATGCAATCACAGAAAAAGGAATTATTACTATTAAGACATACTCTGAGAACGAAAATATTGTTGTAAATATCTCGGATAACGGCAGAGGTATGGAACGAGATCAGTTGAAACATATATTTGATGCATTTTATACTACTAAGGAACCCGGTAAAGGTACCGGGCTCGGGCTTTCCATATCATACAGAATTATTCAGGAACATTTTGGCAAAATTGATGTCTGGAGTGAATTGGGTAAAGGAACTGAATTCACAATTAAGCTCCCTGTCAGTCTGAAACATCAGGCAGTAAAGGAGAAGAGAATACTTATTGTGGATGATGAAGAAGACGTAAATAAGATGTTGATGATGATGATTAAAAGAGTGAATCCTTCTATTGAAGTTGAGAAGGCTACAAGTGGTTTTGAAGCGGGAGAGAAGTTATTCACTTTCAGACCGAATCTTGTATTTCTGGATATTTTTATGCCTGATATGGATGGTTTTGAGGTTACAAAAAGGATAATAAACAGCGACTTGAAAGACCTGACAAAAATAGTAATCATCACGGGAGGCAAAGCTGAAAATCTTAAGGATAAAGCTCTTGAGGCGGGAGCTGTTCATTTTTTGAGGAAGCCGTTCGGGCAGAAAAAGATCAATGAAATCATTGAGGAACATCTATAGGAATTCTAAAAATGGATTCATTCAAAAAAATATTCATTATCGATGATGATATCAATATTCGAAATTCTTTGAAACGATTATTCAGAGAATTTATACCCGAAGCGAAAGTGATCGAAAGAGAAAGCGGTGAGAATATAGTTGCGATAACGAAGAGAGTTAAACCGCAATTAATACTTCTCGACGTAAAGATGCCCGAAAAAAACGGGCTGCAGATATTGAGATCACTAAAACGCTGTGATGATAGGAAGATAGTGAATATACCGGTTATAATGCTTACCGGAATTGGAAACAAGGAACTGGTATTCAAAACACAAGCAATGGGAGCGGCTGATTACATTACAAAACCTTTTAATGAAAAGGTTATTATCAAGAAGATCAAGCAGTATCTAAGAAGCTAAAGGAGAGAAAATGAAAGGAATAATCTTCAATCTGCTTGAAGAATTCATTTCCAAAGAATTTGGGGATGTAGTTCTTGAAGAGATATATGTTGAGTCAAAACTGCAGGATGATGTTCCGCCGTTTCTGGCTCCTGTATCATATTCTGATGACCAGATCTTATCTATGGTGGTCACCCTTTCTGAAAAAACTGGTGAGAGCATTCCTGATCTGCTTCATGCTATTGGCAAGTTTTCAATACCGATACTTGCAGAAAAATACAGTGTGTTCTTTGAAAACTGTAAGGATTTCAGAAAATTCATGCAGACAGTGAATGAGATACATTTCATTGAGATTAAGAAACTCTATGATGATGCAAGGCCTCCTGAGATCATATTTCAAGATATCGATAAAGATACATTTAAAATCCACTACAGATCTCAGAGGAAATTATGCGACCTCGCAAAAGGATTGATAGAGGGTACTGCGGAAATATATGAGACAGATATTCAATATAAAAAAGAGTCGTGTATGAATGATGGCAAAGATGAGTGCATCTTTGAAGTAATAGTCAAATAGAGGACTATCAGATGGACAAGTTCGAACTACTAAAAAAGAAGCTAGAGAGAGAAAGGAAAGCCAGGGAAGCTCTCGAGAAGATAGTCGAGGACAGGACACGTGAGGTATACCGGTCGAAAAAGCTTATCGAAGACGAGAAAGCGCTGACAGAAAAGTATCTTGATATTGCGAATGTGATGATACTTGTGCTAAACATGGATGGTACCGTTAGAATGATCAACCGCAAAGGAAGACATGTACTTGGATTTAAAGAAGATGAAATAGTTGGTATGAACCTTTTTGAAGAATTGATTCCCGACAGAGTGAAAGAAGAGTACATTGAGATTTTCAAAGCGTTACTTGCCGGGAATATTGATTCAAACGAATATACAGAGAACCTTCTTCTTACAAAGAATGGTGAAGAAAAAACAATAGGATGGCATCATAACGTTCTGTGGGATGAGGAAGGTAACATAACCGGTACCATCAGCTCAGGAGAGGATCTTACTGAATTCATGGAGATCCAAAAGAAGCTTGTTGAGAGTGAAGAGAGAAACAGGATCATTATTGATAACGCTAATACGGGGATCTCTATAACTGATGAAAATGAGACGCTTTCATTTGTGAATCCGGCATTTGCATCACTGCTTGGATATTCTGTTGAGGAGATGAAGGGATTCGAATTATCAGAGATTGTGACAGAAGACTCATTGGAAGAGATAAAAAAGCAGACATCCGGTAGAATGAAAGGAAAAACTTCAACATATGAATGCACATTGCGGCACAAGAGCGGTGAAAGCAAATTTGTTATTATTTATGCATCGCCAATGAAATCCGATGCAGGTGAATTCATCGGTACAATAGCGGTAGTAACAGATATAACTGAGCAGAGGAAAGCAGAAAATGCACTTAGACTTGAAAAGAAGTATTTTGAAGAGTTATTTGAAGGATCTCCAGAAGCTGTTATAATGTCTGAC
Source organism: bacterium (assembly GCA_028278455.1). Classification (GTDB taxonomy): domain Bacteria; phylum SM23-31; class SM23-31; order SM23-31; family SM23-31; genus JANQEH01. The sequence goes on from JANQEH010000202.1 coordinate 34,960, forward strand.
AATGAAGGTAATGTTTTAAGAGTTAATAAGGCATTTACTAAGTTATTCGGATATGAAAACGATGATGTGTTCAGCAGATCTATTGATAATCTGATAGCAGATGAATCCACAAAAGGCGAGGCCGGCGAGGCTACAAGGGCTGTTGCATCTGGGGAGACAATTTCAATTGAAGGTATCAGACGTCATAAAGACGGTACAGAGATCGATGTTTCGATATTAGGTCACCCTATTTACCTTGATAATGAGCAGATCGGCGTATATGCAATTTACAGGGATATTACGAAAAGGAAGAACGCGGAACGGGCTTTAAAAAAATCTCATAGCGAAATTAAACAGAGGTCAAAGGAGGTAAGAGCGCTTCTGGACTGTGCGAGAATAGTTCTTGAAGGCAAAGATTTCTCTTCAACGGCAAAATCAATTTTAGACTATTGTAAAAATACGATTGGCGCCAGGTCCGGCAATGTAGCGCTATTGTGTGCAGAAAATGAGGAAAACGAAGTAATTTTTGTTGAATCCGGTGGGTGGCCCTGCCATAGTGATCCAGAGCTGCCTATACCTATCAAGGGATTAAAGGTAAAGGCATATAAATCGGGAATGACAATTCATGAAAATGATTTCATGAAGAGTGGTTGGAAAGAGTCTATGCCTGACAGAAATGTAGAACTCAGGAATGTTTTGTTTGCCCCTCTGGTAATTGATCATAAAGTGGTAGGGACCATTGGGCTGGCTAATAAAGATGGAAAATTCAACAAAAATGATGTAAGGCTGGCAACTACTTTTGGAGAGATAGCCGCCATTGCGTTGAGAAACAATCGATATAAAGAAACGATCGAGGAAAACGAAGAGCGATTCAGGGAATTATTTAACAGCATGGGTGATGGTGTTGCTATTTATGAATTCGACAGCATGTATAAAAGATTTATTATCAAAGATATCAATAAATCGGGTGAACAGATTAGTCGGGTAAACAGGCAGGAAATAATAGGTAAGAGCCTGGTAGATGTTTTTCCCGGCTCAAAGGAAATCGGATTATATGATTCATTACTTCAAGTATTTGATACAGGTATCCCTAAGTTATTACCTGCCTCCCTATATGAAGACAAGAAATTAAAGCAATGGGTTGAAAACTACATATACAAACTGCCTTCAGGTGAAATAGTGGCAGTATATTCAGATATAACTGAGAAAGTTGAGCAGCAGGAAAGGATAAATGAGCATCTGAATTTCTTGAAATCACTGATAGATACCATAAAAAGCCCGATCTTTTTCAAAGATGAAAAACTACGGTATAAACTCTGGAACAAGGCTTTTGAAGAATACATTGGTCTAGACTACGATCAGCTAATGAATAAGACAGTTTTTGAGATTGCTCCTGAAGATCTTGCCCAAAATTATCATGAGAAAGACCTGGCGATAATGGAGGATAAAGGCAATCAGGTTTACGAAGGCCAGTTGAAATTTGCTAATGGATCAATACGTGACGTTGTTTTCAATAAGGCGGTATATTACGATTTCAAGGGGAATCCAGCTGGAATTGTTGGAGTTATCCTGGATATCTCAGATTTAAGAAATATGGAAATGGAAATAAAAGAATCTGAAAACAAATTCAGAACTATCACGGAAAACATCAACATCGGTATATACAGGTCGACATTTAAAACCGGAGAATTCATCGAAGTTAATCCGGCTCTTGTACGGATGCTGGGATATGATAGCAGGGAGGAGCTACTTAATATACCATTACAGAAGATAATTGCAGAACCGGGAGATAGATCCGGTTTCTATGAGAAAATGATTGAATCAACCGTGGTAAGAGGGAGTGAAATCGATTTTAAAAGAAAAGATGGAAGTATTATTACCTGTTATGAATCGAGTGTGGTTGTAAAAGACAAAGATGGGGTGCCGATATTTTTTGATGGTATTTTGGAAGATGTAACCGAAAGAAAAAAAGCAGAAGATACTATCAGGCAAAGTGAGGAGAAATTTCGCAGTCTATTTGAATCTTCAAATGACGCAGTTATGATACTCAATGAAACAGGTTTTATTGATTGTAATGATACTACGTTACATATTTTCGGTCTTGAATCAAAGCAAGAATTCTTATCAATGCACCCGGCTGATTTTTCGCCTGAGAAACAGGCAGATGGATCAGTTTCTCTTGAACTGGCAAATAAACTTATCGGTGCAGCTTATGAAACAGGAGTACAATCATTTACCTGGAATCATCAGCGAAAAAACGGAGAAGTTTTTCCGGCTGAGGTTCTCCTGAACCGGGTAATTCTTTCGGGAGGAACAATAATCTATGCTGTTGTCCGGGATATATCTGAAAAAAAGAAACTCGAGGCACAGAAATTATACAGTGAACAATTGGAGACCATCAACAAGATGGTTGTAACGTTAAATCATGAAATGAACCAACCGCTATCTATAATTATATCTCAGGCTGATATGGCACTACAGGATACTGTAGTGAAAAGTCAGCTTCATGAAGATCTAACGATGATAAAAGAAGAAGCATGGAAAATATCTGAGATGATCAAGAAAATCAGACAGATTAAGGAGATTAAACTTACTGAATACTCCGAAGGAATTGATATGATCGATTTGAAGTCAATAATTGAATAACTAAATAACCAGTCAATTCAATATATGGATCAAATAGGCGGTATTATGTTAAGTCCAAATGAACTAAAAGCGAAAATAAAGAGAGTTTTCTCTTTCAAAAAATACTATCCCGTATACTGTACAGCGTTTTTTGGATTATTGATTACTTCAGCTTTTTTCTTGTTTTTTGTGAGTTTTCACTATAGCCATGAAGTGGAGCAATATAGAATTAATACTGAGAATGTACTGATAAAATTTAAGAATGGAATTGAACATTATACCTCTTTGGTTAAATCGTTATCGGGATTGTTTTATGCTTCTGAATACGTAAGCAGGGATGAATTCAGGGAATTTGTACAGGGTACATTGATAAGAAATCCGGAAATTGTATCTTTGATGTTTATACCATATGTCAGTAGTGATACAAGAAATGAAATCGAAATGCAGGTCCAGGAGGAAGTATTTTATAACTTTTTTATTACTGAGCTTAACAGCGCGGATCATTTGGTCAGGGCCTCTGAAAAAAAGGTCTATTATCCGGTAATCTATGTTGAACCTTTTAATTTGAACAAGGAATTACTCGGATTTAATTTTGCACAGAGTGAGGTAGGTTTACAGACACTAAACTATTCACGTGATTCCGGGAAAATTCATTCAATGATCAGAGATGATCAGGTTAGGGATCCTGGAAATAATAACAGAATATATTTATTTTATCCTATTTATAATAATGGAGCCGCGATTGTAACTAAATCGGAAAGGATCAAAAGCATTAGAGGATTTGTTTCATGTGAGCTTGATATTGAAGATCTTTTTGATGCAATGATAAGGGATTTTGAAATCAAGGATTATTATATGAACCTATACATCATCAAAGAAGGTATTGAGGAAAATATATCCAGGAAGATCGGTGGAGAGTCAACAAGCAATTCAACAGATCAGCTTAATGAAAACGAGATTAATCGGGACTTCTTATTCTATTCATCATTACAGATAGCAAATAATGAAATTCCCATAGAATTAATGCCCACAGGAGACTATTACAGCATTTTCGGAGATCTTACAGCAAACATAATTTTGACAATCGGCATTTTATTGACATGTTTCCTATCATGGTATTTCGCCGGAAGCGTAAACAGGACTTCTATAATTGAAAAAATAGTGGATGAAAGAACTGAGGAGCTCTACAAAGTAAATGACTATTTAAAATCTGAAATTGTGCATAGGAAAGAAGCAGAAAAAAAGATTGAAAGATATGCCCGGGAATTAAAACAAAGAAACGAAGAAGTAAAACGATTTGCCTACATTGTATCACATGATTTAAGAGGTCCGCTTGTAAATATGACAGGGTTTGCAGGTGAGTTAAGATCTGCAATTACAACAATCGAGAACTCAATAAATACTAAAATTGGAGATCTTGACGAAAATATCAGACAAGATCTGAATTATGCTTTAAACGAAGATGCACCGGAAGCACTTGACTTTATTGAGAATTCTGTAAAGAGAATGGAAGGACTGATTAATGCATTACTTGAATTATCAAGAATAGACCGAAAAGAGATCAAGCTGGAAAATCTGAATATGACGGAGGTGTTTAAAAGTACTCTGAAGACTCTATCCCACGTAATAGACGAAAGGAAGATTTCTGTAGATTTACAGCAATTAGATGATGTTCAGGCTGACAGACTGGCAATGGAACAGGTTACAGGGAATATACTTAATAATGCAGTAAATTATCTTGATCCTGAGAGAACAGGTGAGATTACTATTTCTTCTAAAGAAGATAGTGATGAGATTCATTATACTATAGCCGATAACGGAAGGGGAATTGCAGAGGAAGATATGGAAAAAGTATTTGCTCCGTTCCGGCGAGCAGGAAAGCAGGATGTGAAGGGCGAAGGCATGGGGATGGCATTTGTCCAGTCACTTATTAGAAAGCACGGAGGTAGAATATGGTGCGACTCAAAAATAAATCAAGGAACTATGTTTACATTTACTATTCCAACAATCGTTGAGAAAGGAGAAAACGAAAATGGAAGAAGTAAAGATAGTATTAGTTGAAGATGATCCCGGACACAGCCGGTTAATTGAGAAGAACCTTGTCAGGTCAAAAATTACAAATGATGTTGTAAAGTTCTCTGACGGACAGCAGGCAATAGACTATTTATTTAATGAGAACAATAGCTTCAATGCTGAGTCTGGAATTAAGCATCTGGTTCTTCTTGATCTGAATCTCCCTGTTGTTGATGGATATCAGATTCTCAAAAGAATGAAATCCGAGGAGAAAACGAAGAATATTCCTGTTATTATTCTGACAACAACAAATGATCCCAGAGAAGTATCGAAATGCTATGACCTTGGCTGTAATGTCTATATTTCTAAACCACTGAATTATGAACAGTTTTCTGAAGCTATTCAGAAACTTGGATTGTTTCTGTCAATAGTGACTGTTCCCGAAGAAGGAAAAATCTATGCTGACTACTAATGGTATAAATATTTTGTATATGGAAGATGATGATGGGACGGCGAGATTAGTACAGAAAAGGCTGCAAAGAATCGGTTATTCTGTCAAAAGAGCGGGGGATGGTGAAGAAGGTCTCGAGTTATATAAATCTGAAGAATACGATCTCGTGATTGTTGACCAGTCGATGCCTGTATATGATGGAATTGAAGTCATAAAGATCATAACTGATAATGGAGTTTTCCCTCCCATTATTATGATTACGGGAGGTGGTGATGAAGCTGTTGCTGTTAAAGCAATGAAATATGGAGCATCAGATTATATAATAAAAGATGTCAGCGGACATTATCTTGAATTGCTGCCGGGTGTAATTGAGAAAACTCTTCAGGAATCAAATTTAGAAAAGGAAAGGGATGAGGCTATTGCTTCACTTAAGAAAAGTGAAGAGAAATTCAGAACTTTGACTGAAAATATTAATATTGGCATTTACAGGTCAACAATAGAAACCGGAGAATTTGTTGAAGTGAATCCTGCTATGGTCAAGCTTCTTGGCTATGATAGCAGAGAAGAGTTACTGAAGATCCCGGTAGAAAAACTATATTCGGATCCTGAATACAGATCGGGATTTAAAATGAATATGCTGGAAAACAGTTCAACAAGAAATCATGAGATTTGTTTAAAGAGGAAGGATGGAGCTGAAATAAACTGCTTTGAATCAAGTGTGGTTGTTAATGATAAAGATGGGAATCCCTTATATTTTGACGGGATCATTGAAGATATTACAGAAAGAAAACAACTCGAAGAAGCAAAAAATATGACTGAAAAGCTGGAAACTCTGAACAATATGGTTGTAACGCTGAATCATGAGATGAACCAGCCGCTCTCTATAATAATATCTCAGGCCGATATGGCGATGCAGGATGCCGGGAAAGAAAGCCAGCTTTATGAAGATATCTCATTGATCAAGGAAGAGGCATGGAAAATAACTGAGATGATCAAGAAAATAAGAAAGATAAAAGAGATAAAACTGACAGAATATTCTGACGGGATTGATATGATAGACCTGAATCAATTGGATTCAGAAGATAGTTACAAGGATGTTAAATGAAATTTATTTCAGGAGAAATAAAATGATGAAATACACAGTATTGCTGGTCGATGATGAAGAAAATATTCTGAAATCACTCAGCAGGGTTTTTCAGGAAGAGGGGTATGACGTTATAACTTCGGAGAGTGGCGAAAAGGGATTAGACCTCCTTTCAGAATATGATGTAGACCTTGTCATCTCAGACCAGATGATGCCCGGGATGAGGGGGCTTGATTTCCTTGAGAAAACAATTGAAAAGTATCCCGACCTAATCAGAATTATTTTGACAGGTTATGCAGAATTAAGCGACGCGCTAAGAGCCATCAATGATGGATGTGTTTATAAATTCATACTTAAACCGTGGCAGAATGATGATCTGAAGGTTACTGTCAGGAGAGCACTTGAACAAAGAGACCTGATTAGGATGAACAATGAATTAAGCCTGGAAATAAAGAAAAGAGATAAAGTTCTTACTGATCTTGAAAAACAATATCCGGGTATTACAGAAAGGCCGGCGGACGGCATATATGTTATTAAATCTGACACTGATAGAGAGTAATTATGAAAAAGAAAAGACTCTTATTTGTTGATGATGAAGAAAACGTCCTGAAATCTCTGGAAAGAGTTTTCAGATGTGAAAAATATGAAATAATGACCGCTGAAGACGGTATCAGAGGCCTTGAGATCATAGAAAGCACAAATATCCATCTTGTAATCTCTGATTTCAGAATGCCAGGTATGAACGGGATCGAATTTCTAAAAAAAGTCAGAAAGATCTCAAAAGATACTGTCAGGATTATATTGACAGCCTATCCTGACCTGGATACAGCAGTTGCTTCTATTAATGAAGGTCATGTTTATAAGTTTCTCCTTAAACCCTGGGATGAACAGCTACTAAAAGTAGAGGTCAAAAAAGCATTTGAACTGCATGATCTTATCCGGCAGAAAAATATGCTGGATAATGCCTTAAAGGTTAAGAACAGAGAACTCAAAGATATAAATAAGAATCTTGAAAATCTTGTTGTAGAGAGAACAAGGCAGCTGATTCATTCTGAAAAAATGGCAATCCTGGGGCAGCTTGCCGCACAGATTGGACATGAGATCAATAATGTACTGGTGGTCTTAAAAGGTAGACTGGATATTTTCAGACTAAGCCAATATGATCCACAGGAGATCAAAAATACAGCAGATATTCTTTCCAACGAAATCAGCAAGCTTACTATGCAATCGAAAAATCTGCTTTCTATAGGGAGACCGGTTGAACCGGAATTCAAGAAAATAGACCTGAGAAGTGTTTTGGACAAATCTATTGAAGGGCTTAGTAATGCTGGAGTTTTAAAATATTACAAAATAGAAAAACACTATCAGGAACCTCTATCCCTGATTGATGGAGATGAATCTCAGATCCAGCAGGTTATTATTAATCTGCTGATTAATGCTCATCACTCAATGGATAATAAAGGAAGAATTATTATCGGTGTTTCAGAGCCGGTAGACGATAAATATCTGCAGGCCTATATAGAGGATACCGGGCATGGTATACCAGATGAGAATATCAGCAAAATCTTTGAACCCTTCTTCACGACCAAGCCAGAGGGCAAGGGAACAGGATTGGGAATGCTTGTTGTTAAAAACATTATGGAAGAACATAACGGTTATATTACGGTTAAAAGCAGAATGAATAAGGGAACAAAAATGATCCTTGGTTTTCCCAAATACCATAAAATAAATAGGAAACAGGAGAAAAGTCATGAGCAGGCATAAAATCCTTTTTGTAGATGATGAACAAAATATCTTAAGAACATTAAAAAGACTATTTATTGATTCGGATTACGAGATTTTTACAGCATCAAGCGGTATTGAAGCGATCGGTTTACTTGATAAAGAAAATTTTTCATTGATCCTTTCGGACTATAGAATGCCGGAAATGAATGGAGTAGAATTTCTGATGATCGCCAAGGAAAAAACGCCTGATACAATAAGAATGATCCTGACCGGATTTGCGGATGTTAGTGTCGCAATATCTGCAATTAATGAAGGTGAAATATATAAATTCTGTGAAAAACCATGGGAAGGTGAGAGCCTCAAAGTCCAGGTAAAAAGGGCTATTGAACATCATGAGCTCGTGAGCGAGAGAAAAGAACTGCTGGAAAGGATCAAAGTACAGAATGAGGAACTTAAGGACCTGAACCAGAACCTTGAGCAGAAAGTCGATGATAAAACTCATGAATTGAAAAAGGCTTACAAAGATCTGCAGCTAAAAGTTAAAGAACTTGAGGGAAGGGATACTATACTGCAGTATCTGCTTACTATTCACACATTCGATGAGATTATAAATCTTATTCTCGAGGTGCTGGGTAGTCTGAATCTGTATGACAAGATATTGATCTATGTTACAGATACAGATAAGAACAAAATGGTCCCTAAAGCAGGTATAACGGTTGAAGAAGGAGAGAGTCTTTTTCTTAAAGATGAAATTGGACATTTTCCGGAATTGCCTGTCCTCAAAATAGCAAAAGATGACAGGAGTATTCTTGAGGGGACTTCTCCCTTAAATAAAATAAACGAACACTCAATCTACCTGCCGATTGAAAAGGATAGAAAGTGCCTTGGAGCACTCCTTGTGGATAACTCTCAATCTAAAAAGAAACTTGAATTAACGGAGCTTAAAACATTATCAGGCTTTACTTCTCTGGCAGCCCTTGCAATTAACGAGCAGGTTGTATCAGATTCTTTACCGGATATTCATTCACAGATAGATGATTTTCTTGGGGAGTTAAGCTAAATGAGTAAGAAAAAGCCAAAAGATATCATCGAAGAACCTGAACTTAAGGAAGATGGTCTCGAGCTATTTGAAATGCAGCTCGATAAAATGGATTTTGAAATAGTCAAAAAGATTCTTTCCGATCACATTGCTGATGATATACTTGAAGATGTTGAGCTGGAAACAAGCGAGGATGAGGCTTTTCTTGAACTGATTGTTGAAACCCTGGATGAGGGTTTGAAGCAGGCGAGCAACCTATTGGAAGTACCAGTTAAGGAGCTAAAATATAAGGTATTAGAGAAAGTACTTAAAGAAGAAGATGATGAAGTAAAGCATTTTAATAGAATAGAATTCAGGAAGAAACTTGTTTCAGGTAAATCAATACTCAAAGTCAGCGAAGATAAATTAACGGTTTTTCTTCAAATTGTTTTTCCAAAGGACCTTGATGGAGAAGAAACAAGCGAGATCCAGATACTCGATCTTATTAAAAAAGAGGATATTGAGTATGGGATCAATCACAAAGAAATCGAGAGAATTGTTAGAAAACTCAGGGAAAACTATGACGCACTTTTGAATGTTATCGTCGCAAAAGGGAAGCCGCCGGAGGATGGAAAAGACAGTGAACTGCTTTACAGTGAATTTAATAAGATTGAGGAAATTAACTACAATGGTAGAACTGGAAAATATCTG
>JANQEH010000203.1 GCA_028278455.1 bacterium
AAAACGGGGCGTAGCGCAGCCCGGTTAGCGCGCGTGCTTCGGGAGCACGAGGTCGGAGGTTCAAATCCTCTCGCCCCGACAGAAAAGCCTAAAGTGTTATGCGATAATACTTTAGGCTTTTTTTATGAATACTCTGCAAATTGAGTTTTTATGAATGCAGTTAGAATATACAATTCTTACATGAATTTCAATTCCGATATATTAATTCCCGGCAAGCATGAATGATAGATAAACAAAAAGTATATGCAGAATGAATCACTGTCAAAATTATAATCAAAAGACTGAACTTAAGCATACCTGAAAATGTTAAACAGTAAATTTATCGAATATAGATTTGATTTTACGGAATATTCTATTTAGAATACGGTTTTAATTATAAAGCAACACGATGTATCTACCAGAGTGGACAGGAGTATTTGCATGAAGAAAACAGCAGTGATTATTCTATATTTTACGATGTTGCTAACGGCATCCGGAGCTGATGCTCAGGATGATTCGAAACTGGACATTTTCGGATATTTTCAGGCATTTTACCAGCACCACGAGGATGATTCGGATAATGCGTCGAATTCCTTCTCTCTTCAGCAGATGAATATCTTCTTTCAAAGAAACCTTTCACAGAAATGGAATGCATTTATTAGTCTCGAATTTCTGAACTCTTTCTCCACGAGCAGGTTTTGGGGAGAATTGAATATCGATGAGGCGTGGATCTCCTATCATGCCAGCAGGCAGTTGCAGATAAAGGCGGGTCTGATAGTTCCTACGTTCAACAATATGAATGAAATAAAGAACCGTATGCCGCTTCTGCCATATATCTACAGGCCAATTATTTACGAAGTATCGATGGTTAAGGAATTTCCGGTCGAAGAGTTCGTACCGTTGACAGCAAATCTGCAGGTTTTTGGAGCAATTCCGGCTGATTTCGGTAAGATCGATTGGGCGGTATTTCTGGGCAACTCACCAAATATCAATAGAAATCCGCGAGAAGGGCAGACCGGGATTGATACGACAAGTACTTTACTGTATGGAGGACGGCTCGGGATACGTTCCGGCGAATTGAAAGCGGGTGTTTCATTCAGTCATGACAAAGTGGATTATTTCAGGGAGTTTGATGAATTTTTTGGTAATTACTCAGGATTAGGCCGGCAGATGACGCGTCACAGGCTGGGAGGCGACTTATCCTACAATATTGGAAAGTTCTCGTTCGAAAGCGAATTCATTGGAGTTGAATATGATGAGAAGATAGATATGGTTAGCCTGGATAAGGAATTTGCATACGGAACGCTCGGATACCAGGTTACCGATAAACTTTTCGGATATACCACATATAACTACATGCATGCCGAAGTTGAACCGCTTTTCGAAATTTACATGAGACTCTATTATCTCGGTGCGGCCTACAGGATGAGTGACCGGGTTGTTTTCAAGGCACAGTATGGCAAGATAGACTGGCAGGATGAATTCTATATCGATTTTATCAGTAGAATTCGTCAAAAAGGCAATGAAGACTATGTAACTTTAGGATTGTCTGTCTTTTTCTAAATTCATGGCAAGTGAAGGATTAAGTGATGCATATAACAGGATGTTAAAAAGATATGAAAAAACTATTCATATTGATTACGCTGTTCATTATCAGCCCACCTTCGGATGCTCAGGTTGCAGTAATCGCGAATAATTCAGTACCGGTTGAATCAATCGATGCCGGAGACCTGCTTGATCTTTACTCAAAAGAAATAAAATACTGGAGCAATGGTGAACCTGTCATACTTTTTGACCTGAAACCGCGTAACAATGTAAAGGATGCATTTTATTCTTTTCTTGGAAAATCATCTTCGAGGATGAAATCCATCTGGATGAAGAAAAAACTGTCAGGAGAAGGTAATCCCCCGGTTGCTCTTGAAACAGAAGAGCAGGTATTGCGAAGGATTGCGGTAACGCCAGGGGCAATTGGTTATATAAGCCGAGCGCTGGTTGAATCCGCTGATATAAAGATTATTGCCGTTATAGAGATTCCTGAAAGTACAGCCGGCAACAATACTAAAGAACAGAATTCCATCTTCTGATAATTCGGGAGAGAAAATGAAGTTTCATAATATAAAAATACTTACGAAACAGATGGTCGTTTTCGGTTCCATACTGATGATTATTTTGTTGATTTATGCAGTTTCGATATACCGTATGTCTGTTCTTAAAACAGAGATGGACAATGTTACTACAAACCGGCTGCCAGGAGTTCTTGCCATAAGCGATATAAGCCGGTATATTTCAGAACTTCGCCGCAGCCAGCTCCAGCATGCGTTAACTTCCTCTGAGGATATAAAGAATCAGCAGGAAGCAGAGATGATAGAGTTGATAGACAATATTGAACAGAGCCGCGATACATATGAAGTTCTTATTTCTTCACAAGATGAACAGTTGTATTATGAACAGTTTGACAGAAAATGGGAGGAATACCTCGACCTGGGTTATACGTTTCTCGATCTCTCCAGAGAAAACAGACAGGAAGAAGCGATTAAACTGCTCAACAACGAAGCGAGAAACGTTTTTAATGATCTCCGTCTCGAATTCAAACTTCTCGTTGATGTAAACAGGGCTATGTCCCTGGATGCTGCTTCGCGGGCGGAGCAGAATTTTGAACAATATAAGCGACTTGTAACAATAGCTGTGTTTCTGGCTTTTATTTATGTGCTGGTGGTAATGATCGGGCTCATTCGAATGATTATCGGCCCTGTCAGACTATTCGAACGCGCTGCGAAAAGCGTTACGGATGGAAATCTCGATGCTGAAATAGGAATTGTCGGTAAAAACGAATTCGGTAATCTTGCCACGTCATTTAACCAGATGACGAAATCACTTCGTAATGCGCGGTTGGATTCGGAAAAAACTGACTGGCTGAAGTCAGGGCTTAACGAGTTAAACATAGTAATTCAGGGAGATGATGAGATTTTTGATCTTTCAGGAAATGTGATAAACTTTATTTCACATTACCTCAAAGTTCAGATGGGTGTAATATATCTGGTAAATGAAAAGAATAATGAATTGCTCTTCACCGGCGGATTTGCTTTTTCGGACGACATAAAGCGAGTTATCAAATTTGGAGAAGGGATAACCGGACAGGCTGCAGTTCATGGGAAAATGATAGATTTAACAGATATTCCGGACGACTACGTAAAAATAAATTCCGCTTCAGGAGAAACAAGACCAAACCACATAGTTGTAGTACCTTTCATGTATGAAAATACCCTTCGCGGTGTAATGGAACTGGCAACGTATAATACATTCAGTGAACATGAACTTGAATTTCTAAGGCTTGCCGCTGATAACATCGCGGTTGGTATAAACTCCGCACAATCGAGAACCCAGATTAAACATCTGTTGGAAGATTCAGTAAAAATGACCGAGGAACTGAATGCTCAGCAGCAAAAGCTGAAAGCGATCAACCAGGCGCTTGAAGAACAGACGAATGCATTGAAAGAATCGGAAGAAAAACTTAAGCTGGCGATCGAGGCTTCAGACTATTTCTGGTGGGAATTCGATTATAATTCTGAAAGAATTCAGTATGCCCAGGACATGTTTGACAGTATTGGATATGGCCCTGATGAAACGCCGAAAACACTTGCCGAATTTGAACTGCTTGTCGAAAAGGAAGACTGTCCAAATATCAGGACCGGGCTGGAGCAGCATTTTAAAGGTGAAACACAGATATATTATGCTGAGTACCGAATCAGGACTAAAAAGGGTAACTTAGAATGGTTTGCCGATAACGGACGGATAATTGAACGTGATGCAAAAGGAAAACCGTTTCGACTGGTGGGACTGTCCACAAATATTACTGAACAGAAGAAGTATACTGAAGACCTACAGAAGGCGGTTGAGGCTGCTGAAGTTGCGAACAAATCAAAAACTGAATTTCTCGCGAATATGAGCCATGAAATTCGCACGCCGTTGAACGCAATTATCGGCTTTTCTGACCTGCTCGATTCACTCGTGACAGATGAGAAGCAGAACAGTTATCTCGAATCCATTAAAACTGGCGGTAAAAACCTGCTTGTCCTGATAAACGATATTCTCGATCTTTCGAAGATTGAAGCCGGAAAACTCGAAATTCTCTATGAACCGGTCAATCCATATGGAATATTCAGTGAAATATGGCAGATTTTTGAAACGAAGATTACTCAGAAGGGGCTCGACTTTATAATAGATATAGATCCCGATATACCCGAGAGTTTACTGCTCGATGAAGCCAGGTTGAGACAGGTCCTCTTTAATCTTATCGGGAATGCGATAAAATTTACTGATGAAGGATTCATTAAGATTTCAGCAAAAAAGATTTATACGCTGGAAGATAAAAGTACTCTTGATTTAATCATTCAGGTTGAAGATACCGGCATTGGTATTCCCGTGCAGTCCAGGGAGAGAATTTTTGAATCTTTTTGTCATCAAACCGGACAAAATGTCAAAAAATACGGTGGAACCGGTCTGGGATTGACTATTTCCAAAAGACTCGTTGAAATGATGAAGGGAACCATTTCGGTCAAAAGTGAGGTGAATGAAGGTTCAATCTTTGAGATGATCCTGAGAAACATAGAAGTTGCGTCTGTAAGCGGTACTTCTGAAAAGATCGGAGAATTTGATTGGTCGGGTATCGAGTTTGAGAAATCTACTATTATTGTTGCTGATGATGTTGAACAGAACAGAGTACTGGTACGTGAATACTTCAATAACACGAATATTACCATTATAGAAGCCGAGAACGGTAAAGAAGCGGTAGACCTCGCCCTGCGGGTAATGCCGGATGCCATACTGCTTGATATCAGAATGCCTGTAATGGATGGGTATGAAGCATTTGAGAAAATAAGGAGTGATGCCACCCTTCAAAATATTCCTGTTATTGCACTAACTGCATCGGCGCTCAAAAAAGACCAGGAAACTATATTGGGCAGAGGATTTGACGGTTATTTGCGCAAACCGACACAACGTACCGACCTTTTTCAGGAATTGCAGCGGTTTATCAGTTACACCAGGCTTGAACAGGAACAAACAGATGAGGAAGAAGAACCTGTTCATATTCAGGACTTTTCGGAAATGTCGAAAGATTCTCTTGTCAGGTTGCTCGAAACGCTGAATGAAGAATACATACCGGTTTGGGAGGCCGCAAGGGAATATAATAATATTGAAGACATCAGAAAATTCGGTATGAAAATAGAAGAACTCGGCAGATCATATTCGAGCAAACTTCTCACTGACTACGGGATCCAGCTGACAGAATATGCTGACCGGTTCGATATAGATAACATGAACACTGCACTGGAAGATTTTTCGAAAATTTTCGATAGTATCAGATACCATGCAGGTAATCAGGAAACAGGCGATATCGATGGATACTAAGAATGAACATAAAATACTGATCGTAGATGACAATTCCAAAAATATTCAGGTTGCGGCCAATATTCTGAATGAATACAACATTTCATATGCCAGCGACGGTGAGACAGCGCTGTCTATAGCGGGTTCAGTCAAACCGGACTTGATCCTGTTGGATGTCATGATGCCGGGAATCGATGGATTTGAGGTTTGCAAAAGACTAAAAAGGGATCAGAAAACATTTGAGATACCGGTTATATTTCTGACATCGCTGGCAGAATCTGATAACATTGTAAATGGTTTCAAAACAGGCGCGGCTGATTATATTACAAAGCCGTTCAAAGCGCCTGAGCTGAAGACGAGGGTGAAGACCCAGATCGACCTGAAAAAACACCAGGACCATCTGGAGTTTATGGTACTGGAACGCACAGAAAAACTCAGGATGACTCTTGAACAGGCAATAGGCGCTCTCTCCGCCGCTCTTGAAAAAAGGGATCCTTATACCGCTGGACACCAGCATCGTGTGGCCTATATTGCCGGTATGATTGCGGAAGAAATGAAATTTCCTGATGAAAAAATAAAAGCGCTCAAGATGGCTGCACTCGTCCATGATATTGGAAAAATCTGTGTACCATCCGAACTGCTTGCAAACCCAAGAAAACTGACTTCCATTGAGATGGAACTGATTAAGACACATTCGTACGAGGGTTTCGAAATCCTGGACAAGGTTGAATTCCCTTGGCCGATCGCACAGATTGTCCTGCAGCATCACGAATGCATTAACGGTTCCGGATACCCGAATGGTCTTGACAAAAATGACATATTAGAGGAAGCGAAGATCATTGCTGTTTCCGACGTAGTCGAAGCTATGAGCTCTCACAGACCTTACCGGGCAGCGCTTGGTATCGGGAAAGCGCTGGAGCAAATTACGCGGTACAGGGGTGTGCTTTATGACCAGGATGTAGTCGATGTATGTGAGCTTCTGATAAAGAACAACAGACTAAACCTATAACGAATCCATACTAACTTCGGATGAAACATGTCGGACCGGTTGAAAGAACAACAGAAAATAATAATTGTAGACGATATTGCGAAGAATATACAGGTTGCGGCCAGTATTCTTCAGGATTATGATCTCAATATATCATTTGCGGACAATGGGAAAAAAGCGCTCGATATCATAAGATCGAGAGAGATTGATCTGATTCTTCTGGATATTATGATGCCGGAAATGGACGGCTTCGAAGTATGCCGGCAGCTTAAAGAAGATAAGGCAACTGCCCATATTCCGGTAATTTTTCTCACAGCGAAGACGGATACGGAAAGCATAGTAAAAGGTTTTGAACTCGGCGCATCGGACTATGTAAATAAACCTTTCAATCCCCAGGAGCTTGTTGCCCGTGTAAAAACTCACCTGAAACTGAAACATATGACAGACAGTCTGAAAGCTTCAGAGAAGCGGCTCATGGAGGCCAATGCAGCCAAAGATAAATTCTTTACCATAATAGCGCACGACCTGAAAGCACCGTTCACCGGAATCATTGGATTCAATCAACTTCTGCTCAGTAAAATTGGGACAATTTCCTCTGAAAAAATAAAGTCTTATGTGGAAAAATCACTTTCCTCAACAAAAATGGCGCTTAATCTTCTTGAGAATCTCCTGGCCTGGGCGCGTTCACAGACCGGAAAAATCGAAGCCGATCCGGAAGATATTGATCTCGATGATCTTTTACAAGATGTCCACATGCTTTTGAATAATATAGCCCAGGCGAAAAAGATTGACCTTAAAGTTGATACTGAGACGGCGATTACTATTCACGCTGACAGGGAAATGCTGTTTACCGTATTGCGAAATCTGATTTCAAATTCGCTGAAGTATACCCCTGAGTGCGGATCGGTTAACGTTACGGCTGTACGAAACGGTAATGAAACAGAGATAACTGTTTTCGATACAGGTGTGGGTATCCATAAGGAAGACATCCCGAAACTATTCAGAATCGACATTACACATTCAACACCCGGTACAGATCAGGAAAAAGGGACCGGCCTTGGACTTCTGATCTGCAAGGAATTTATAGAGAAGAATAACGGTAATATCTGTATAGAAAGTGAACCGGGCAAAGGGACCAAGTTTACCATAAATTTACTTGCCGCAGAAATTACAGACCTGTCTTAATAGTCAATTAATTCATCATCTTTTCCTTCGAAATATCTATTCCTATTTCTTTCGCAAACGGTTCAGGTGTTCGCGAAAGTGCAGTATATTTGAAAACTGTTTTGCATTTATGTGATCCAGTACATCTGAATATGATCCTACGGCCTGTCCTCCTGCCAAAACAGATATACCATCCGGGAGCAGTTTTTTCAGCTTTTTCAGTTCAATTCCTAGAATTGGATCGTCCGGGGGATAGGTTATACTCAGTGCGATAATTTCAGCTCCGGTATGCAGTGCTGCTGAGGATATCTCCTCAGCCGGCAAATCGGTGCTGAGGTATTTAACTGAATATCCCTCGTCTATAGCGGTAACAGATGCTGTCAATGCTCCAAATTCATGGTACTGCCCTTTCGGTGCGGCAATGATGATTACCGGGGCATATTCTTCATTACTGCCAGTCAGAATGATCTGACCGAGGAATGACCTGACAATTGAACTTACCATATGTTCCTGGTAAATTCGCAGTTTTCCACTGTGCCATTCTTCACCAACCGTGATCATTAACGGTTCGATTACCTCTTCAGTCATTTGACGTACCCCAAGCGCACCATATGCCTTAAACAGAATTCTTTCGAGTCCTGCAGAATCCGAATTCCGTGCAGCAGCAAGACATGCTTCAAGCATTTCATCAGAGCTTTTCAACGGCCTATTATAATCAGGTATTATCTCTTGAGTATCAAATACAATGTCTTTCAACTCTTCGTGAGGCAATGGAGCAATCTGACCAATTTGATATCCGCGGTCGACAGCCTGCTTTAAAAGTTGAAGCCGTTCAATATCTCTGTTGGAATAAAACCGCCTGTTCTTCTCGTTTCTCGATGGCTCAACAGCCTTATACCGCTGTTCCCATTTTCTAATGACGTGCGGAGATATTCCGGATAAGGAAGCGGCTGCCTGGATAGGGTATTTCTTTTTCATATCAATATTTCCTGAAATGTCTAAAATATGTCTAATAATTTCTAAATTATATATAATTATCTGTCTAACAGCTCATTTTCTGTTAATAACAAGGTTGTAGCAAGAAATAATTCCATTTTTTTGAGAAAACTGGAACTTTCTGTTAAAAACTATGATTCTTGTATGTGTCATTAATATTAGACAAACATTAGACATTCACCCAGAATCATTTTGAATTAAAGGAGTTACCATGAATATCAGGAAGAATCTCTCAATATTTGTAGCACTCTTATTTATAGCTACATCAATAAATGTAACATATGCGGATAATAAAGTTGAAGGTGATATCGTTGACACAGCAATCTCAGCAGGTTCGTTCAACACCCTGGTGGCTGCTGTTAAAGCTGCAGGACTGGTTGATGTTCTAAAAGGTGATGGGCCGTTCACAGTCTTCGCTCCCACTGACGATGCTTTTTCAAAACTACCGGCAGGAACTGTTGAAAATCTTCTGAAACCGGAGAACAAAGATAAGCTCGTTGCAATTCTGACCTACCACGTTGTTCCGGGTAAGGTTATGTCTTCTGATGTCGTAAAGCTATCTGAAGCAAAAACCGTTTTTGGTCAGAAAGCTTCGATTAACGTTTCCGGAAGTAGTGTTATGGTCGATAAAGCTAATGTTGTGAAGACCGACATCAAAACGTCAAACGGTATTATTCATGTTATTGATAATGTAATTATTCCCAGGGATGTTGTCGATCTTGCCGTAGATGCCGGCTCGTTCAAAACTCTTGTTACCGCGGTGAAAGCTGCAGGCCTTGTGGATGCTCTGAAGGGAGACGGGCCCTTTACAATATTTGCACCGACCGATGATGCATTTGCAAAGCTGCCGAAAAAGACACTTACTTCACTGTTGAAACCGGAGAATAAATCAAAGCTTGCTTCAATATTGAAGTATCATGTTGTACCGGGCCGTTATCTTGCTGATGATGTTTTGACATTGAATAAAGTTAAAACTCTTAACGGACAGAAAGCAAAGATCAAAACAAACTACGGATCGGCAATGATTGATAAGGCAAAAATCGTATCGACCGATATTGTTGGATTAAATGGAGTAATTCACGTCATAGATTCTGTTATAATACCTAAAGAATAACAGATAGTTGAAATTCGAAATTATACCGGCCGCGAAGGAGATTGTATAGCGGCCGGGATGGTTTCATAGAATAAAACGGCGAGGACACAATGAAAAGAAAACTATTATTCGTTATACCTTTGGCAATTCTGGTTACAGGTTATTTTTCCATGCAAGTCCTGATCGGAATGAAAAAAGAACCTGAACGCAGATTACCGGAAAAGCTGACAAAACTGGTAAATGTCCAGGAAGTTACACTCGGAAATATCCCATCAAATATATTAGCTTACGGCCGAATTGCAACAGCCCAACCTGTCATGCTGTACAGCGAGGTAAACGGTACTGTTGAATTTGGAGATATTCCTTTTAAACCGGCACAGTCATTCAGAAAAGGAGACCTTTTACTCCGCATCGATGACAGACAGGTTACACTTGATCTGAATACTGCAAAAAGTGATCTCCTCAATGCTCTTGCAATGATCCTCCCTGAAATAAAATTCGATTTCCCCGATGAATACCCGGTGTGGCAGTCATTCTTTGAGTCCGTTACCTTTAATACCAAGATATCTGATTTGCCGGAAACGGCTAATCAGAGAATTAAACTGTTTCTGTCAAGATATAATGTATACAAGCTGTATTTTGTTGTGCGGGATTTTGAAATCGTTAAGTCAAAACATTCTATTTATGCTCCGTTTGACGGCGTCATTCGCGACGTTTCTCTTTACCAGGGGTCTTCTGCCCGAAACGGATCCTTACTCGGAGAAATTGTCAATCTTGAATTTCTGGAAGCAGAAATACAGATTCCTGTAGAAGATATCGGCTGGATAAACCGATCTCGTCCGGTCAGGCTGTTTTCAGATGAAATCAGTGGGAGCTGGAGCGGTTTTATTACCAGGGTTGACAGATCAATCGATCAGCAGAACCAGACAGTGAGAATGTTTGTTTCAATTGATCCTCTTGTAGAGCAGATACCGGCGAACGGATTGTTTGTTCGTGCACAAATACCGGGAAGGGTTATAAATGATGCCGCCTCTATCCCAAGAAGACTTATTTACAATGACAGTTTTGTTTATGTGCTCTCCAACGGAAATCTAAAATACCGGGAAGTCGATATCACCAGAAGTGAATTCGAGTCTGTTATTGTAACCAGTGGCCTGAAATCAGGCGATCTGCTGGTTACCGATCTTCTTCAGGGTGTTTCGGACGGGATGCCTGCTCAGCGGTTAACCAATGAAGTCGCTGAAGGGGGCATACAATGAGAAAAATAGTAGAATTTTTTATAAAGTATCCAGTCTGGACAAATGTGCTGATGTTCTCGATCTTTCTGTTCGGTTTTATTGCTGTTTCGAATATGATGTATTCGCTCTTCCCAGAACTCGAGCCTGATATTGTGACAGTACAAATCCTCTATCCCGGAACCTCGCCCCGGGAAATCGAGGAAGGTGTAGTACTGAAGATTGAAGAATCACTTGAAGGGCTCGAGGGGATTGAGCGGATCACATCTGTATCTAGGGAAAATATTGGGATTGTCAGTGTAGAGCTGAGTAAAGACGCTGACAGGGACAAATCTCTCACTGACATTAAGAACGCTGTCGACAGGATCAGCTCATTTCCGCTCGGGGCAGAAAAACCGATTATATTTGAACAGAAATTCCGTGCTAGGGCAGTCACATTTATCCTTTACGGAGAAACTGATCTTTATAATCTAAAATATATTGCAGAAAACCTGCGCGACAGACTGCTTGCAGTACCCGACATTTCTCAGGTTACCATAAGCGGCCTCCCAAATCTGGAATTTTCGATTGAAGTGTCGGAAGCTGTGCTTCGGCAGTATAAGCTTACCTTTGATGATCTTTCGAATGCTGTGAGGGCAGCAAACGTAAATCTTTCTGGAGGGAAATTTGAAACAGAAGATGAAGAAGTCCTGATACGGGCATACGGCCAGCGATATATTGCCAAAGACCTGAAGAATGTGCTCGTCAGGGGTAATCCTGACGGATCGATAATTACTCTCGGCGATATCGCGGAAATCAATGAACAATGGGAGGATATTCCGGACAAATCCTACTATAACGGCCGGAGCGCCGTGGTATTTGATGTCGATAAGACAAAGAATGAAGACATCCTTCTTATTGCAGCTAAGACACGCGAAATTCTGGACGATTTCAACAATTCAATGACCAATGTACAGGCCGTAGTACTCGATGATCGGACCGTTTCACTCAGTCAACGTCTTGAACTGTTGATCAATAACGGATCACTCGGTTTACTCCTTGTAATCGTTTCGCTTGGTTTCTTCCTGAATCTGAGGTTGGCCTTTTGGGTTGCTGTAGGAATTCCCGTTTCCTTCGCCGGAATGTTTGTCATTGCCTATTTGTCCGGAATAACCATAAACGTAATATCTATTTTCGGAATGATCGTTGTTATCGGAATTCTGGTGGATGATGCAATTGTAGTTGGGGAAAACATTTACAGTCATCATGAACGAGGGAAACCGGCTCTGAAAGCTGCGGTTGACGGCACGATTGAAATGATCGGTCCCGTGACCACATCTGTATTGACAACGATGCTCGCCTTTTTGCCGTTCTTTTTTCTTGACGGCTTCCTTGGTAAATTTATCTGGCACCTTGCGCTAGTTGTTATTGCTGCGCTCTTCTTTTCCCTGGTTGAATCGTTCCTGATTCTGCCGTCACACCTTGCACATTCAAAGGCTCTGAATCCGGAAGCGAACGGATCATCAATAAGAA
Organism: bacterium; assembly: GCA_028278455.1. Classification (GTDB taxonomy): domain Bacteria; phylum SM23-31; class SM23-31; order SM23-31; family SM23-31; genus JANQEH01. The sequence goes on from JANQEH010000203.1 coordinate 12,356, forward strand.
AACGGCTTGATAACTTTATTTCCGCGTGGACGCACAAACTTTACGGTCCAAGCCTGCGGGTTGCGCTGAAGAATAAGTGGATTACCATTATGACTCCGATAGCGCTGGTTATGCTCACAATTGGCTTGATCGGCGGCGGTCATATCGGATTTACGTTCTTCCCGTTCATTGACGGAGATACCTTTCCGGTAAATATATCACTGGTATCCGGGAGACAGGAAGAGGACACGAATAAGGTTCTTGCTGATATCGAACGTGCTGTATGGGAGGTGAACGATGAAATTCGCCAGGAGCGTGAAGACGGTCTGGATGTCGTATTGGGCATAAAGCGTGATATCGGCAGTAATGACCTCGGAGAATCTGGAAGTCATACTGGAAAACTTACTGTTCAGCTTCTGGATGGTTTGCAGCGCGAAATGGATAGTTTTATAATTGCAAACAGGGTCCGGGACAAAATGGGTATTATTCCTGGTGCAAAAAATATCACCTACGGGGCAACAAGCTTTTTCGGCAAGCCTGTTTCCGTAAGCATACTTGGAAATAATCTCGAACAGCTCGACAAGGCCCGGACGCTCATGGTAGAAGAGCTGAGTAATTTCAGCACACTGAAAGATGTAACCGATACAGACCAGGAAGGGAGAAAAGAGATAAAGATAACACTGAAAGACCGTGCATACTCACTTGGACTTTCGCTGCGCGATATTGCCGGCCAGGTGCGGCAGGGATTTCCTGGCCGAAAAATCCCTGCCGCACCTGGCCGGCAATATCGCG
>JANQEH010000249.1 GCA_028278455.1 bacterium
GTAACAGGCTGTTGATCATATATTATAAAATGGGATATGAGGTGTTGGAGCCGGCGACTCTTAAATCCTCTTTCCCTTCCAGAATTCTGTTCACCAATAGTACATTCGCGACTAACATACAAAAGAAAAACCACTGATAACAGGTATTTTATGTGAAAATTTTCGTGTATTATTTCCTGAAATTATTCCTGAATTTCTTCCTGAAAACTTTCCGGATCTTTTCCTGAAGCATTCTCCATATTTCCGCTTAACACCCTGTTTCTAAAGGCTTTATAGCCTCTACCCCCCCCGTTTCTTCTCAGGAGATGGTGCACTCCTGTCCCGTCCGAATATCCCAGCGCATAAGAATACTCTGTCGCTGTCCTGTTTTTATCTCTTTCTTTGAAGATCATCTTCCCGAGATAATTCAACTTTGATATTTCCGAGCATTTCTTGATAGAGTATCCGAATTCAAACTTGAACTTTGCCCCAAGGTCTTTCATGTTCACACCGTATCTTTCGGCAAGTCTCTCGACGTAGATTATTTTTCCAGGGGAGTTCTCGATCTCGGTTTTGATCTCCTCCAATATACTCAGTGGTATTTTTCCCATCCGTTGGCTCCAATAATTTTGATGATGCAATAATCCTGAACTTCAATTATTAAAATAATATTATTTTTCTGCGGAATCTACTGTAAATAGTGGCTGATTTTGCTAAAATAACGCATATAAAAATATATTCTTTAATAAATGCATCATATTCAATAAGATGGACTTATAAAGACACCGGATCCCCGACGGAGCCGCTCGGGGGTGACAGGATGGGTATATTCAGGATTGACGGGATGGGGGTACATTCGGGAATGACTCATGATGAAAGAATGCTAGAGTGCCGAGAAAGCGGTGTATTCGGGGATTAATATCCCGGATTAGATCATTGTTTTAATAATAGTCTTCATCTTTGCTCCCCCAATGCAAAGCGTGTCCCGCCATGGGTGGGGGGATCAAGGGAAATTTTAAGTAATGAACCGAAAAAAACACCCGGAAATGACGGTAAAGTGCTTTATTGCTATTGTTTCTTAATAAAGGCAGGCTAATTTTTATCTATAATGAATACACGCAGCAAAAGATAATCCATCTGCGGAGGTGCATTTTGAACCACCTCCGGAAAAGGTATAATCTGAACAATCCTCCCGATCATGCACAGCCTGAAGGGACAGGCCTGAATCCCCCTTTATAAATCGTCCTTCACTCCAACACCTCACTGCAAAAAACACGCTAACGTATTTGCATTTCTCCCAAGAACTAATGACATATTACTGTCTTAACCGTCGTCCCCGAATGAATCCCACTCGTCTTACCCGAAGGCTCTTATCGGAGATCCAGCGTCTTTTTTTTATATATTTCTTTAACTCACATGAGTTAAAAAGGATAACCTGATGTATAAATAATTGCAGAGTTTTAAAGCACTGTCTAATAGAAATGAAAATCCCGCTTACTTCTGGCCGAGGAGGAGGTCGCGGGTTTTGTAGAGGCCTGTGATACGTATCCCGAAATGCTCATCGATTACGACCACTTCACCCTCGGCGAACTTACGGTCGTTAACCAGAAGGTCAACCGTCTCACCGGCGAGTTTATCAAACTCTATGACTGATCCTTTTTCAAGCTGGACTATGTTCTCGATCGCCATCCTTGTCCTGCCGAGCTCGATAGATACAGGAAGGTAAACATCCTCGAGAAATTTTATATCATAACTCTCGGTCTGTTCCTGGGCTCCCTCCTGGGTTTCCATCGGCTGGAATTCGGCATCTGAGACTTGTGTAGGCATTTCGGCTTTCTGGTTTTTTGAATTAAGATAATTACTGTTGACCGAAAATCCAACTATTATCATTTCGATCATAATGCTTTCATTTTTTTATTCGGCAATTTGCTGTCGAAACTGTAATTTAGACACTGTTTTCACAGAGAATTTGTTCCCGGTTTCCGCTTATACTTTTTAGCTGAATACCACTTTTTTTTATTGTTTTTACGGTAAAAACCTTTTATTTTAGTTTTTTTGATCCACCTGGCACTTAAGTCTAATTAATTTCTCTCGAATCACAACGTGTCATTGAATTTACGTTATCTATACATAACTACAGCTTATTTGGTATATCTGTTCTGCGGGTGCGCATCGGATGATGCCCACAGAATAATATTTTCGTCTTCCCGGACCGGTAACACAGAAATATACACAATGGATCCGGAAGGCGCTGATCTTATGCAGATCACGAATAATAACATAGAGGATATTTCACCTGCTTGTTCTCCTGGCGGAAAGAGATTTCTGTACCATTCCCGTTCGGGAGAAAACAATACTTACGAGATTATGACCGGGTATTTTGACTCAACCCTGACGCATATTCAGCTTACTTCGGACTATTATAGTGAATTCGATGCAGGCTGGTCTCCAGATGGAATGAAGATTTGCTTCAGCAGGGAGATAAACGGCAATTACGATATCTGGAAAATGAACGACAACGGAGATGAACAGATCCCTGTTACTGCCGGGCCGGACCAGGATACTGATCCGGAGTGGTCTCCCGACGGCAGGAAGATCGTTTTTATCTCGAAGGGTGAGGATAACTCCGCTGGATTTCCACAGGTGTGCATAATAAATATCGACGGCTCAGAAAAAACACCTCTGACTGATTCGCCCACTGTCAAAGAAGATCCGGCATGGTCTCCTGATGGAAAGTATATTTATTTCAGTGATCATGACGAAAAGGAGCCGGAGAAATATTTTATCAGATCTGTCAGGTTAAGCTCCCGGGAAGAAAAGGAAATCGCCGTATTTAATGAGCAGATCTTCGGGGCGCAGCTGTCCGACAACAATAAGTTCATACTGTATTTTGTAGGCGGATATAACATCAATTCGGAGATATACCTTTTTGATATTATTGCGGGGAAAGAGATCAGGCTGACGAATAATTCGTTTGCCGATTTTTCCCCCGGCTGGATAAAGTAGGAATATATGGTTCAAGTTACAAACTTGAACCAACAAAAGGTTAGTGTTGGAGCAGGTTTGTAACCTGCTCCTGAAACAACATTGAAAATAATACAGGATCAACGATCTAAATTTTAACCCGGAGGAAACAATGCACTACTACCTCTATTTCATTATTGCTTACATACTGATACTGCTGGTGTTTAATTTCATCAGATCGAAGCAGGTAAAAAGCCAGGATGACATGATGGTTGCGGGGCGCTCTTTAAGCATGAAAGTCATGATCTTCACCCTGATCTGCACCTGGATAGGTTCTGGAACGTTCATTGCAGGCGCAGAATATGCAGCCAGAGCCGGCTGGAGTTCCCTTTGGATGCCTGCCGGAGCATGGGCAGGTATAATTTTGATCTATTTTCTCGCCGGGAAGATCAGGACTTTCGGCCAATATACAATCGGTGATATTCTCGAAGTACGTTACGGAAAATTCGCCCGTGTTTTCGGAGCGATAGCATTGATAGTCAGTTTTGTAACTATTGTCAGTTACCAGTTTAAGGCCGGAGGATTGATAATAAACGTTATCACAGACGGAGCAATATCCGAAGATATGGGCACAATAATTACGGCTGGAATCATTGTTCTGTTCGTAGCTCTAGGCGGAATGATGGCTGTTGCATATACAGACCTTCCTAACGGAGTGATCATTCTTCTTGCATGCATCCTTGCGACTCCGCTTGTGTATATCTCGGCGGGTGGATGGGATCAGGCAGTTGCAGTACTCCCGGCGGGTCACTTCGAAGCCTTCAATCCGGATTTCGGGGATATACCACTATTGAAAGCTATAGGGTATTTTCTGGCTACAATGTTCCTGCTGATGGGTGTTCAGAGCATGTACCAGAAATTCTACAGCGCTAAAACTCCGGGTGATGCCAAGAAGGCGGTATTCTGGTGGACGATCGGAACCGTTGTTGTCGAAACAGTTGTGATTATTATCGCTATATTCGCGGCGGTTGAGTTCTGGCCCCAGATCCAGGACGGCTCGATGAATCCGGCATCAATAGTGCTTCAAGCTGCCAGGTACATGGTCAATCCCGTTGTCGGGATATTGTTACTCGCGGCTGCCTGCGCGGTTGTGATCTCAACCGGAATGAACTACCTCCTCTCCCCCACTACAAATATAATGAGAGATTTTTATCAGACATTTATAAATCCCGAAGCGGAAACTGAAAAAATGGTTATCCTTCAGAAGGTATTTATAGTGATCTTCGGTGCTCTTGCTCTTTATGCCGGACTGAATCTTACTTCAGTTCTTGAGCAGAGTTATTTCGCATATACGATCTATGGAGCGGCTATCACCCCGGCTCTCATTGCAGCCCTTGCATGGAAACGCGCTACAAGATTAGCCGGGCAGATCAGTATTGTCAGCGGTGCGCTAGTGACCCTTGCACTGAAGATTTCCGGATATGTATTTCCGTCTATCATGGTTCCTGCAGGCGATCCGAACGGAGATCCATGGGGAATCCCGTTGATATACCCGGCGCTGATCGTCTCAATAGGATTACTGATCCTTGTCAGTTATATGACACCGCCTCCGGCAAAAGAAGATCTTGTAAAACTCTTCCCGGAGATGAAAGAAGAATAGGATTCATTGTTGAATTGAACTAATATTGTAATAATCAAATTGAATGTCCGGATATTTTATTCCGGGTATTCCGCCTGTAAGATATGATAAGGGATAATTGATATGGTATTTATATACACAATTATTGGATATCTTGTAGTACTCCTGACGCTGGGAATAGTCCTCTCGTTCCGAGTGAAGAGTCAGGAAGGCTTTATGGTTGCCAACCGCCAGTTGACCGCTCCGGTACTGGTTGCAACACTTTTGGCAACATGGATTGGATCAGGAGACGTTTTCAGCGTATCTGACCTGAGCTATTACCACGGCTATTCATCATTGATCGGAAGCGCCGGCGGATGGGTGGGTATACTGGTGGTATACTTTATCGCTGCCCGTGTCAGAAGGTTCGGACAGTTCACTGCGCCGGATATACTCGAAGCCCGCTATAACCAGTATGCCCGGCTGCTTGCTACGATTACAACGATAATCGCCTATGTTACTATTGTAAGCTACCAGTTCAGGGGTGGCGGATGGGTGATCAATATCATTTCAGAAGGAAGAATTGCAACCGAAACGGCAATCCCTATTGTTGCCGTATTCGTTGTTTTATATACATTGCTTGCGGGGATGTTATCTCTAGCATATATTGACGTTATAAACGGAGTGATGATCCTCGGAGGTGTGTTTCTGTCAGTCCCGTTCCTGATAAACAATGCGGGCGGAATCGCCAACATAGCGCAAAATGTTACTCCGCGTGCTCATTCTTTCTTAGGAAACATGACCTGGATCGAAGCCCTTGGGTATTTCATCCCTACTCTGCTTCTTGCTCTTGGTAATGGAAATATGTACCAGAGGTTTTTCTCTGCCAAGAACGAAAACGAGGCAAGGAAGTCAGTAATCGGCTGGATTATCGGAGTGATTCTTATAGGAGTTGCCTTACAGACACTCGCAGTAGCGGGAAGCTCGATGTTCAAAGGTCTGGGAGAGAACGAAGCCGGCAGAATCATTCTTCTCGTAGCTCATGACGGACTGCCTGTAATAGTTGGTTGTATTCTTATGGCGTCGATTGTCGCAATAATCATATCGACCGCCAACAGCTTCCTTCTTGTTCCTGCAACGAATATTATGAGAGATATAGTCCAGAGATTCTTCAAACCAGATATAACCGACAAGTCCATTGTATTCTGGTCAAGAATAGTCGTCGTTATTCTCGGGATCTGCGCATATTTGCTGCTGTCTTTCTTCCCCAGGGTACTCAGCGCGGCCTATGCGGCTTACACGGTTTACGGAGCAGGTATTACACCGGCACTGATAGCGACATTTTTCTGGAAACGTGCAACGCCTAAAGCCGGTACGATTTCGATAGCAGCAGGAATGGTGGTTACGATCGGCTGGGAGATCGCGCGTAAGGTCATGGGTGAATTCCCGATGGGTATACCTGCGATATATCCCGCGCTGATATGCTCGGTACTGTGCCTGGTTATAATTTCGTATCTGGACGATCCGCCGGACGAAGAGAAATGGAAGCCTTTTATAAGTTAAATTGCATTTGATTTAAAATGAATTACTTCAAGATACAGGAAGCAATAAAGAAAAGCGGAATGGACGGCTGGCTTCTGTATAGCTTCCAGGGAATGAATCCAATAGCCGACAGGCTGCTGCAGATACCAGTGGATTTGGTATCTACCAGGAGAGTTTTTTATTTCATTCCCGCTTCCGGCGAACCTGTGAAACTGGTCAGCAAGATCGAGGATTGTGTACTCGATGACCTTCCGGGTAAGAGGAAACGCTATTTGAGCTATGATTCACTCCGGGAATACCTGAAGGAGATCACAAGGGATGCCACAATTATCGCCATGGAGTACTCACCGGATAACAATATCCCGTTTGTGTCGAGGGTGGATGCCGGAACGGTTGAACTTCTAAGGTCAATCGGAAAGGAAATCGTATCCTCAGCCTGCCTGATCCAGCAATTCGAGGCTACACTTACTGAGGAGCAAATTGATTCACACCGCGTTTCATCCCGTCTGTTGAGACAGTTCATCAGCAATGCAATTGATGAGATCTGCACAAGGATCAGGAAAACCGGAAAAGTACGTGAACACCATATCCAGCATTTTCTGACAAGAAGATATGAAGAACATAACCTGATTACATCACAGCTTCCGATAGTCGCCGTAAATGAGAATGCCGTAAATCCGCATTATGAGCCTATCGAGGGAGAAGATTCCAATATCACAGAGGACAGCCTGATACTGCTGGACCTCTGCGCAAAACAGAATAAAGCCAATGCTGTTTATGCCGAATTAACAAGAATGATCTATCTTGGATTCGAAATTCCGCCGAAATACTCGGATGCATTCTCAATCGTAGTTGAAGCCCGTGATGCTGCAGTTGCATTCCTGAAGGAAAAATTCGAGCAGAATATACCTGTCCAGGGATGGGAGGTTGACGACATATGCCGGACTATACTGAATGATGCCGGATACGGAAACTGTTTCATCCACAGAACAGGACATTCCATTGGCGAGGAGATTCATGGCTACGGCGCTAACCTTGATAATCTTGAGACTAGGGATGAGAGGCAGCTGATCCCGGGTACGATATTTTCTATCGAACCAGGGATCTATTCAAATACTTATGGAGTACGATCTGAGATCAATATCCTTGTCACAGCCGATGGGGACGTGGAGATAACAAGCGGTGAACCCCAAATGGAGATCGACCTGATCTCTTTATAGATATAATTATTTTGGCGCTTCCCGGAAAGAAAACAGTTATTTTGAAGTTTTTAATGTTTTCATTGTTTAATAATATTTAAACCGTAGTATCAATGCTTAAGGAGGATGTAAAATGAAGAAGTATTTCAGAATCTTTTTAGCTCTGACCGTGGCAGCTTTTCTTTTTCCTGCAGATCAGGCTATTTCCCAGGTAGTCCGTGGAAAAGCTTTATACGATCTTATGGGTGAAGATGGTTTTACGGAAACTGAGGGTATGAGCCGTGTTAACTGGCTGCCGGACGGGAATGGATATTTTCTCAGGGATAGTGTCAAGATCGATGGAGAAAATTATTATACTTATATAAGAATAGATCCGAAGAATGGTAAGGAATCACAATTATTTAAAGATAATGTTATTGAATCACTTTTATCCCAATATAACGGCATTACAGGTCAAAACATTAAAGGACTACCATTCCGAACTTTCGATTATGTAATGGATAACAACGCAATTTTTTTTAAAGTAAAGAAGGCAGATTTCCTCTTTAACCTAAAAGATAAATCATTGCGTAAAATGAACAGGCCCGACGTGAAAAGACAACCGAATTCCAGGGATCTTATGCGCAGAATGAGATCGAGTCAGCTCTGGAACGGCACCTATTCACACGATTACGGTAAATTTGCCTATGTAAAAGAATATGACCTGTACATTGTCGATACTAAAACCGGAAGGGAAAAAAGATTGACATATGGCAGCGAAGAAAAAATGAACGGAAGACCGAGCTGGGTTTATCCGGAAGAATTCGGACAGAGAGATGCCTATTGGTTCTCGCCTGATAACAGTAAGATAGCCTATCTGCAGTACAACGAGACAGATGTGTATAATTTCCCTATTGTCCATGAACTGAGTGTTGAAGTCGTACTGGAGCTCGAGAGATATCCGAAAGCTGGTGAACCGAATCCGACAGTCAGACTGTTTATTGTCGATACAGAGACAGGTGATAATGTTGAGATCCCAACTAATCCCGGGCCCGACACGTACATTGTCAGACCTGTTTGGAAAAATGACGGAAGCGAGCTGACTTTCAGAAGGATGAATAGAAGACAGAATAAACTTGAGCTTCTCAGCTATGATCTTGAAGATAGAAATGTAAGGACGATACTTACAGAGACTGAAGATTGCTATGTAAGGCTTCATGATAACTTCATCCAGCTGAATGATGACGAGAGATTTATATGGACTTCCGAAAGAACCGGCTGGAACCATATATATATGTACAATTTTGACGGCACACTCGAAAAAGCCCTTACCGAAGGTGAGTGGCCTGTCGGCCGAATATCCGAAGTAGATGAAAAGAACAAAACCATCTATTTCACCGGCAACCGGAACATGGGACTCGAATCATATTTCTACAGCGTGAAATTCGGCGGTTCAAAATTCTCTCAGCTCACAAAAGAGACCGGACAGCACAATGTCAGTATCGATCCGGCAGCCAAATATTATACGGACAGGTTTTCATCCCTCGATGAACCTTCTGTTACTAATATTTATAATACTAAGGGAAAGCTTATCCGCCAGCTGGCATTTACGAATATCGAAAAGGTTAAAGAGCAGGGACTTGAAAAACCTGAAACGATCCATTTCAAAGCCGCGGATGGTTATCATAATCTTGTCGGTCTTGTCTTCAAACCTGCGAATTTCGATCCGAATAAAAAATATCCCTTAATAGTCCCGCTGTATGGAGGACCGGGATCACAGGACGCAAGAAACAGCTATCAAACCGCAGGTTACTATCAGCGTCTTGCGCAGCTAGGTTTCATCGTTTTAAGAATGAATTACAGGGGCTCTGGTAACCGCGGGAAGGAATTTCAAACCCTGAATTACATGAAGCTTGGCCAGGTCGAGATGGATGATTACGCCGCAGGGGTGAAATTCCTGAGGCAAAGGCCATATGTTGACGGCACACGAGTAGGCGTATACGGTGGTTCGTACGGAGGTTACTCTACTTGTATGCTCATGCTCAGGTATCCGGATGTATTTACAGTCGGTGTTGCAGGATCGTCTGTAACAGACTGGCGCAACTACGACTCAATCTATACCGAACGATACATGAGAACTCCCCAGGAAAATAAAGAAGGTTATGATTCTGGTTCAGCTATGAACTATGCAGAAAACCTGCGTGGTAAACTGCTGCTGACCCATGGGACGATCGATAATAACGTACATCCGAGCAATACAATCCAACTGGTAAATGCACTGATAGAGGCAGACAAAGACTTCGATCTCATGCTGTATCCTGAGCACAGGCACGGTATCAGGGGTGCAGCCGGCAGGTATGCTTCACGATTGAGACTGGACTATTTCATGAAACACCTGAAACCCGAAACATACAAAGAATATTTCAAGGCTAGAGAAAAATACTGATTAATCTAATAAATATACCATATAATACTATTGGAAGTCTGGAAGTTCTTCTTTGAGATTTCTCCGCCTCGTCCTTTTACCTCTGAGAGGGATCAGGACATCGGTCGAAATGACATGCGAAGTAACACTAATTGTCATTTCAATTGGAGTTCCGGGGTATTGGAACAGAACCGGGAAATCTCAGAAACTAAATCCGGTTTTATTTACGGAAGATAAGCAACAATAATACTAATATATAAAAACGGAGAATTGAGTATGAAAAGTAAGAGAGTTTATTTAGGCCTTATGGCTTGCGTTTTACTGGTATTCACTTTAGCCGGCGATTCTCCCGCCCAGCAGGTAACGGAAGATTTCCTGAAGTTCTTCGAATACAGAGAGATCGGCCCTACCCGCCAGAGCGGCAGGTTCGTTGATTATGCAGTAGTGGAAGAAACACCCTGGATCTTCTATGCTGCAACAGGTTCTGGAGGACTCTGGAAAACAGAGAACCACGGCCTCACTTATAAGCCTGTATTCGATAATGAGAATGTGATATCTATCGGCGCTGTTGCTTTATCGCAGTCGAATCCCAATATAGTATACGTAGGTACAGGGGAAAGTAATAACTCGCGTAGTATGTATTGGGGTGACGGAATTTATAAATCCACAGACGGTGGAGAAACATGGACGAATATGGGACTCAAGGAAAGTCATCATATCGGCAGGATCGTTGTACACCCCAAGAATCCTGACATAGTCTATGTAGCTGCAGCAGGACACCTTTATTCAGAGAATGAAGAACGCGGCCTGTATAAAACAACCGACGGCGGCAGAACATGGACAAAGAGTCTTGATATCGTAGTAAAAGACAAGAATATCGGTGTCATCGATGTTGTCATGGATCCGAAAAGTAATAATACTCTTTATGCCTGTACTTATGACAAGGTACGCGTCCCCTTTTCTTTTGACCTCGGCGGTCCGGGAAGCGGGATCTACAAAACTACAAATGCCGGAAGATCATGGGAAAAGCTCACGAACGGGCTCCCCGGCGGAATGCTTGGCAGGATAGGGATCGACGTCTACCATAGCAATCCGAATATTCTCTATGCCACCATAGAGAATGCAAATAAAAGAGGAATGTCCGAAGAAGAACGTTACCAGGAACTCCTGGCTCATAAATCATCCGGCGGGATGATCGGTGGTGAGATCTACAGATCCGATAACAAGGGTAGGTCATGGAGAAAAGTCAGCCCCGATGACCGCTCTATCGGCGGCGGCCCGGCTTACTATTATGGCCAGATAATTATCGATCCTAACGATGACAAAGTAGTCCACGTTCTAAGCGCAGCATCATGGGGAACGAAAGACGGCGGCGAATCATGGCAGAGACGTCCGCTCGGATTCGGCGGTGATGATCATGCACTGTGGATCAACCCGAAGAACTCACTTCACATGATCCTCGGTTATGACCACGGAATGGGCGTAACTTTCGACGGCGGAGAGAACTGGTTCCATCCTGATTATCAGCCTCTTGCACAATTCTACGCGATAGGCGTAGATATGGAATATCCGTATAACGTATATGGTGGACTCCAGGACAACGGCTCCAAGAAAGGCCCGAGTACGAAAAGAGATTACAATCCTATCAGGTTTGAGGACTGGCATACGGTTGGCGGCGGTGACGGTTTCTACAATGTAATTGATCCTGTGGACAGCAGATGGCTCTATAATGAGTGGCAGTTTGGGAATGTTTCAAGGCTGGACCAGCTTACGGGAGAAAGAGTGAGCATCAGGCCGACCGATCCCGAAGCCCGTTTTAACTGGAATTCACCTATACTGATCTCTCCACATAACCACAATAGAATCTATTTCGGCGGGAACATGCTCTACAGATCGGACTTTAAAGGTGAAAAAATGTACCCGGTAAGCCCGGACCTGACAACTAACGATCCCGCAAAACTGACTACCGGTAAAGGCGGTGACGGGAATATACAGTACTGTACGATCACTACAGTTTCGGAATCCCCGGTAAAAGAAGGTCTGATCTGGGTTGGTACAGACGACGGTAATGTACAGATGACAAATGACGGCGGTGATACCTGGACACTGATGAACAGCAGGATCCCCGGCAATCCCGAATACTGGGTTAGCCGTGTAACTGCTTCAAACCATTATGAAGGAACAGCGTATATTTCTTATACCGGGTACCGCAGGGACGATTTCAGGCCTTTCGTATACAAAACCACTGATTTCGGGAGGACATGGACATCGATTGCAAATAAACTTCCGGTCGATGAACCGATTAACGACATAATCGAAGATCACAAGAATCCAAACCTGCTTTTCATTGGTTCTGAAAAGGCTGTATATGTTTCTCTGAATGGCGGTGACAGCTGGACAAGGATGAAGAATAATATGCCTACAAACGGATGTCAGGATATCCTGATCCATCCGCGCGAGAACGATCTTGTAGTCGGTACTCACGGAAGGGGAGCTTTCATAACGGACATCAGCCCTCTACAGGAACTGACCGATGAAGTGATGTCAAAAAGCGTTCACCTGTTCGATATCGAACCGAAAGTCAAGTGGTTTGACAACAATTTCAGGAATTATGCCTTTAATAATTACAACGGCAAAAGTGAACCGAGAGGTTCTGTCATTAATTACTACCTGAAAAACGATGTCAGCGGAAGAGCGAAGGTTACTGTCTATAAAGGTGCCCGCGCTATCAGAGAATATAATGCAAGCAGTAAAGCAGGACTAAATAAAGTCCTCTGGAATTTCACGGAAAGAAGAGAACGTTCCGATGAAGAAGTCGAAACACTTAAACAGCAGTATATCGACAGATTCGGCGCTGAAAGAGCCGCAAGATTCACCGGCAGGCTGAGGTATGAGACTAAGGATGCCGGACCTGGTGAATATACTGTGGTGCTGACTATCGGTGGACGCGAATATTCCAAGAAATGTATTGTCCTTGCTGATCAGTGGTATGATAAATAATTCCGAATAATATTCTGAAATAAATAGGGCGTCTTACAGGCGCCCTTTTTGTTTGTGTGCTATATTTACTCCCTCACATCGGAATCCACAAGGTTAATTTCTGAGTTTTTTCGGTTACGATCCGATACCTCGGAACTCCACTCGTATTGACAGTATGTTTGATACTTATTGTCATTTCGAGCGAAGCACCGAAAAATGAGGGGCAAGCCGAGAAATCTCAGAGAATGGCATGGTATTGATTATAGGCAGCTTTAACGATTATCATCTAATAAACTTAACTACTGGTTCAATGCCTTGCTCAGGTCGTTGAAAAATTTTTTTTCGATATAACCATTCGACTGCTGGGGATTCCACTTGAAATACCTGTAACTGCGGACCTTTTTGGAAATCTCCACCTCTATGTAAACCGTTGTACTAATCTCGCTGACTGACTTCAGAGTAATCGTCAGGAAATATTTCCCGAGGTGAACGAAGAATTCACCACTCTCCCTGAAGAAAACGGCCTTCCCCATCTCTGAATCAGGATCAATCGGGACCGCAAGAGTTCTAATGATCATATTATCGGAATCGGTATCTCCAATGTCAATTTTATCATCTTTAGCCAGAACAACATGGATAGCCTTCCAGACTTCCTCTGCAGGATAAGGGTATTCCATTACTTTATCCTGAGGTTTGACCGGAACGAAATCCTCTTTCGGAGCTCCCCCGCAGGAAATATAGAGGATTATAGAGATCGTATATATTACAGCCAGTTTTCTCATAAAAACCGGGAATGGTTAACTGTCTATTAATATACGGCATAAAAAAAATAATGCAAATGGTTTATTTTCTCACTGCAGTAACACAAAGATGAAGAGAAATATTGATATATTCATCTCGCAAAGACGCTGGAACGGGAAGGAGATAAAATAGAAGATGTGGATATTGATTTATCAAGTTCAAATAGAAAATTTTAGAATCTGATAAATCAAATTCTACAAACGGGAATGACGGTTGTTCTTGATCTATCATGGCACCCACAAACTCGTTTGAGGGTGTTTGGTGGTTATAATATCATTGTGACATACCTTTAACATAGAGATCGGGATTCCTATAAAATATTGCGGTTATCCTTTTAGCAGAAATCCAGCTCATAAAATCCCCCTTTATCCCCCTTTAAAAGGGGGAATCATAATAAAAATTCTACTAGTGCAATGATACAACAACTCAGATGTCATTCCCGCATTCTTTTTGCGGAAATTTTTTTGTTTCTTTGCGTCTCTTCGTTTTAGCGAGCTGCTTTTTATTAGTTTTTCTCTTGGAACTCTGTGCCTCTGTGGTGAGAGAAAAAAAACCCGGACTGAATGATCAGCCCGGGTTGAATCGGCATTTTGCCTGGAATCAAATTAGTTGACGAAATCCTGGATCCATTTCGTGCTAACAGATTTCGGTCTTGTAATAGCTGTACCGAGAAGTCTGTTCACTATCAGCTGTGAGGTCATACCCATTGCACGTGATACGCTGAAGAGTACAGTGTAGTATGAGAATTCTCTCAGTCCGAAATGATGCAGAAGCGCACCAGAACCGGCGTCTACGTTCGGCCATGGATTCGCTGCCTTTCCGTGCTCTTTCAGGATATCCGGAACTGTGTTGAACATCAGTTCGACAGTCTTGAATACCGGGTCTTCCGGGAAGTTCTTTGCACCGAATGCAAGGAATGCATCGAAACGCGGATCGGTTACACGGAGTACTGCATGGCCGTAACCCGGAATAACCTTTCCTGAATTCAGGTTGTTCCATGCATACTCTGTGAGCTGTTCTTTAGTCGGTGATCCATTGTATTTCTCGTTGATCTCGAGGACGAACTTCAGGCATTCCTGGTTTGCGAGTCCGTGAAGAGGACCGGCAAGACCATTCAAACCCGCTGATACTGCATAGTAAGCGTCAGACAGTGCAGAACCTACAGTGTGGCAGGTATTAGCGCTGACGTTACCGCCTTCATGGTCGCAGTGGAGCGTCAGGTACAGTCTGATAAGGTCTGCAAACTTACCGTCGGGATCTTCGATACCGAGCATATTTGCATAGTTTGCGCCCCAGTCAAGACTCTGGTCTGACGGTATCACGTCGCCTTTGTTAAAGCGAATCCTGTAAACAGCGCCTGCGATCGCGGGAAGAACGGCGAGAAGCTTCAATGAATCTTCGAGCATCGGCTCCCAGTATTCAGTCTTCGGCATACCTTCCTGGTATTTTTTGTAGAATTGTGATTCTCTCTGCATTACCAGGACACCTGTATCGAGCATGGCCATCGGGTGAGAATCCGCTGGCATGGCTTTCAGGACATCGATCACATAACCGGGAAGCTCTGCGCGGTCTGCGAAATCTTTACGAATCGACTTCACGTCATCTTCTGAAGGAAGCTCGCCTGTACAGAGAAGATAAAAGATATCTTCAGGCCATCTGTCGGCAACCTCAGAAAGAGGATAACCGCGAATGATAAGGCCCTTGTCCGGCTCTACGACTGATGTGTCGCAGATCATACCTTTTATGCCTCTCATACCTCCAAAAGCCTGCTTTACAGTAACATCGGAGATCTTTGTATCACCGTGCTCAGTCAGGATCTGTTTTCTGGTTGCACGTAACTCATCAACCTGAGATTTCAATTTGTCATACAAACTCATATCAAATTCTCCTTATATTTCGTTAATAACCGGATTTAATTATATTCTTTTTGAAGCGGCTGCTATAATACCTGAAAAATGGTTTTCCCCATACAGGTTAATGCAATTTTTATACCATCGCATTACAGGGATTTTTCCTGCTGAAAAGTGAAAGCTAAAGTATTATATATTATCAATTCTGAAAAATATTCAGAAAAACTTTTCTAATTTAAGAATTTTTTCACAAACAGATTAAACGATTGTACGCTTAAAGATATTTGAGAAATGCTTCCCCGGAGGAGGTATGTAACAATTGGTTTTTCGCGGGTACAGCCTTTACAATATAATTCAATTATCTAATATAGTCAATTAATTTGTTAAAGAGATCGTTTCTCGAATGTAAATATGTAAATATAAATGTGAAAAATTATTTCTATTTCTAGCTTATTTCTCTTCCCGCAGAAAATGAGAGGATTCCAGTATTTCCCAAGGAGTCTTTGAGTGAATACACTGTAAGCTATAAAATCTGGATCCCTTGATGCGAGGTGAAGACATATCCGGGGATGTCTGCTATGATTAAACAGGTATTCAATTACTAATGTGAATATCCAGTCTTTCCGTTATAAAAAGAATTATGTTCATTTCAAGTATCTGATCTCATATACATCTATAAACTGCTCATCCGTTTCTGGATTTATCAAAGTAATATTGTATAGTCTGTTATTATTAATCTCACTGAATTGGGATACGTTGGAAGATTTAAAAGAATATAACCATTTTCCATTTGAATTGAATATATCAACTGTATTCTCAAAATCCAACTCCTGACGATCTTCAGATGTTTCTCCGGACACTATCCAGATATTACTCCGGTTATCTATCAGTATTTTTCTTACTATCGGAGGATAAGGAGGGATTACAAGGTTTATTCCGGAGTCTATTTGTCTTTTGAAAATCCGCTTAAAATTCTCTTTATATTTTTCTGAATATTTCATTCCGGAATATTTTCTGCCAAACGTAAATTTCTTTTTCCCGGCGATATTATATCTGGTGATCAGATAATTATTATAATTATCCTCAGGAAAAAAGAACTCCCCGGCTGATGTAATATATATCCAATACGGAACCAGTATATTAAACTGTAATTCGGTCAGAGGTATATGATGGTTATAGTTGAATATGGTTTTGAGGGAATCAGAGTTAAAGTCCATTGTGGACAATTCGAAAGTTACTTTCATTGTGGAAAAATCAACTACACCATGAAATGTATAATAACTACTCCCAACTGGTTTAATCTGGAAATAATTAAGACTTTTTAGAGTGTGATTGGATATATAGTTACCATTTAAATCAAGAATTTTTAACTTGAAAGCATAATTCAAAACACTAATTCTCTCGTTGTGTATATAAAACAGTCTTCCCCTATCAATTTCATTAGGTCCCTGTCCGGCTCCCGCTAATGTTTTTAAATATTTTCCTTCGTTATTAAAAACTGTTATATGTTCATCATTACCCAGAACATACATGTTGTTATTCCCGTCGAATTCAATTGCGCTTCTTTTGTTTATACCGTCAATATAATACTGATCTTCGTCGTCTATAGTCTTAATGCTGTACAGTTTTTCCAGTCGGATAAGTTTATTACTCTCGTATTCAGGTTTTTCACTTAAGACTATTCTGATACCATCAATATATTGTGTATCATCACTGCATGAGAATACAACCAGAGAAATAAGAATTGCTGTTATTAGATTGCGGAGCATTATCGATCCCTCCATGCAAAATGAATTCCTTATCCTGCAAACCAGGTGAGTACATAAAAAAATATAGTTTTTTTATTAAAACGCAATTGTATATTATAATTATTTCAATAGTCAATTTTATTTCATACATTTTGTGTTCGCTGATCGGGTAATAGAAACCTGATCCGGTCATCAATTGTTATAAGATAAAAGTTTTAGAAAGTGAATAGATGAAAGCATTGAGAATCACAATAATTCTATTAATATGTTTTTCTTCTTCGGCAGGTGCACAGCAGATAAAAACATTGATTATGGATACTGTCAATGTAACTGCAACAAGGATCGATCCCAAGTTCTCATTAACCCGCAATGTATCAAAAATAACATCAGAAGAAATCGGAAAGCAGTCTGTCCTCTCAGTGCCGGGTCTTCTTGACCGCGCACTGGGAGTCTCTGTCAACTCACGAGGAATTCCCGGTGTCCAGTCTGATATATCTCTTAGGGGCGCAGGATTCGAGCAGGTGCTGATACTGCTGAACGGGATGAGGATAAACGATCCGCAGACCGGTCATCATAACATGAACCTTCCTGTATCCCTTGCCGATATCGAGAATATCGAGATTTTGCGCGGGCAGAGCTCGGCTTTGTACGGCCCTGATGCCTTCGGCGGAGTTGTTAATATTATAACAAAAAATTCAGACCAGAAGAAATACAATCTGAGTCTGAAGGCAGGATCGTTCGGAACTATTACTTCTTCAGTTTCAGCATTCTTACCGGGATCAGACTTCAGGAATAGGATAACAATCGAAAATTCAAGATCAGACGGATACAGAAAGGATACTGAGTATCTTAATAATATCGTAAACTTTCAGTCCGATCTTAAATTAGAAAACTCAAAACTGAATCTCTTTGCAGGATATATAATGAAGGATTTCGGGGCGAATGAATATTACGGGAAAAACTGGGATTCCTTTGAGGAAATCGACTCGTACATGGCACAGATCAGGGGAAACCATACCTTCAACTCGGGTTTTAAGCTCAGTGCGACAACCTATTTCAAGCAGCATGAAGACTATTTTAATTTATCTGTAGACGATCCTTCGATCTACCAGGTAAACCATACAACGAGAAGGGCCGCAGCGGAGATCACGGGGAAATATAAAACCGGGAATATTGGGATATTTTCGTTCGGGACTGATTTCGTTTATGAAGATATAACAAGTTCCAGCCTGGGAAAACATGACGTTAACCGTTTTTCGATTTTCTCAGAATACGGTTATGATCATGATGACCTGTTTTTCTTCAACCTCGGGCTAAGATATGACAGGCATTCACTCTGGGAAAACCAGTTCAATCCATCTGTCAGTGCGGGTTATATTGTCAATGCCGACCTGGTGTTAAGGGCCTCTGCAGGAAGGTCATTCAGAGCTCCGACATTCCTGGAGTTGTATTACGATTCTCCGGCAAACAGGGGAAATCCTGAACTCAAACCGGAAAAAGCACTCGCCTTTGATATAGGTGCTGAATATACCCTTGGACAGAATATCACGGGTGAATCGACTTTTTATTTCAGGATCCAGGAGGAGACGATAGACTGGTTAAAGAATGATGAATCAGATCCATGGCAGGTCGCAAACCTGTTTAAGATAACATCAAAGGGATTGGAACAATCTCTGGAGATCGATATCAGCGACAGAATATGGCTAAATATGAATTATACTTACCTGGATCAGGACAAGGAGCAGGAAGGATTTATCTCTAAATATGTCTTCATCCATCCGAGGCACCAATTATCGCTTGATCCCGGTATAGCGGTTTCAGATTTGATAAGCTTCTATCCATCAATTCAATTTAAAGACAGGCAAGAGCTGAATAAATATTGGATATTGAATGCAAAGATCATACTGAAGTTCGACAACATACTATTTACTTTAGAGGGAATGAACCTGGCCGATGATAGCTATTATGAAATCCGGGATGTTCCCATGCCGGGCAGGTCATTTTTTGCCGGATTGAAACTGTCATTTTGATACTGTCGAATAAAAACCGGAACTCTTTGTATTCTATTGAATAGAATTAATATAATCTTCAGTACTTTTAGCGATAGCCGCAGGCTTCAGCCTGCGTAATAGTATAGAGTGATTTCCGAGTAAAGCGCAGACTTAAATAAGCGGTTAAATGTATTTTGTAGATTTTATCGCAGATGATGATATGGGATCAGAAAAAACTTATATAACCTTCCTGGTAAAACTGAAGGCTCTGAGATCCCGGGAGCTTATCCTTTTCACGTCCGTCTTTGCCGTCAAATTCATAGTTACAGCGGGATCATTGATCACGCTTTTCTCATTTCTGGAAAGCCTGTTCTGGCTATCTATATCTGTGAGGACCGTTTTGATCATTATTATATTATTATTCATTATAATATCATTGACTTATCACGGATTCAGGCCATTCAGAGCATGGATCGGGAAAGATAGATACTTCTCATATGAATCTCTCTCACTCAGGGTTGGAGATACTTTTCCGGAGATCAGGGACAGGCTTATCAATGCAATCCAGGTATTCCGGCAGATGCAGGATAACCGTGAGCAGTACTCCCCCTCTCTTGCAGTAGAAACTATGAACAGGGCAGGAGAAAAATTCGCGAATTATGATTTCAATAAAAGCCTCGATTATTCTGCTGTTAAAAAGCAAGGAAAGTACTTCTTGATATTTACCGTATCGATTATAATGATCAGTTTAATAAGCTCGGGTGGAGTATATTCTGCATTTGTCCGTCTGATAAATCCATCTACAGTCTATCCTGTTCCGAGATCATTTACGATAACCGTTTCACCGGGGCACTCAGAAATCCTGAGGAATGATCCATTCGAAATCACCGTCAAGACAGTGGGCAGGGAACCTATTGGGATGGCAATATTCACAAAGAAAGACAATCAGGATGAATACCGGGAGAGCGAGCTCGCTGAAACCGGAGGCGGCAGCTATGTTTTCAGGATGGAAAAAGCAAGAGAATCATTCTCTTACTATATCAGGGGTAAAGAGAAAGCAGGACTGCTCCTGACAAGAAACATTGACACCGAAAATTATAATGTTAATGTAATCCACAGGCCACTTGTACGTAAAATCAAGATACACCTTGACTACCCGGAATATTCTGAGCTCGGAAGCAGATACCTCGAGGATAATATCGGAGATATTGCCGCACTCAGGGGAACTGAAGTGATTGCGGAATTCGCCTTCAACAAAGAAATCTCAGGTGGCATGATTCTTTTCTCTGACAGTTCATCTATTCCCATTGAAATAACAGGTCAGACTGGTAAGGCCGGTTTCAGGATAAATAATAACGATTCTTATATTGTCCATTTAACTGATAATAACGGGATAACAAACAGCGATCCTATCGAATACCGAATTACATGCGTTAATGATGACGAACCATATATTCAGAATATACTACCCGGCGAGAATTCTGATCTTACGGAAGACAAGAGGCAGTTCCTGGGATTCAGAGTTGGTGATGATTTCGGTGTACGGTCTTTAAGGTTAGGATATTTGATCGTTGACCGTAATGAAGCTGAAGAGGTTTTGAGCCCGGAAAGCCTTGAAAAACTAATCGCGGATAGAAGAAGGTTTAATTTCCTGAACTTCAACATCGACAAGAATACCGGTGTTGTCCAGGATATATATTACCTCTGGGAACTGAAGAACATTTCGCTTTTTCCGGAAGATCAGATCCTTTATTTCGGTGAGGTTGATGACAATGATGTGATATCCGGGCCAAAAAGATCGAGAACCGACTTTTTTATCATAAGGTATCCTTCACTTGAAGATTTGTTCTCAGAGGCTGCGAAGGTTCAAGAGCAGCAGGGAGAAGAGATTTCCGATGTGTTAAGAGAAAGCCGGGACCTGGCTGAAAGACTTAAAGATCTTTCCCATGATTTTGAGACTGCATCAGAACTTGAATGGGAGAAGCAGAAGGCGGCAGAAGAATCTTCAAAAAAGCAGCAGGAGCTTCAGGAGAGGTTAGAAAACATCGGCTCTGAGATTGAAAAACTAATTAATAAATTTGAGTCTAATGATCTCCTTTCTGCAGAGACACTGGATAAATACAGGGAACTTCAGGAATTGATGAAGGAAATAAATTCTTCTGAACTGAACTCCATTATGGAGAGAATGCAGAGATCTCTCGAGGAGAATGCAGATATAAATCAGAGCAGAAAGGATGTTCGGGACCTGAAGGACCTGCAGGAAGACTTTATAAAGAAGCTTGACAGAACCCTTAATATCATGAAAAGACTGCAAGTTGATCAGATGATCGATGAGGTCGTTATCAAGGCAGAAAATATAAGGGAAACCCAGCAGGCTATAAATACTGCGCTAGACACTCTTGACAACTTTGTGGATAAGAAGATCCAGGATTCTAAGGAGAGACTCGCGCGCCGGGAGAACGACCTTGCCGGCAGTATGGATAACCTGAAAGATACTATAGACAGACTGCAGGAAAAACTGATAGATCAGCCTGATGTTTCATCTGATGATATCAACAATGCGAAAGAACTGATAGAAAATAGGGAAATTCCCCGGAAAATGCGCAATATGAGCAGCACTTTACAGTCTCAGAACACGGTACAATCTATGGAGAAAGGAAAAGAGATCGAGGACGATCTCAGGGAGGTCGAGCAGAACCTGAAGAACGCAGACAGGGAGATCTCCGATGAACAGAAAGACGAAATAATATTGGGGATCAGAAGATCCGTATATGATATGCTGGAATTATCAAAAGACCAGGAAGACGTAAAGCGGCAGACCGGCAGACTTACAGTAAACAGCGACAAATTCACTGATGTCGCTTCTCAACAGCATGACCTGCTTACAGGTCTTGAAAGAACTGTTGGTAAACTTGTAATCTTGTCCGAGAAAACGTTCTTTCTGACACCTGAGCTCGGAAATCACCTTACCGGAGCTTCGAATGCAATGAACAATGCCATCTCTGCGCTTGAAGAAAGGAACAGCAATGTTACAAATCTCAGGCAGCAGATTGCTATGGCGGCATTGAACAAATCAATCATGGAGCTGAGAAAATCTCTAAACCAGGCAAAAGAATCTGGTACAGGGATGGGTTTTGAAGAATTTATGGAAAAGATGGAACAATTATCCCAGCAGCAGAGCCAGATTAACCAGGAGACTATGTCGATGCCGCAGCAGGGTGGGCTGACTCCCGAACAGCAGGCAGCGCTTGAAAGACTGATTCAGGAACAGCAGATGCTGAGGAGAAGCCTCGAGCAGCTTAAGAAAGATATGAAGGGTAAGGGAGGCGGTATGAGTGACCGCCTCGGGGAACTGGCAAATGAAATGAAGGATGTTGTTGACGACATGAAGGAATCGAAACTATCAGATCAGACCATCGAACTCCAGGAAAGAATACTATCGAGAATGCTCGATGCTCAGAAATCGATCCACAGGAGAGATTTCAGTAATAAAAGAGTAGCTGAGGCTGCAAATCAATACGATCCGCTGGATCCTGGAAAACTGCCCGAGAACCTGGGAGAATATCAGAATTTTCTCGAAAAAGAATTATTGAAAGCATTGAAAGAAGGATATAACAGAGACTTTGAAGACCTGATAAAGAAGTACTTTGAAAATCTAAACAGGAAAATAAAGAAGAAGGATAAAGATTAGGCGTCTTTTTCTATTTCGGAAATACCAGTCTGCGAAAGAAGTTGATTCAGTTTGTCTATATGTTTACTGATTTCCTTTTTCCTGCTGACGCTTACAGAAGACTCGATCTGTTTGAGTTTTTCAGCCAGAAGCAGAATGTTTTCCCGACGCGCGTTAAATTCTTTTTTATCTTTTGATTTCTGGTTATTTAGTATTTGGGCAAGATTTGCGATAGAACGCATATTTTTATTGATCGCCCGTTTCATAAAAAAATAAGCAGTTATACAACCGATGGTAACGCCGAATACAAATATAAGAATAAGAAGCTGTATATTAAAAAATGTCATAAATAATTAACCTTTCTAATAATTTAAACACTGAATACAGTTGCCGGGTTTCCGTTTTTTGAAATTGTATTCATACTATTATAAAATATATCGGCAGTAAATATGCAAGGTTTAAGAATTACAGAGCGATTAATTTTCAGAACACTGACCATCCTGATTATTACGCTACTGATTAATACCGTTGTGAATGGACAGGGCCCTTCATTTGAACAAAGACTCAGGCATGCAAGAAAACTGGCAAACCAGGGTTTTCATGCTCGGGCTGTGGAACTTTACAGTCAGTTATACAAAGAACAGCCTCAGCATAACGCTGTTTACGTACAATACTCCCAGCTTCTCGAGAGAATGAAGCGATATGATGAATTGCTCATCATGATCGATTACAGACTGGCCACACGTAAGAATAATATAAATCTTCTCGGGGAAAAAGCAAGAGTATTATACAGATCCGGTAAAGAAATTGAAGCACAGGCGTTTTGGAATAAGATAATAGAAAATGACCCTGATAACGAGGCTGTTTACAGGACAGTTTCCCAATTCCAGCAGGTTGTTCGACTGCAGGATGAGGCTATAAAGACATTGCTTAGAGGGAGGGAACACCTGAATAATCCCACAACTTTTTCCTACGCTCTCGGAAACCTTCATTACCAGAGACGGAACTACCGGATGGCTGTTTCTGAATATCTTATCAGCATTGAAAAGGATAGAAGACTCTATGCAACGGCAGAAAGAATGATCAATTCGTTCCCGCCGGACAGTGAGGTGGTTGCTGAAGTGACAAATCGACTCGAAGATTTTATAGATAAAAACCCGGAAGACAAAGATGTAAAAAGACTTCTATCCGGATTTTTTATTAAGAATAGAGAGTATGAGAAGGCATTTCACAGCTATGACGGGCTCGATGATCTCACCAAAAGTCCCGGTAACAATTTACTGAATTATTCAGACCAGCTTCAAAATATGGGAGTATATGAGTTCTCCATTCTTGGTTACTCCCATCTCCTTAATAAATATCCGGGAAATCAGTATACAGCGCGGGCAAAATTCGGTCTTGCAAGATCATACGAGGAAAGCGGTTTCTCTGATGCATCATCAGAAATGACTCCTGATTCTATCCGGATTGATCATAGGAACCGGGCCGCCCTAACCTACAGAAACGTTATCTCCGATCATCCCGGAACTCCCTGGGTGCTCGAGGCTTATTACAGGCTTGGTAAGATCAGTTACGATCATCTTTTCGATCTGGATAGCGCGATAGACTCTTATCTGAATGTCCGGAAACTTGCACCTAATTCTAATATTGCCTGGGAAGCGGCCCTCAGGATCGGGGACTGCTTCCGAGCTAAAGGTGACCTCGAAGGATCGGATAGATTCTACAAAATCCTTGAGAAAGCCGGAAATCAGCTCCAGGACCTGAAGTTTGAGGCGCGTCTCAGGCTGATCCATAACGAATATTATAAAGCTAAGTTCGGCAATGCCGTTCAGAAGGCTAATGAGCTCTACCTGGAGATTCCGCATGAGAACGATCTGAGTAATGACATCCTTGAGGTAATAATGTTCTTTGAGGATAACAGCTGGAGAGATCATGATGTTTTAAAGGAGTTTGCTGCAGCAGATCTGCTCATCATGATGAAAAAGAATTCTGAAGCCGAATCCGCACTACAGTACCTATATGACAGTCTAAAGAAGCATGACCTGAAAGACGATATTTTATATAAGCTTGCTTTGACCAAAAGAGAGCTCAACAATCCTGAAGGATCTGTTAAAACCTTTGAAAAACTTATTTCAGAATTCCCTGGAAGTATTTATATTGAAAAATCACTTTTTAAAACAGGCAGTATATTCGAGAAAGAACTGATAGATCCGGGAAAGGCTATAGAGATATACGAATCTTTTCTCAGAACATACCCCGGCAGCATTTATCTTGATGAAGTACGAAAAAGGCTCAGGGTATTGAAGAATACTGGGTAGAAATATCTAATACTAAAGTTTTCACATAAGCTGCTGAATAATTAGATAGCGGCTAAGTGCTGAGATTTCCCGTCTTGCCCCCCAGTATTCGGGGCTTCTCTCGAAATGACAGATCGTGTTTCCAGGATATAAAATGTCATTTCGACCGTAGTACCGATCCCGCTAACCGCGGGAGGGACAAAGCGGAGAAATCTCTGACAGGACAGATTTAAAAATCTTGAACAGGTTAAAATTATAATAAAGGTCTCTGTGAAATACAATTTATCAAAAACTGCGTTAACACTTACCATTATTATAACTTTGCTATTATTTTCATTCATAAATACTTCCGCGCAGTATGTCCTAATCCCTATGGATCGTACTCAGAATGACCATCTCAAAGCCTACGGTATAGCGTTCTGGAGCCTTGAAAACCAACAGAATGTCGACTGGCTTCTCAACTATAAAGGCGGATCATTCCTGATAAAATATTTCGCCGCGCTTGAATCAGAGTTGAGGATTCGCGGTGTATCATTCCAGATACTGAGGGATTCTGATGTTCTGACCATCCATAATACGGTCAACAACAGCAATATGGAGCTTGTGAAACTGGAGAAAGCCCCTCTTATCGCTGTCTACTCACCTCCGAACAAACAGCCCTGGGACGATGCTGTTACACTTGCTTTGACTTATGCAGAAATCCCGTATAAGATCCTCTGGGATGAGGAAGTGCTGCAGGGCGAGCTTGAGGGCTATGACTGGCTCCATCTTCACCACGAGGATTTCACAGGACAGTATGGAAAATTCTACGCGAATTACGGCGGTATGAAGTGGTACCTGGAGGATAAACAGCTTTCAGAGGAGACGGCAGCGAAGCTCGGATATACAAAAGTATCCGAAGAGAAGAAAGCCGTTGCGAGATGGATAAAAGACTATATGGCAAAGGGCGGATTTCTATTCGCGATGTGTTCTGCGACCGATACATTCGATATTGCGCTTGCTTCCGAGAATGTGGATATAGCCGCAACTCCTTTCGACGGTGATCCGGTTGATCCCGATTGGGAAAGTAAACTCGATTATTCGAAAACAGTGGCTTTCACCGGATTCAAACTTGTTACCGATCCTGCGGTATATGAATATTCGAATATCGACTACCCATCGAGTATCAACACACGCTGGGAGAGAAATCCTGATAACGATTATTTTAAGCTGTTCGAATTCGCCGCGAAATACGATCCTGTACAGACGATGCTGACGCAGAACCATGTAAAAACCGTTAAGGGATTCATGGGTCAGACAACAGGATTCCACCGCGCTCTTCTCAAAAAAAGCGTGACCATTCTCGGAGAGGCCGAAGGTACCCGGCAGGTAAAGTATATACACGGCAATCATGGAAAGGGATCGTTCACATTCCTTGCGGGACACGATCCTGAAGACTATTCCCATGTTCTGGGCGATCCGCCGACACAATTATCACTGCATAAGAACTCCCCGGGATACAGGCTGATCCTGAACAACATCCTCTTCCCCGCAGCCAAGAAGAAAACGCGAAAGACGGAATAAGGGAATTTTTCATAAAACAGAGATTTTGAAATACTATTTACAAGTATTTCAACTTTATATATCTTGGAGAGATCATGATTAACCTAAATAGCCCTATAAACCAGCTGATGTATACAACTGTTCTTGTTAGAACTTCCAAGAGTATTGGTACAGGTTTTCTTTTTTCCAGAGATATAAATGATGAAAAAGGTATTCTATTTATTGTTACCAATAGACATGTAGTTGAAAATGCTGATAAAGGGATTTTATTATTCACCTAGTCATTTGAAGGTGAAGATACAAATATCTATCCTTTAATAGGTAAAAGCATAGATATAAAGCTTGAAAATTTTTCTAATCCTTGGTATTTTCACCCTGAATATGATGTTGCAGTGTTGAGTTTTGATTCAATCTATTCACAGTTAGTTTCAGAAGGAAATAGACCGTATATAAAATTTATACCGAATTGTCTAATCGCATCTGATAGCGAATTAATGGAATTATTAGTATTGGAAGACATCGTCTTTATTGGATATCCAAACGGTATTTGTGATACAAAGAACTTCACTCCATTATTAAGGAATGGTAAAACTGCCACTCCTTTATCTTTTGATTATAATGGATACCCATACTTCCTTATAGATGCCTCAGTGTTCCCGGGATCTAGTGGTAGCCCAGTTGTAATATGTAATGTTGGCACATATCCAACAATAAGCGGCATCATTGAGGGAACAAGATTTATTTTTTTAGGTATTCTGTCACAAGTATTTTATATTCCTGAGGAGGGAAAAATTAAATACAAGAATATACCCAGTTCTGTTGAACCTGTAGTAAGTTTAAAGGAATACATGGATTTAGGATTAGTCATAAAGGCAAAAATCATTAAAGAGACTGTAGAATTATTTTTAAAGGAAAAAGGTGTAATTAAATAAGTATATTGAAATGAATATTAGCTTGGATCATAACCAATATTGACTAAAATAAAAATAATTATAACTTGATTTACAGTCGAGAGTAGTTGGCTTAATTAATTGATCATATGAAACTTGAAAAAACCTTAGGTACATGGGATATAATCCTGCTGAATGTTACGGCCATCATCGGATTGAGGTGGATATCACTTGCGGCTTCCACAGGTAACGCATCGATCATCCTCTGGCTTGCGGCGCTTGTGTTTTTCTTTCTGCCGCAGGTTTTCGCAGTGGTTGATCTTACATCACGTATGCCCGGTGAGGGTGGTATCTACTTCTGGGCAAAAGAGACTTTCGGGAATTTTCACGGTTTCATTACCGGATGGTGTTACTGGACGAACATGCTGCCGTATTTCCCGAATCTGCTGGTATACACAGCAGGGATCTCCGTATTCATCGCCGGCAGCGAGTTCCAGAGCGTTGGTGAGGACAAGATGTATGTTTTGCTCTTCTCGCTCGGGGCGTTATGGGTGGTAACATTTTTCAATATAATCGGCCTGCGGCTCGGCAAATGGGTGAATAACATCGGAGGGATCGGAAGCTGGCTAGTAGGATCTGCGCTGATCCTCTTCGGTATTATATGCCTGTTCAAGTACGGAAAAGCCAATCCCATGCCGGTTGACAGCTTTTTCAGCGGCCTGATCAGCTCGGAGCGGTTGTCATTCTGGGCGACTATGTGTTTCGGTTTCACCGGACTGGAGCTGTCCGCTGTTCTCGCAGGTGAAGTTAAGAATCCAAGGAAGACCATCCCGAAAGCATCAATCCATTCCGGGGTGATAATCGCCGGGATTTATATTCTCGGGACTCTTGCCCTGCTGGTCGCGATCCCCCGCGAGGAGATCAACATTATCAGCGGTATCCTCCAGGGTATAGCGGCAATGGCAAACAAGATCGGGCTTGGATGGGCTTCAAATGTAATCGCCCTTCTAATCACTCTAGGCGGGATCGGCGGACTGATGGCATGGTTCACCGGGGCATCCCGGATGCCGTTCGTGGCAGGGATAGACCATTACCTCCCGGATTCATTCGGCAAACTGCATCCGAAATACAAGACTCCGTACATTGCTGTGTCTATCCAGGCAGTGATAGCTACGGTATTCATTCTGATGAGTTTTCTGGGATCGACTATCGAAGAAGCATACCTGATCCTGCTCGATACAACACTGCTTGTATATTTCATACCCTATGCTTACATGTTCATAATCTACATTTATATCAGAAAGAGTGATCAGGGAACCGGAGATATCACAGGATTCCCGAAAAATAAACATATTGCGGTCTTCTTCGGAGTCTGCGGACTTCTTACAACAGTCCTTGCTATGGCTTTCTCTCTTTTTCCTTCTTCAGAGGTTACGAACGTCCTGCTTTTTGAACTCAAGACCATCGGAGGATTTCTTTTCTTTATTGTAACCGGCGGGATAATCTATTACATAAAGAATAAGAAACTTAAATCCGACCGCTCCTGATGGCAGTAATTTTTTACCGTACATTACTTTCCTCCAATGTTTTACCGCAGAGGCACAGAGAAAACTTAAAACGATGAAGGGATTAATTCATGTCGCCCTCTCACCACACAGTGCGAGTTAGATCCAGATTAAAATCCCCCTTGATCCACCTTTAGAAAGGTGAATTATAATTCATTTTTTCCTTATGCAATGATTTAATATTCCCGATGTAAATCCCGCATTCCATTATGGTGACTCCAGATTACTTGTCTCTATAAGTCTATGCGAGATGTATTATTTATTAATCTATGGCCTTTATGACTATGTGGAGTAAAATCTCAGGAAAGAGACCAATGATCTGCCATTAAAACTGCTCCAAAATACTCCCCTCAAATTTCAAGTTCATCCCCGGTTTTTCCGATAATTCAAGTAGAAAGGAGAATCGAATGGCAGATAATTTTATGTCGCAGGAAGAGATAGACAATCTCTTATCACTTGCCGATAACAGCGGAAAAGAAGAAGGCAGCAAAGACAATAAAAATATAGAGGTTCCCGACCTGCAGGACCTTCCCGATGTAAGGAGAGTTACCAAACTGCACAGATGGGAGGAGAAGCAGCTTTCACAAAAAGTAACAAAGTATGTATCTCCCGTGATCAAAAGCTGTGATGTTGAATATAATCCTTCCCGGAAGGAAGGGGATTTCAGCGGAAAGATCCCTGTATACACTGTATTCGATTTTAAAAAGAACTCTGCATAATTGGATTTCACTACAGATGATATCCAGCAAAGACGCAAAGGCGTAAAGAAAACTGAATTCCCGTTTGAATCAATCTTAATAATCACCTGAATTGCTAAAATTTTTCCAGAAAAAATATTATAATTCCCCTTTTTTAAAAGGGGATCAAGGGGGATTTGCATGCTTGATTACTGCTTGAAGACTGCGGGAATCTAAAATCCTTTGCGTCTCTGCGTCTTTGCGGGATGAATTTTATTTCTTCTCCGTGCACTCTGTGCCTCTGAGGTAAAAACTATTTCAGGGCGCTTTACAGGAGAGAGTAATTCTTTCAAACATTACCGGAAACCCAGGGCACGGGATGATTTTTTGATCTTCAGATCGCTCAGTTTGGGATCTTTTACTCTTATTTCGAACCATATACCCGACAGCCTGGATGCGCTGGGTGTCCAGCTTCCCTTGATCTCCCAGCAGTGAAGATCCCTGTAGAAAGAGAACTGCTGGTAACCGATGTCCTTGTCAATAATATCGTAATCCCCCCTGAAACCGATCCTCCAGCCGGGAGTAAGCTGAAAATTGAACGTGACATTCGCAGAAAAAGTCTTTCTTGTATTTTCCGGATCGAGCTTATTCAGGCTGAATACCGAAGACACCCTTAGGTCCCATGGGATATCCTGCTGGTCGAGGTCGTTCTCCGGTGTGAACCTCTCCTTGTAGGAATCGGAGCTGAAAGGAGTTCCCTGGAACCCCCTGCTGAGAAAATCCGCCTCGGTTGCTACGTCTTCCTCCCTGCTCTGCTCCATCTGCCTGCTCTTCAGGTCAAAACTCGTGTCAAATCTCATACTCAGCATCCTGAGTGATTTCCATACAGGTTTATGCTTGAATAGAAACTCGTTTGTTCCGTGCCTGTAAAAACTGTGGGATGCAGACATATTCAGCGGTATGAATTTCAGTATTCTTGCCGAAGTGCTCAGGTTGCTGAGCTTTTTGTCTCCATCCGGCAATGCAAAGTTATAACTTGTCCTTAATGAGACGTTCAGGATATCGAATTTCTCTTCCTTTTCGCCGTTCTGGGTTTTGATCTGGAAAAGATTTGAAACTCCGAAACTGATGGATTTACTCCGGCTCTGGGGAGTCCCTCCGAAAATCGAATTGGAGAACCTGTCGTATTTTTCTTCTTTCCCCTCGCTGTCAATGTAGGTATCATAATATCCCCAGCCAAGCTCGGAGAAATCCGGCCTGAGGCTAAATGAAATCGACGGCGTAACAACATGCCGGATCGTTTTGAGCCGCCCCATATTGGGATTGAACACTCCATAGAATTTTGTGTTTCCCGAGACACTAAGGTTAAAGGTCCTCCTGGAATAAAATCCGGTTTCCTTGGCGTATTCAGGATCACCGTTCTCGTCCAATCCTGTGAATTTCCGGGCTTCGTTGAACCACTCCTCTGCATATCTCAGACCGGGGCTGAAAGAGAAGTGTTTAAATACTCTGACCGGAGCAGAGAAATTAATATTCTGCTGCATGCCTGCTCGAATCACATCATCGAAGTATTCGAGGGTATCGGCGAGAGCGCCGTCATAATCTGTACCGAAACCGGTTGTGTCTATATCGACATAGTCGGTCTGTTTCGTTTTTGATCTCTTGTTGTTCAGGTTGGCATTGTAAGTAAAGTTCAGGTTACTCAGGAAACCGTTCTGTCCCGCGCCTGTTCCATCACCGCTTCTGAAAGGAAAAACCGGGCCGTTTCTCTGAAATGTAGCCCTTGGAAGCGTTTCATTTATATTTCCATTCTCGAGGTCTTCATACCTGCTCAGGTTTACGGACAGACTGTTCTTTCCAAACTGCTTGTTGAAAGTAGCATTCGAGGATAGAAGCCTCTGCGTGACCACGTCGATGTTATTACTGAACAGCTGGTTAAAGCTCTGGCCGCTCTGAAAATTCCCGTAAACGCTAAGGTTCATATCCCTGCCCTCAAATTCCTGAGAATGTCTAATCCTCAGATCCCACTGTCTTTCCTTTGTATAATCCTCAAGGTCAAGCCTGTTACCGAAGGATTTCCTCGATATCGAACCGTTTATGCTTCCCCTGTAACTGTATTTCTTTGAGTAATTGAAATCTCCGCTCACCAGCATTCCCGCTTTGTCATAGTAATCCATCATTACAGCGAGATCAGTGTAATCGTTTATCGCAAAATAATACCCGAGGTGCTGCAGAAACCTTCCTTCCCTTTCGTTCTGACCGTAGCTCGGCATGATGAATCCTGAGCTTCTTCCTCCTGTAATCGGAAATACACCGAACGGCAGCATCATAACCGGGAGATCGCCGATGTAAAACACTATCGGTTTCGCGACAATCTTATCCTTAATCTTCATTTTCATCTGTTTTGCGCGGAAATGAAAATGAGGTTCTCCTGCTTTATCGCAGGAAGTGTAATAGCCATCCTCAATCTGGATATAGTCGGTATTCACCCTTACAAGATCCTCTCCGAAATAATAACCTCCTTCGAATTCCGTTCTCCCCTGCTCGACCTTCGCTTTACGTGTAACAAGATTGAATACCATCTTTACACCGATGAGAGGATTTTCACCTTCTTGAATCACTACGGGCTGGCCGATCAGCTTTTTGCCGCCCGAGAAACTATCCGGATTCGCAGCTACTTCCATTCCTTCTGCAATTACAGAATCTTTACCCTGAAAGTAAGTTATCTTGAGTGCCTCCAATCTCAGATCTTCATACAATATCCATGCGAGGTTATTCTCGGTCCCGGTTAGAGTGATAACATTGTTGATCACGTCGAATTCTTCCAACTCCCCGCCATAGTCTATACCGGTTGTATCTTCTGCTGCAGAAGTATCTTCAGCAGCTGTTATCAGAGAATCCTGAACCTGGGAAAATGCAGGAAATGTGATCAACAGCGTCAACAGAAAACACAGTATTTTTATTATTAATAGCTTCATATCAGGAATACAAATGATAGTCATTGCTTTGGCATAACATCAAGTTCATTAAATCTTACCGACAGCCGCAGGTTTCATCCAGTGTATTCACTTCAAATCCGGACTTTAATTAAATTCAGTCTGAAGCCTGCGGCCGCACTTTCTGTTTTAGGTTTACTAACTTAAGCGATTCTCACTATCCTTAAACTCGTAATATATTTAACGCATTCAATCAAAAAAAGATTTATTTTAATTCATTTTTATTTCTGTTCCCGATACTGCACATGCTGTAAAGCTGACATTTTTCACATACACCATTTCTGTATTCATGCTCGCATATATCGAGTATACCCAACCTGCAGATAGCAAAATCATATTTCACAGGATCATCGGGTGCCAGCAATTTCAGGTTCTCCGTAACCTCCAGCGCCATTTTCCAGGATGTGTTCTTTCTTTCTGTCAATCCTATATACCGACAGATCCGGGCTGTATGCGTATCCAGAGGCAGGATCAGCTGTGATGGACTTATCTCAGTCCATATACCAGGATCGATGTCATCTTCATTTCTTACCATCCATCTTAGGAAAAGGTTCATTCTCTTACAGGCGCTTTTATTTGCGGGTGAAGACAAGAAATACCTGACTCCGGCGTTTTTCGGCAGGCCTCCAATACTATAGAACGGGGAGCAATCCAGCTTAAGGATCCTCTCTATGAACTTCGATAGCGAACTCTCAATATTTGTGTCTTTACTGCTGTATCCTGCTAGATAGAAACCACCCAGAGTCCTGTGTTGTTCATAAATCTGTCTCAGATAATAAAGCAAAAGAGATATATCCTTACCGTCGTTGAACCTGTGCTTGAAATTTCTGAATCGCGGATTATCCTTTAAAGGATCGAAGGATAACACGAACTCATAGGGCGAGCTTCCCATTATGCCAAGAATATTCTCTATAGAAGTAAATATCTGCTTTACATTTCCGTAAGCCAGGGCAGAAGATATAATCCCCGCTATTTCAACATCCTGATGTTCTATATAATTATACAGGAACTTCAGGGGATCGGAATCAAGATATTTCCTGTCATACGTCCTATACAATTCCTCAAGCTGTCTCTTCAGATTTGATAATTTTAAGTTCATCCTATTTATATAAAAAAGTCTTTTCAATATCTATTCTGATTAAAACACTTAATATATCTGAAAAGACCCGGATCATGATTCTCTATTTTTTTCGAACAGATCAAATTGTTTCTTCGGTTTTTTCCCTGGTCTTGAGTTACTCTTCCTCACACCGATGTGTGAATCAATATATCTTTTCCAGGTCATCCTGTCCCAGTCCCATTCCGTTTCCCTGCCGCAGCCGCATTTACATTTCGGTGGTGATTTAAGGACTTTGAAGATACCATTTTCTCCGAATTTTGAATGGCCATGAATATATTTCCTTTTAGGATTCAATCCGATTAACTGCCTGCCGCACCCGCAGGCACACTTTCTTTCTCCGTTCCTCTCTAATACGTTAAAAGTATTCTCCTTCCGGATCACCTGCACAGGGTGCTCGATTACGGTGTTTTTTCTGTGCCTTGTCTGTCGGTAAATGTGTTCTTTCTCTGTCTGTCTTTTTGGATTCTTCTGCGGCTCAACTGCAGGTATACCTACAGGAAGGATCACTTGTGGAATAAAATGCTTTTCAATACTTAGAAATTCGTTTAGAAATGTCCCATTTTCCGGTGTATAGATTACAGTTCCAAGTCCCTGGTCTACTGCCGCCAGCATCATATATCCTATGCAGATCCAGGTTGATTCTCTCCAGTATGGATCACGTTCATCACCGAAAACAACTATTAGGTATGGAGCATCTGTAAGAAAATTCTTTACCGTTGTGATGTGCTTTGCCTCCAACCATTTTTGAAGTTTTTCGTCAGCTTCTTCATGCCACTTTCTGTCTGCTTCCTCACAATTTACCCTGATGATTTTCTTCTTCTCAGGATCGGAAATAACCACGAAATGCCATGGATGCCTGTTTCCTCCCGAAGGTGAGTGACTGCCTGCGGCCAGGATCGTATCGATCCGGGAACGCGGGATATCCTCGTCTTTGAATTCGCGGATACTTCTTCGTTTTTCAAGTAGTGTGAACAGGTCTGATCCGGAAGGATCTGAATCAGGGGGAAAATATCGTGCCATGTTGAAAATTAGGTAAATCCCCGAAAAAAATCAAGGCTTTTATGGGTATAAAAATATTTCAGGACCTGCAATAAAATGATTCAGGACATAGTATAATTGGAGAAAATCTATTTTATCAACGTGGCGGCAATAAAAAGATATGAACCAACTCCGAGAACGTCTATTGCTGTAGTTACGAATGGACCTGATGCGAGAGCCGGATCTATCTTCATCTTTTCGAGAACTAATGGAACAAAAGCCCCGACGACCGTCGCGATTAACATAGATGTGCATATCCCGAGCCCGACGACAAATCCCAGAACAGTAAAACTTATATCAGACTTGAACTCAAAAATATCAGCCCAGATCAGGACTCTTGATAATAATCCGAGGAGTATACCGTAGATTACACCGAGAGATGCACCTACAAGCAACTCCCTGCCAATAACCTTCCAGATGTGCGATATATTGATCCTGCCTGTAGCCAGGCCACGCACCATGAGAGTAGATGACTGAACGCCTACATTCCCCCCCATACCTATAATAACCGGCAGAAAGGCAGAAAGGCCTATAAATCTCTCGAGCGTTACCACGAAATTCGATATCTCAACCGCAGCAAGTATACCTCCGGCTAAACTAGCCAGCAGCCAGGGTGACCTTACTTTCAGACTACCTGTTACCGATTTTTCTGTGATCTCCTGTGTGCTGGTCCCTGCCAATTTCATGAAGTCTTCCGTGGCCTCTTCACGCAGAACATCAATAGTATCGTCCACCGTAACGATCCCTACAAGTTTGTTTTCCTCATCAACTACCGGAATCGCAAGGAAATTATACCTTGCCACCTGTCTCGCGACTTCCTCCTGGTCAATACTTGTGTGGACACTTGTAATTTCTGTCTGCATTATATTCTTCAGCTTGGTATTACCCGGTTTTACGATCAGCTGCCTCAACGACAGGACTCCAACAAGGTGATTCCTGTCGTCAACAACATAAACATAGAAATAAGATTCTATATCCGGAGATTTCTGAATTACGTCAATAGCTTCCTTTGCGGTCATTTCTTCATCGAAAGCGTGAAACTCCGTATTCATGATACCGCCGGCAGTATTTTCATCGAATCCCATCAGGTTTTCGACTTCCTCAGTATCCGCTTTCTTCATCAATTGAAGCACCGCTTCGGATAACTCTTCCGGAAGGCTGCTGATAATATCGACCCTGTCATCGGGTGACATTTCCAGTAAAATCAGTTTGATATCCTCCTGGGAAATCTGCTCTAAAAGCCTGACAGCTTCTTTCAATTCCATTTCCGACAGAGCTGCTGCGGTCTTTTCAGTATCATCTTTCAGGATCTTGAAAATTGTATCTCTTTCAAACTGGGTAAAATCTCGCGCGAGGTATGCAATATCTGCAGGATGTGTTTTATCTAAAATCTTTTTCAGATTGGTATAGGCATCCCGCCTGATCAATCTGCGGATTGTCTCTCCGGCTTGTTGGATTTTTACCTGCATAACGCCTCAGGAGATTTAGAGTAGAAACGAGGATAATTTTTCAAAGTGGATAATATAGAAAGAATATGCCTAACAGGCAAAGAAAAAAACAATTATTCCAGAAACATAGAAAATGTTCCGGGTTATCTGAAATCAGGCTATATATAATATAAAACTTCTTCTTATTCTAAAGATCGTATTGATTTATCCTTTTCTCATCAAAATAATCAAGATCACTTATCGGCAAAACCACCGATGTAGCAATATTGGTCAGATGAGCAGTAATCCGCTTAAAATACCGGGATAACAGGGTAAAACAGACGGCTTGATTAACAGGCAGATCGCTTTTTGACAGTTTCGCAATAATACCGTCACATTTCTGAACAATCTCCCGCTCGTTCTGCCACAGTTGCGCTGCCATCTTCTCGTCAGATTCTGCAAATGCTGTTTTTGTTTTTGAGAAAACATCAAGAATCTCTTCATCGATATTCCCGAACCAATCCCTGAATTCCGGTTCAGTTATTTGTTTTTCAAGCATTCCGTCTACTTCGAGCATATTTTTAGAAAAATCCCCTATTCTTTCTGCATCCTTGACAACGCTGATCAGCAGCAGTGAAACATGGAGATCTATCATCGGCTTCAGTGAAAGGTGGCTCATTACTCTTTTACGGATATCTTTGACAATACTGTTGACTTTATCGTCTGAAGTGTATATCATTTTCTTGAGATCGTTCTGCTCCTCACCTCTGATCAATTTATTCGAAACAGCCTTGAACATATCTTCAGTATCATTGAGTATTCCTGTAAAATCCTCCAGTACACTTTGCAGAAAATCTTTACCTCTCCAGAATTGTATTAAAGTCTTAAACATTTTATATCCCTTTCATTATAAAAGTTTTGAGATCACAATTAGAATTGTGGGAATAAAAAAGAATATGCTTAACACATAAAAAACAGCATATCTTCTTTTCTCCACAGCAAGATTACCCAGAGATTTCGCGAGCTTAATTGGTATTTTTCTGAATATTTTGATAGGATATATAACAAAAACTCCGATCGTATTGAATAGAAAATGAACAATTGCGATCGTGATAGCCGACACATTTCCTGCAGCAAAAGATGCAAGTATTGCCGTAGTCGTGGTACCGATATTTGCCCCCATGGTTACCGGGAATGCTACCTCAATTGTGATTATTCCCGCTCCGATAAGCGGTATAAGCAGAGAGGTTGTAATCGAGCTGCTCTGGACTATTGTCGTAAATATGAATCCTGCAAATATCGCTATAACATCCTTTTTCTCGAGTACTGTATTGATAATTGTATCTGTTTTTCTAACTACAAGAGATTTCATTAACCGGACTATAAAATACAAAGATACAAAAAGCAGTATAACTGAAACAATGAATACCAGAATATATCCGGTTTTTGAAGGCAGCGGCAGCGTGGATGTAAAGAATTTTGTGATTGCGCTGATCACAGGTTTTGTGACAATCTTAACAGGACTTATAAGCTTGATACCTCCAACATCTACAAATTTACCTGATAGAAATGTAGCAGATTTCTGCAGAAAACCGGTAGCTATCTCCAGTGGGAACATTATCGAAACACAGATCAAATTGAAGAAATCATGAACTGTTGCTCCCGCGAAAGCCCTTTTGAACTCCTCTTTTCTTGTTATATGTCCAAGTGAAACAAGAGTATTGGTCACGGTCGTTCCAATGTTTGCCCCCATAATTATAGGGATCGCATTGCCGATAGACAAAACACCGGATGATACAATTCCGACAACTACTGAAGTAGTAGTCGATGAACTCTGTACCAGACTGGTGGCAAGGATACCTATAAACAGACCGATGAACGGATTTGAGGTTGTTGCTATCAGATTTTCAGCAAACTCTTTACCGAATCCCTTAAAAGCATCGCTCATTAATCCAATACTGACAAGGAACAAATAGAGGAAAAGGAATACAAAAAACAGCCTTAAATAAACATTAACGTCTTTTCTTCCCATTATCTCATCTTCTTAAAATTTAAAGGTTTATTAATATGATTCTGTTATCTTGAATAGAGTATTGTATAGGTAGCTGTGAAGATAATAATATAACGCCGGGCATTTCATGATTGAATCATCAATCTCAAAAACGAGCCTTTGATTAAAAAACCTTCAATTAATATTAATTAAAATCACATCAGATGAATGATATGAATAAAAACAAAAAGAGGCAGAGCCTCAAATATTCCTTCCCTCAAAAGAACTATATATTTTACGAATTTCTTTCTTCAATATCAAACTATTTTTTTCCATTAAACAGGCAATTGATATCATCCTGACTCCGGGTAAAAAGAAGCCTATAAATAAAATTTTGTTTCTATTTCTTTTGTTAGTTTATATATTTTGATACCTCTTATATTATTTACCACCAGAATATCAGCAAACTAAAGGATACAAAATGAAAATTGAAAGAAACTCATCAACCTCTGTTTCACAATCAGAAATGAACAGGCGGAGGTTTATAGGCTATTTCTCAGCTATCGGTATGTCATCTACATTGCTCCCGGGGGCTCTTGCTGCCGTCTCACAGGAAAACGAGAAAATAACAGCTGATATGCTCCGGTCAGCAGAGAAAATCGCCGGGATTGAATTCACCAAAAAAGAAAGGGAGGAGATCCTCAGGGGGCTGAACGGCAGAAGAAGCATTCTCAGAAGCTATGAACGCATCAGGAAAAGAAAAATTGACAATAGTGTTGCACCTGCGATAATCTTCAATCCGTTACCCGCAGGATTCGAAATCCCGTCAGATAATACACCCTGCAGATTCAGTGATGCAGATATCCGAAAACCTGCCGATATTGAAGACCTTGCTTTCACTTCTGTGCTCCAACTCGGAAAGCTGATCAGGAACCGGGAAATAACATCGACTGATCTGACTAAAATGTATATTTCAAGATTAAAAAAATACAATCCCACTTTGAATTTTGCTGTTAGTATCACAGAGGAACTTGCATTAAATCAGGCGAAGAAAGCAGACGAAGAAATACGCGCAGGAAACTACCGCGGGCCTCTTCATGGGATACCCTGGGGAGCAAAGGACCTATTCGCAGTCAAAGGATATAAAACTACATGGGGAGCAGCTCCCTATAAGGATCAGGTGATCGAAACAGATGCAACGGTTGTGAAGAAACTTGAAGATGCCGGGGCGGTTCTTGTAGCAAAGCTCACTCTTGGTGCACTGGCTATGGGGGATAACTGGTTCGGTGGAAAAACAAGAAATCCCTGGGATCCCGAACAGGGATCGAGCGGCTCCTCTGCAGGACCCGGATCCGCTACGGCTGCAGGATGCGTTGGATTTTCGATCGGGACGGAGACCAGGGGCTCAATTGTTTCTCCATCGACCAGATGCGGTGTAACAGGACTCAGACCTACACCTTGCCGGGTTAGCAGATATGGAGCTATGGCGTTAAGCTGGACGATGGACAAGGTTGGTCCTATGTGCAGGTATGTTGAAGACTGTGCTGCCGTATTCAATGCTATAATCGGACCGGACGGAAAGGATAATTCTCTTATGGATATTCCCTTTAACTGGAATCCTGATAAAGATATCAGGAATCTGAGGATAGGATATCTGAAAAAATCATTTGAACGTGAGATCAAAGACAATCCGGAAAGAGAAGAACAGGTAAGGAGAAGCAGGGAAAACCTTAAACTAAGCAATAATGTACTTGATGTTATGCGCGGTCTTGG
This sequence comes from bacterium, assembly GCA_028278455.1. Lineage (GTDB taxonomy): Bacteria > SM23-31 > SM23-31 > SM23-31 > SM23-31 > JANQEH01. The sequence continues at coordinate 40,061 of JANQEH010000249.1, forward strand.
AGTGGACCTTATTCCGATCGAAATCGACATACCAACTTCTGATATCAGTTTTATTCTCTCTACAGAAGCAGCAGCCGCATTCGATGAGCTTACAAGAAGCGGCCGGGATGATCTGCTGAAGGCAAATTCTTGGGCACGTATTTTCAGGAATCACAGGCTTATCCCCGCAGTTGAGTATATTCAGGCTAACCGTGCAAGAACCCTGGTCATTGAACAGATGCATGAAGTTATGAAAGATATTGATGTTTACATTGAACCCACTCACACCAGCACAGGCCTTACTAACCTGACCGGTCACCCTGCTGTTGTTCTTCCAAACGGCTTTGTTGACGGCAGGCCGGTAAGCATAACGTTCATCGGAAAACTTTTCGGAGAGGCAGAAACTCTGGCTGCAGCAAAAGCTTACCAGGATGCAACTGACTTTCACACTAAACATCCTGAGTTGTAAATATTTGAAGACAAAAAAATCCCGCATATTGCGGGATCTTGTCAATTCCGGTTTGGGAAATCAGTTTTAATAACTTGAATACTGGCCTAACGTAGCCATTGAGTTCTGAATCATGTACTGCTGATTGTTCAGCAAGCTTAAAGTCTTCTGTAGTTCTGTATATTGCCTTCTCAGTGACTCTTCCCTCACAGCAAGTCTTGCTTCATAATTATCTATTCTGGAATCAATACTACTGATCTGTCTGTTCACACTCTCCCTGCTGCGGTCTACAGTTCCCCCTGAATCTACAAATTTATCCAGTATTTCCTCAAGACGAGCTCCAATTCCGTCTTCCGAAGTGAAAAGGTCTGTAATTTGCTCTATATTGCTTTCCAGCTGATCATCAAATTTGGATGAATCGCTGATAGACATTGTTCCATCACGATCGAAAGTTATTCCGATCTGCGAAAGAAACTGAATCTCTGCATCCGGTTCTGCCGCTATTGGTGTTGTGACAAGGCTTCTCATACTGAATTTCAAATTGGAAATAACGAAATCTCCCGCAAATTCACCCCTGGTGAAATTTGTTGTATCCACACTGGTTTTAGCGTTGAGATATGTGATAACCGAGTTATAATCTTCGATAAAACTTTTAATTTCTTCTTTGGTTTTATCCGTATCCTGCTCGACTTTGAATGTAAGCGGTGTGTCGTCAACACCCTGCGCCTGTAGCAGATTCAGAGATACACCGGGCAGAATATCTTTAACTTCATTTGAGGACTTAATAATATCTATACCATCAATATTAAATGAAGCGTCAAGTTCATTTACATCCTGAATGAGAAAACCACCGGCCGTACCTTCTGCCAGACGTCTTGCACCGCCTGAAGTCAGGTATTTTAGCTTTCTTAAAATATTTGATCCGTTCAACTCAGTCATTTCGAGCTGGTTTTCGGATCCGGTCTTATCGCTCTTAATTATTAGTCTTGCTGTATCATTGGTATCATAGATGATCGATGCATCAGCATCCAGATCGCTTTCATTGATCACATCCCTGACTTTCTCCATAACTTCCAGGTTCGTATCTCCAGCCTCAACTGTAACTGAAAAGTTTACTGCATCAGCATCGCCTACTTTAATAGAAAACTCCTGTAGTCCAAGCGATTTATTCTCGAGAAAATTGCCATCACGGTTAAGCTGCCTTGAAAGTCCCGTATCCGATGTAGCAAGCCTGTTGATACTAAGAGTATGAGTTCCAAGTGATGCATTTGATGCTGCTGAAACTGTGAAAAAGCTTTCATTACTCGAGGTTGCTTTTTTGGAAAGAAGAGTATTTAGTGTGTCTATTTTAGTAAAATCTCTGGATGTATTTCTAAGAGTCTTGAGCTTAGTTTTGAGGTCGTTAAAGATATTCAACCTCATTTGAAGGGTTTTCTTGTTATCCTCAAGATCAGTAATCGGCCCTCTCTCAGAAGCAATAGTCTGCTGAATAAGAGTCTCAATGCTGTTGGCGCCACTCCCGACTGATGATATTGATGTCACTTTAAACTCCTTTAATTTGAACACCACAAAAACTCACTATCAATCGAGCCGCATCCGTCTATATTGCCACTTTTAATATCGGAATATTTAATTAATTACTTTAGTCTGTATCATTATATATGCAGGAAAAAATTGACCTGAATCACATTTTCTGAAGTTTAATACAAAAAGTGTGTATATTTCCTACACAATTCCGGAATTATCTTTAGCCAGGTTTAATATTTTCTGCTCAAACTCTTAATGGCATGTAATTTGTATTTCGGAAAAGAAAGAACTTAGCAATGGAGAGCAAAATGAAAAAAACATTCTTAATCGCCCTGGCCCTGACAGCAGCTTTGTCAATAAATTGCTCTGACTCAATTGGACCCGTTGACGATATACCGGAAGCGCCGTCGGGATTGTATAGTATTACCGGTGATAACCGTGTTACGCTTTACTGGGACCACAATATTGAACCGGATTTATATGAATATGGATTATATACTTGCGACACTGAAGACGGTGTATATGAGCTTGACGGAACAACAACTGATAACAGGTATACTTTCTATATTGCAAACGGAGTTACTAAATATTTAGCTGTTGCAGCTATGGATTATGCCGGAAATGAAAGCGATCTCAGCTATGAGATCGTCTGGGATACACCGAGGCCTGAAGGGCACAACCTGACAGTCTATGCTCTTTTCTATGATGAGTTTGATACAAACTGGGAAAGATGCGGGCTGGATCTTTCAGATTATAACGATTATATGATCCAGGATATTGACAATATGTCCAACGATGTTTATATCGATAACTTCGAAGGCACCCTTTTTCTGAATGCATTTGCGGATGATACGGATATCGCGCTGTTCGGCAGGACTTATGAGTTGTCGGACGTTGATTATGTTGATCCCGACCAGATAGAATGGGACGAAGAAGGTTATCTCCCGCTTTATGAAGATCATTCCTATATAATCTGGACTTATGATAATCATTTCGCCACGATTCGTGTAAAAGAAGTCTACAACAACAGGGTGAGAATCGACTGGGCTTTTCAGACAGAACCGGGTAATCCTCAGCTCAAGACAAGCGGCAAATCCGGATCCGAGTTTAGCAGGATCATAACGTTCAAGCGCGCTGAAGGTCTTTCTGAAGAGATTAAAGCCGGTAAAAGGGGAAAAATCAAGAAATCAAAATTGAACTATTAATAATTTGGGGGTGAATAAAATGAGAAAAACATATTTTGTATTTTTGATGCTCATCACAGCATTTCTTCTCCAGGGTTGTCATCATGTATTCATTCATTCCTCACCCGGGATAAGGATCAGGCATAAGAAAGTTGTTAAAAGGCCTGTATATGTTGAAGAAGAAGAGGAATATTATGACGACGAAGAAGATGCCTACGAAGAATACGAAGAGGATCAGTATGAAGACGCCGATTACGAAGAAACTGATTACAGGGAGTATGTTGAAACAGATGTCAGCGTGGATATTTTTGTAGGTACTGCGTTTGCAATATACGGAACGCGATATTTATGGTGCGATTACTGCTGCTGCTGGCATCCAAGATGCACACCCTGGAGATGCTACTGCCACCCCGTTGTAATCAGGCATTACGGTTTTTTTCATAACCACGTGTACCGGCATCACTGTTACCACTGGCATTATGAACCGCATTATCGTCCCGCAATAAACAGGTTCAGGGTAAGGCATGGAACCGGTAGATATTACACGTATAGCGTAGCTCAGAAGCGGAGAGAGTTTGCGAGAAGTAACGGCGTTGGAATTAGCGCAGAACGTGTCCGTTACAGGGGTAAAGATGAAATAAAATTCACATATGACAAGTCCCGTAATGTTGATACCGCAAAACGTACGGTTACAAGAACAGGAGATTCGACCGGTCTGTCAAAGACATCAGTTGTAAAACGTGAAACATCAGACCGTTCCAGATCGGTTTCACGCAGTGTTTCAAAAACAACGAGTGAAAACTCCTCTCTGAACAGAACATCAGCATCACGGAAAACAGTTAGAAGTACTGAAACCAGTTCGCGAAGCTACGAAAAAAGTAGTTCATCAGACAGGAAAAGGAATGTCTCTGAAAAATCAAGATCTTCAAGAAGCAGGGAGTACACGAAAAAATCATCGAGCAGCTCCTCGAGACTATCAAAGATCGGAAATTCCATTAAGAGATCTGTACCGAAAGTTGCACGGGAAATTAACAAATCAAGGAGCAGTTCAGGAAAATCCCGGGCAACTGTTAAAAAAGTCAGTAAACCGAAAAAGGCCGTGAACAGGACAAAGAAAACTGCAAAGAAAAAAGGAGGATAAAAGAGTATTTATTCTTTTGGCAGACAGAATACTCAAATGACAGAATTTGCTCTCTAATCCGTATATCGGACTCCTACTCAAAGTCACCCCGGGATTCCTGTTTAGGGAAATCCCCGGGGTGATCTCTATTTATCTCTCGCTACATTCTTGTTTCTGATTGTCAGATATTTTTCCCAAAAGAAATTTCAAACTGCGTCTCATACACCTTAACCTGATAGTAAACCTTCTTTTTATCTTTTAATGGAACGATTTAATATTATATCTATTTATATAACGATCTTCTCCTGATTTTAATCACTTTTCTATCCTGGAGTAAATGATTTTCGATAGATAACCTGACTTTTGCCGGGCATAATCAATCCTTCTATAATTTATATTGATTCTTAAAATTATTGGATATAAATTCCATTATCTATTTTCCTATAAAGCGGTCCGGATCATTTACCTGGTCCCGCTATTAATCAAAGATATCCAAAGAAATATGCCGCAACCTTTCTTTCCCGGAGGCTCAATGACAGACAGACTGAGAGAACTATCTGGAATGTACTTTGAAGAATCTGTTAAATTCCTCAGAGATATCATAGCTATACCATCGTTAAGCGGAGAAGAAAGCTCTGTTATCGAAAGGATATCCGGTCAGTTTGAAAAACTCGGATTCGATGAGATATATATCGATCTTCTTGGAAACCTTACTGCAAGGATGGGTTTCGGGAAAAAGATCATAGCATTTGACGGTCATGTTGACACTGTAGGTATCGGTAATGAATCTCTCTGGACTGTTGATCCGTTCAATGGCGCTTATAAGGATGGCAAAATTTATGGAAGAGGAGCATGCGATCAGAAGGGAGGATTGGTATCAGCGATTTATTCAGCTAAGATGGCAAAAGAGATCGGTATTCCTGAGGACTATTCCGTCATGGTGGCCGCTACGATTCTTGAAGAGGAATTTGAAGGTTTGAACTGGAAATACATCATCGAAGAAGACAAGACCGTTCCGGAAGCAGTTATATTGACCGAACCTTCGAAGCTGAAAATTAGAATCGGTCACAAAGGCAGGATCGATATGAAAATAAGAGTTGAAGGTGTTTCCTGCCATGGTTCCACACCTGATCTCGGTGAAAATGCGATATATAAAATGATGCCTCTTGTAAATGAGATTGAGAAGCTCCATAAAAACCTGCCTGAAAAAGAGCTGTTCGGCAAAAGCAGCATCGCAGTTACGGATATAAGATCAACATCACCAGCGATCAATGCCATTGCCGACTCAGCTGAGATAATGCTCGACAGAAGGCTTATTCCGGGCGAATCTCTCGAAAGTGCAATTAAAGAGCTTGAACAACTGCCTTCATTCAAAAACTCCGGTGCAAAAGTTATTCTTCCGGAGTTTGAAATAAATAGCTACACAGGACTTAAATATAAGGCAAATCCTTTTTATTCTACATGGATCATGGAAGAAGACCATCCCCTGGTCAGGAATGCATTGAATTCTTACATGGATGTTTTCGGAGAAAATACTGAGCCGGGAGTCTGGAGTTTCTCGACAAATGGTGTCGGCACTAAGGGATTGTTCGATATACCGACTATCGGTTTCGGACCCGGAGACGACAGACTCGCCCACACACCGGATGAGTATATTGAAGCAGAAGAAATAAGGAAAGCCACAGAGTTCTATACCTCATTGATTTTTAAAATCTGTGGTGGATAAACAATAAAATATTCAGGAGCTTTATATGAAGATGCTTCTTGATTCAGAATGGATTGACAGAGACCAGAAGATCCCTGTTCAAGATCCTTATGACGATTCACTTATCGATCACATACCGGGAGCAACCGAAGATGATGCCGAAACGGCACTTAAGGCCGCCGTAAAAGGATTTGAAACAGCACGGAAAATGACTGTATATGAAAGATCGCAAATACTACTTAAAACCGCAGACATCCTGACAGATAGGCTCGAGAATTTTGCAGAGATCATAGCAAAGGAAAGCTCAAAGACTATACGTGAAGCAAGGAAAGAGGCTTCACGATGTGTAAACACATTGATTGTATCAGCAGAAGAATCCAAGCGAATTCTCGGTGAGACTATACCTTTTGACTCGTTCCCCGGGGGTGAGAGCAGGATCGGATATTACTACCGTTTTCCAATCGGTGTTATTCTTGCGATAACACCATTTAACGATCCGTTGAACCTTGTTGCCCATAAGATCGGCCCTGCAATTGCTGCAGGAAACAGCGTTATCCTGAAACCCGCAACGGTTACTCCCTTATCTGCGCTAAAACTTGCCGGGATAATGCTCGAAGCCGGTTTGCCTCCCGAGGTGCTGCAGGTGATAACCGGAAGCGGAAAGAAGCTTGGGAAAATCCTTGTACCGGATGACCGTATCAGAATGATCTCACTTACAGGCGGTATTGATGCCGGAAAAGATGTGGCAGGAATGGCCGGGATAAAGAAATTAGGGATGGAACTTGGTTCAAATTCACCTGTTATTATCTGGGAGGATTCCGATCTTGAATGGGCTGCAGAATCCTGCGTATCAGGGGCATTCTGGGCTGCCGGACAGAATTGCATCGGTGTACAGAGACTGTATATCCACAGGAAAATTTATGATGAATTCAAAGAAAAATTTATTGACCGGACGATACAATATAAAATAGGGAATAAACTTCTCGAAGAAACCGATATGGGCCCGATGATCACAAAGGGAGAAGCTAAAAGAACAGAAGACTGGATAAAAGAGGCAGTTGAAATGGGTGCGTTTGTATTGTGTGGAGGAAAACGGGAAAATGCTCTATTGGAACCGACAGTTCTGGAAAATGTACCGGTAAACGCCACTATCCATAAAGAGGAAGTCTTTGGTCCGGCAGTAAATCTTTACCCTGTCGATGATGCAGATTCAGCTATCCGGGAAGCTAACAGCCTTCCATTCGGGCTCCATGCAGCCGTTTTTACGAAGGATGTTAACCTGGCATTCAAAATGGCTTATGAGCTTGATTGTGGTGGTGTAATGGTAAATGACTCAACGGATTACAGGCTTGATTCTATGCCTTTCGGCGGAATTAAATATTCAGGTCTTGGTAGAGAGGGAATTAAGTTTTCTCTGCAGGAGATGACTGAGCCCAAGACAATCTGCTTTAACCTGGAATGATCAGATCCAAATTGACTGAAATATCAAAACACTGATTTACTATAAAATTTTGAATTGATAAATGAAATACCGGAGATGAAATATGGATTTTAAAGATCTGTCTTTTGAAAATGCGCCTGAAATAAACACACCCCTCCCTGGGCCTGTCTCAAGAGAATTTCTAAATTTTCAATCAGAGAATGAGGGAAATGCCGTATCTTACCCCCGTGGTCTACCGATGGCGATAAAGAGAGGTAAAGGTGCTACAATCGAAGACGTCGACGGGAATTTATATATCGACTGTTTCGGAGGTGCCGGCGTCATAAATGTTGGGCACTCTAACCCGGAAGTAATAAATGCTGCACGGGAACAGCTTGATAACTTTACTCATTCACTCGATATTCCCAATCCGCCCAGAAAGAAGATGGTGGAAAACCTCAGAAAAGTCCTACCCCCTGAACTGACACGGATTTTTTTCGGCGCTCCAACCGGATCCGATGCAGTTGAATGCGCTGTTAAACTTGCTAAATTCAATACAAAAAAATATCCCGTTATCGCATTCGAGGGTTCATATCACGGCATGACCTCCACAGCCCTGTCTCTATGCAGTGGTGATTTCTTCAAGGAGGATTTTCTCCCTCTTATGCCAGAAATTCACTTCGCTCCGTATTCCTATTGTTACAGATGTCCATTTAAAAAAGATCCGGAAAATTGTGAAATTGACTGTGCGCTATATCTCGAACATATTCTGGAAGATCCTCATTCAGGAGTCACAAAACCGGCTGCGATTATTATCGAGGCTATACAGGGAGAAGGTGGTTCTATCGTACCGCACGAAGGATTCATCCCTAAACTCCGGGAAATATGCGATAAATATAATGTGCTTTTTGTTATAGACGAAATTCAGGCAGGATTCTGCAGGACCGGCAAAATGTTCTCTTTTGAACATACGGGGACTGTTCCGGATATCATGACTATGAGCAAAGCCCTGGGCGGAGTAGGATTCCCGATAGCCGCTATTGCATACAAAGAAAAGCTTGATACATGGACTCCCGGAAAACATATCGGTACTTTCAGGGGCAATGTCATTGCCTATGCCGGTGGTGCAGCAGGGATCGATTTTATGCTGAGCAGCAACCTCGCTGAACATACCGCAAAAACCGGGAAAGTCATGCTTGGTGCATTGAAGGAACTGGAAAAGGACTCGGATTTCGTTGGTGAAGCGCGTGGTAAGGGTTTAATGCTTGGTGTCGAATTCGTTAAAGACAAAGCAACAAAGGAACCTGCCCCGGAATTTGCATCGAAAGTAAGAAACGCATGTCACAAAAGAGGTGTGCTTATAGAGATCGGCGGGCATTATTTTAATGTAGCAAGATTCCTTCCACCGCTTGTAATAACAGAATATCTGGCAAAAAAGGCAGCAGAATTATTTGCAGACGCTGTGAAAGAAGTCGAGAAAAGCATTTAAGGATTACCCAATGAATGAAGGAAAGATACTGATAAGGGATGGTACAGCAGTGATTGATCAGAATGTCTCCGAATTTGATATACTGATCGAAAATGAAAAGATCAAAGCTGTAGGAAACCTTAAAGAAACTGATGCCGACGACGTGATAGACGCATCGGGTATGCTGGTGCTTCCCGGAGGTATCGATACTCATGTTCATTTTGATGATGAATTCATGAATACAGTAAGTGTACATGACTATTATAAAGGAACCCTTGCCGCAGCTTACGGAGGAACTACCAGCGTAATCGATTTTTCCAACCAGATCCCCGGTAAGCCTCTTATTGATACTCTGCTGAATAAAAAAAATGATGCCGCTGGAAAAGCCGTTATCGATTATAGTGTTCATCCCGTTATCTCCGATCCATCTGATGATATATTAGATGAAATACAAGTTCTGGTGGAGGAAGGTGCGCCTACCTTTAAATGTTATCTTACATACCGGAAGGAAGGGCTCCTTATTGAGAATGATGAGCTTATTAAAATTACGGAAAAGCTGAAAAAAGCAGGCGGGATGCTGATGGTGCATGCTGAGGATAATGATTCGCTCGAACTTATTATTCCAGAGCTTCTCGATGCTGGCAAGACATCCGCTTTTTATCATGCTGTGAGCAGACCGTCTACTGTAGAGGATATGGCTATAGAAAACGTCTTACAGGTAATACGAAAAACTAAAGCCAGGCTTTTCGTTGTACATCTTGCATCCGGGAATGGAATGAAGATCCTCGCAGCTGCCCGGGCGGAGGGATTGGATGTGCTGGCTGAGACCTGTATACATTACCTGGTATTTACTGAGGATATATTGAAACGTGATGACGGTATCAAGTGGATTTGTTCTCCTGCTCTGAGAAGCAAGACAATTCAGGATGAACTCTGGAGGGGGGTGAATGATGGCAGGATATCAATGGTAACATCGGATGATGCAGCCTTTTCATGGGATGCCAAGCTAATGGGTAAAGATAGTTTTGACAGGTGTCCGAACGGAATAGCCGGTATCGAACCGAGATTCGTAATCCTGTATTCAGAAGGTGTAGCCGGTGGAAGAATAACTCTTCCTAAGTTTGTGGATCTTATTTCAACAAATCCAGCAAAGATTTTCGGGATGTATCCTCAGAAAGGCACACTGCTTCCAGGGGCTGATGCAGATATAGTAATTCTCGATCCCGGAGAAGAATGGATAATGGGATATGATACACTGCACATGGGTACAGATTACTCGGCATATGAGAATATCGAGATCACAGGGAAGATACGAAAAGTCTTTTCACGGGGAGAATTGATAATTGACGGTGATAGATGCCTGGCTGAAAAAGGGCGAGGCAGGTTCATTTTTCGCAAACTGGATCAGTAGATGAATATGCGATCACGAATATACTCCGGTGCAGAGCCTGAACAGGTAGCTGCAGATATTGCACCTCTTCTCGATTTTCAGGAAGATGGTATTCCACTCGAAGAATTGTCTGAAATGATCGAATCACGGCTTGTCCCCCATTTCGTCATGTATGATGATCCCGGATTCCATTCATTTTATAATTTCTTTCCCGAAAAGGCCGCGGCTCTCGGAGCCGAGACAGCGCTGAAATATAACCAGGGTGTTACTAACTGGCAGGTTTCTCCCGGAGGAGTGATGCTCGAAGAGCTCTGCTGCAAAGCTTTCTGCAAACTTTACGGCCTGCCGGAGAAAGCGGAAGGGACATTCATGTATTCGGGCACTTATGCAAACCAGGAAGCTCTTTATCTTGCACTCCACAGAAAGGCAGAACAGTGTGGTTTTGATCTCAGTAAGAAGGGACTGTCAGGATTTGAAGATCCATCAAAACTGGTGGTAATAACTTCCCGTGAGGCTCATTTTTCTGTCGATCATGCTGTACGGATTCTGGGTCTCGGTGACCAGAGCATAATCACTGTAGGTGTTGATGAAAAAAGGCGTATTGATAAAGTAGAATTGAAAAAAACAATCGAGGCCGTTCAGAATACTCACGTTGTTTTCTGTGTGGTTATTACTGCGGGGACGACCTGTACAGGTTCAATCGATCCTGTTCAGCCTGTTATCGAAATATGTGAAGGATTGGATACATGGATCCATGTAGATGCCGCCTACGGACTTGCATTTGCTCTATTAGACGAATTCAAACATCTATTTTCCGGGATTGAGAATGCAGATTCAATAACCTGGGATCCCCATAAACAGTTCGGGGTACCGATTCCGAATTCTCTTCTTTTCGTAAATAACAGCGCTGATTTTGAAAGGATTGCGGTTTACAGTGAATACTTCAATAAAAAGAAAGAGGACGTCCCTAATCCGGGTTTGAAGTCTCCACCTTCTACAAGACCGTTGACTGCTCTATCGTTAGTGGCCGTGCTCAGACATCTGGGTATAAAAGGTATGTCAGACAGACTCCGTGCTCCTTTAGAGGCTGTTAAGGAATTATCAATTCGCCTGGAAAATGAACCGGATATTGAAATCATGCATACACCTGAACTGGGTATACTCTGTATCAGGATAATACCTACAGAATTTCCTCCGGAAAACCTTGATCAGCTCCAGGTGGAAATCTTTAACCGTTTAATGAAAGAGGGGAAACGGTCAGTATCTGAGTCAAGAATTGACGGTAAGGCCGTATTAAGGATACTTGCTTTATCCCCTGACATTACTGTTGATATATTACTTGAGACGATAGATTATCTGCGGACAATTGCAAAAAACTTAATGGAAGCGTAAGTTGATTTACAACCGGTTATAAATCTGACGGGAAATATGATAGATCTGATACTTAATTTAGCAGACAAATTCAACAAGATCCTGTGGGGACCATGGACACTTGTACTTATAGCCTCGGTCGGTATTTATCTCACCATCCGTTCCGGATTCTTCCAGATCAGACAATTCAGGTATATACTTCGTAATACGTTCGGAAAAATGTTTGAAAAGAAAACCGATCGTAAAGGAAGTATGTCTCCATTCCAGGCAACAACTACTGCCCTTGCCAGCACAGTCGGTATGGGTAACATAGCAGGTGTCGGCACAGCGCTTTCAGTTGGAGGTCCGGGAGCCATCTTCTGGATGTGGCTGCTCGCTATTTTCGGGATGATGACAAAAACTGTTGAAATAACCCTTGCGGTGCATTACAGAGATGTGGATGAGAATGGCAATCTTCACGGCGGCCCGATGTATTACATCAAAAAAGGACTCGGGTGGAATTATCTGTCAAAACAGTTTAGTATCGGTATCCTTATCGCTTGCATCCTTAGCTCTACCTTACTGCAGCCGCATACTGTCGGAAGGGCCCTTCTTCGCAGTTATGGTGTAAATCCATATCTCACTGCAACCCTGATGTCTATCATTACAGCTATTGTAGTGATTGGAGGGATCAAAAGAATAGGAAAATTCTGCGAGAGCCTTGTTCCTGTCATGGCTGCCCTCTATATGTTATGCGGTATAGCGATCTTCTTCGTAAATTATGAAAAGATCCCGGAAGTGTTTTCGATGATCTTCAAATATGCTTTTGCACCCGCTCCTGCAGTAGGAGGTTTTGCAGGTGCAACGATAATGGCAGCATTCAGGAATGGAATGAGGAGGGGTATTTTGTCCAACGAAGCCGGTCAGGGTACAGCTCCGATGGCTCATGCCACAGCAGATACTGAACACCCTTTTAAACAGGGTATCTGGGGCGCATTTGAGGTTTTTATAGACACAATTGTAATATGCACTATCACCTCTTTCGCCCTGCTGTCAACCGGTGTCCTCTCGAGCGGTGAATCGGGAATAGAACTTGTTATGACGGCATTCTCTGCTGTTTTCCCGGAGAACATGGGCAATGCGCTGCTTTCAATATGCATTCTTGCTTTCTGCCTCACAACACAGATCGGATTCTTTATCTATTATGAAACAGCGGCTGTAAGCGCGTTCGGGAAGAAATCGATGCATTTTTTTAAATGGTTCTACCTTCTTCCCGGAATTGTCTTCGCCGGTGTAACAAACGTTGATAAACTATGGTGGTTTGCAGATATTTCTGTTGGAGTATGCTGTATTCCAAACCTTATCGCAGTGATCGCCCTTAACGGTGTTTTTTTCAAGTTGATGAAAGATTATCTCTCAGGCGAGAAAAAGTATTCTACAGACAAGATCGATATTTCAAGGGACTATATAAAGAAACCTTCCAGACTCTAAAAAGTCTTATTGGAGAACAATATGAGAATACTGATAATAAATCCGAACAGCGATCCGGTAATGACAGAAACGATAAAAAAGGCTGCAGTACAGTATGCAGAAGGAGAATTTGAAGTAGAATGCATGCTTACACCGGGAGCGCCTAAATTCATCGAAACATATGAAGATGATATTCAATGTGCCGATGGAATGCTGAAACTTGTCCGGGAAAATGAAGGCAGATTCGATGCCTTTATCGTAGCCTGTCATGACGATCCTAATCTCGATGCAATAAAGGAGATCACAGATAAACCCGCTGTCGGGATTGGCGAGGCATCAATGAAAATAGCATCAATGCTCGGACACAAATTTTCGGTACTTTCAACTGATATTCACTCTGTCCCAGGCAAGGAAGTCCTTGTAAGAAAGTATCATTTGCAGGACAAACTTGCTTCAGTAAAAGCTCCTGTTAGACCAATATCCGATCTCGCCGACTATATGTCTTTTTTGGAGACTGCTAAAGCGGCAATCAATGATGATCTGGCGGAGGTTATAGTACTGGGCTGTGCCGGGCTTGCCGGAATAGATAAAAAACTCCAGAATGAACTCGGTATCCCTGTACTTGATGGAGTTGTATGTGCGTTGATAATAGCTTCAGGTCTCGTTAAATACGGTATATCCACAAGCAAACTGAGACTATACAATCCTGAGTATTGAGAAACTCTATTCGATCTTCCTGAATATCAATGGGTTTAAGCTCAGATATATACTATCGAAGTACCTGAGCTGCCTAATTGAGGATCTGATCCCATTTCACTTTTAAAAAGATAACTCAAAAAAGTTGGAACATTTTTCTATTTTTATTGTATTACAATAATAATATTTATATTGGTTTCCAAGAAATATAATTATCCGGGAGGTGTTATGGATTTATTAACGAGACTGGAAGAGGTTATTCTGATGAGCATTTGGCGTTTGAAGGACGGAGCATACGGAGTTACCATTAACAGGGCTGTTTCAAAGGTTACGGAAAAAGAATATTCAATGGGAGCTTTGTATTTCTCTCTGGACCAACTGCTGAGAAAGGGATTTGTGTCGAAAAGTTTTGGTGATCCAACTCCTGAAAGAGGAGGAAGAAGGAAGATCTATTATTACCTTACGAGGGAGGGGAAAAATGCACTTCAGACCGTAAGGGATCTCCAGAGCTCACTCTGGGAAGATGTACCGAAATTCGAATTTACAAATAATAAGAATCCATGAGTATCAATAAATACACTCCTCCAAAAACGGCTGCTTTTATCCTGAAACTTATCTCAAAACCCGGTGAAAGCTTCGGTTCTATAGGAGATTTCGAGGAATTATTCAATGAGAAGATCAAACAGATGGGGATCTTTAAAGCTAAGCTGTGGTATTGGTCTCAGATATTCAGATCAGCTCCCAGACTTTTCAGAAACAACACTTCCTGGAGTTTAATCATGTTTAGAAACTACCTAAAGATCGCATTGAGGAATTTTAGCAGGAACAGGGTGTATTCATTTATAAATGTTTTCGGTCTTGCTATCGGGATCGCATGCTGTGTTTTAATATTACTTTATGTCAATGATGAGCTGAGTTATGATAATTACCATAATAATGGTGATAGAATCCACAGGATACTTTCATTCAGTACTATTGGAGGTACAACAAGACATTTCTCGATGTCGCCTCCAGCTCTCGCTCCGGAACTGGAAAGTACGATTCCGGAGGTTGAATCTTATGTTAGGATTTTCAACAGGTGGGAAAATGCGCAGATCAGAATTGATGATAGATCGATTATTGATTCGGGATTCCTGCTTACGGATTCAACCTTCTTCGAGATATTCAGCTTCGAGTTTATATCAGGAAGCCCCGAATCTGCGATCGATGAACCCAATACTGTCGTTCTGACCGAAAAAACAGCGAAGCGTCTATTTGGGGATGAGGATCCGATGGGGAAGATTATCCATTTTGAGCACATGAGAATGGAGAATGTCTTGGTTACGGGCATAATAAAAGAAGTCCCTGAGAATTCGCATTTCACATTCAACTATATCATGCCTGTTAATACAATTCCATTCAAAAACAATGGTAATCCTGTATTCCTTGCTGAAAATTACTATTTCTTCGGGCATTCATACTTACTGCTGAACGAAAATGCTGATGTAAGAGAAGTCGAAAACAAGATAAGAGCGTCAGTTGACAAAAGATGGGGAGATATGCTGAGCCAGAGAGGTGTTACACGACAGTACCCTCTTCAGAAACTCAGCGATATATACCTTAGATCAGATTATGAAGCAGACATCGGTGAAATGGGAAATATAACCTACATATACCTGTTTTCTGCCATTGCTGTTTTTGTATTGATCATTGCATGCATGAATTTTATAAACCTTTCAACAGCACGTTCATTAAAAAGAGCCAGAGAAGTTGGATTGAGGAAAGTGTTCGGAGCATTTAAAAGTCAGCTGATAAGACAGTTTCTCAGCGAGTCAATTGTCTTTTCGCTGATAGGTTTGATTCTGGGAATGTTGTTAATTTATTTGATACTTCCCGCTTTTAACGGATTTGTTGGAAAAGAATTCACGATCTCCAGTCTGAACAGTAAAGCTATTTATATCGGATTGATATTCATAATGACACTGACAGGATTAATCTCCGGCAGTTTTCCCGCATTCATCCTGTCGAGATTCAATCCGATAACAGTATTGAAAGGAAAGATCTTCGGTAAGTCCGGAAATTTCTCTTTAAGAAAGGTACTTGTTTTGTTCCAGTTCTCGATTTCCATATTTATGATAGTCAGCATTTTAATCATATTGAAACAGGTAGATTATTTGAAGAATAAAAATCTGGGATTCAATAGGGAGCAACTGATCGTTGTTGATTCGTCAGGCCCCAGGAATAATGCTTTAAAGGATCGGCTGCTTCAGAATTCAAACATTCTTTCAGTATCTTTTTCCACAAGTGTACCCGGAGGATTTACTGGAGATAACACCTACCATCCTGAGGATATGAATCCTGGAGTAACATTCAGAGCATCTGTTCTTAACGTCGACTATGATTTCATAGATACATATGAAATGGAAATGGTTATGGGAAGAAATTTTTCCCGGAATTTCGCGACAGATTCTGCACAGGCAATAATCATCAATGAAAAAGCTTTGGAAAATATCGGTTGGAAAGAATCCCCGATAGGTAGGAAGATCTTCAATGTTGGCGACGGCAATATCCCCCGGACCATAATAGGTGTGATAAAGGATTTTCACCATAAAGGCCTTCAAGAAGAGATAAATCCAACAGTTTTGATCCCTACCCTCAGATTCTACAGTTATGTGAACATCAGGATCAAAAACGAAAATATTACAGACACTATAAACTTCCTGGAAAACACATTCAAAGAAATGGATGAAAATTCCGAATTCAACTATTATTTTATTGACGATAATTTCAGGGATAGGTATCAGGCAGAAGAAAGAGTAAGAATGATCTATGTATATTTCGGTTTTCTTGCGATAGCAATTGCGTGTCTTGGACTTTATGGTCTTGCATCATATACTGCTGAGCAGCGGACAAAAGAGATAGGCATCAAGAAAACTCTTGGCGCAAATAATTACACTATAGTAAAAAACTTAACAGGTGAGTTCGTTATAGTGGTATTGGCGTCGAACATACTTGCCTGGCCGGCTGCTTTGATAATTATGAGTTCATGGCTTACCAATTTTGCATATAGAACGGATTTAGATGTTTCCATCTTCCTTACATCCGGATTAATCGCTCTTATAATTGCCCTGCTGACTGTAGGCTACCAGGCAATAAAAGCTGCCGGAACAGATCCCGTGATTTCCCTCAGACATGAGTAGGTATCCTGCACCTTGCTGGCGTAAAGTGGGGTATTTAGAATTTCGGAGATTGTAAATCAGGAACGGGAAAATTGCAGGAAAACAATTTCCTGTACCCGCATTTAACCGAAACAATCCCCATGTATCTGACGTTTTATTAATGAAAAGATGAATATTTTTTGAAATAATTAAGTATATAGTATATAGAAGGTGCATGAAAAACAGTTTTTTTGAAAAATCTATTTTACTTAGGTCAATTTATCGTTATATTTGTCTATTACGCTTATCAGGACCTTGTGTTTATTTGAAATGCTCTTTAAAACCTGTTTATCCTAAAAAGGTGATATAATGGGTGCGAATTTTAAAAATTTTGAAGTCGGTACGGCAAGCGGTGTTCTTGTTTATATCTTCTACGTGATTCTGGCAGCTATAGTCGGATTCATTTTATACAAGGTATTTTTATTCTACCAGGAACAGCGCAAATGGGCATGGCTTACCGATATGTGCAAAGAAAAGAAACTCAGCCAGAAGGAGCAGGCATATTTAAAAAATCTTGCCGTAAAGAAAAATTTTACAAGTGAAGATGATATTTACGGTTCCCTGTTCTCGCTGAATCTGCCGACACCGATAAAACGCAAATTGCTTTAGCAGAAAATCTACGGGATAGCGATCCAACAAGTCATTTTGTACGTGATTCTATCGTAGCAAGGAGTTTTAGCAAAGCTCTACCGCAGATATTCCATGATTTTTCCCCAAATCCATTGATACCGATCAAATCCTCCCTGGTTTGAGGTACATTCTGAACAATTTCTTTTAGAACTCTATCCCGGAATACCATAAATGCCGGAAGATCAAGCTCTCTGGCTTTTGCTCTGCGCAGATCCCTTATCTGATCGATCAGTTCAAGATCTATTTCATCACCGGGAGCTATTTTCAATTTTTTTGGCAATTCGAGAGTTTTGACCCCGGAGAGATCGAACATTTTGCGGCCGGAAGGACTGATTGAGATTGTAGGATATATTCCCCTTGTCTGTCTCAGGATTTTATCGGCACAGAGTTTTTCCAGAATCTCTCTGATATTCTTTCTGCGGACATCTCTCATCAGTGCAAATGTTTTTGCCCTGTAAAGCATATATGACCTAACTGTCACTGAAAACGTTCCTCTCAAAATATCGCATATCGTGTTTTTACCGAATTTCTCCCTGGTTTCAGTAATGCATACCAGTATTGTTTTTATTTTCTCCTTATCATCTCCGCGTCCGGAAGCTCGAGAAAGCTTCTTCTTACATAAGTCACAATTACCACATTCAGGGTACTTACCTTTCCCGAAAAAATATGACTTAAGATATTTAATTCTGCATCCGGCCCTGAAACAATAATCATAAACATATTTCAGGGCTTCTAATTTCTTCGTCAGATCGGTATCTGTACCTGCCGTTTCTTCTGCCAGGATCTTTCGTTTTATGTACATGTCTTGTTCATCATACAGCAGAAAATGGTATGCAGTTATAGGCTGGATCAAATATTTCGTCAATATCCGGATCATGGAATCAAGTGAATCAGGTATAAATTCATGAATTATAAACCTGAACTGCATTTCGACCGGGAGTTCTCTGCAGCTTGATTCATCGGTAATAAACAGCTTCACCCGGCTTTTAAACAAATTCTCGAGTGATCTTTGATTATCTTCAAGGATTGAATCTACTGTGAAAACAGAGCATTTTACATTCGAATCGTCAAGCAGCTCTGCTAAATACCTCGATTGCTCTGGATCATGAGATATAAGCATTCCAGGACCGTTGAACGTTTTCGCAATCTTAATTATCTTCGCTTCTTTTTCGCTTCCCGGTGATACATAAAACCTGATATCTGAGCCGGGAAAAGACCGGATAGAAAGAGCGGTATTCACAGTTTGAGATTGTGACCTGAACCTGTAATTGCTCAATAATCCTCCGGCAGATAATGTTTTTCTACTCGATATTAAGGGCCTTTTTTATCTCTGAGATCACAGCATCATTCTTCAATAATTCACCTTTTGCACTCCATAGGATAGTCTTGTCTTTTCCGACAAGAAAGTAAGATCTAATTGCTATCTTCATCCTCCTGTTAAATACTCCATAATTCCTGATGACCGTCTGATCGGGGAAATCGCTTAAAAGCGGAAATGATGATAATTCCAGTTCTTCTGCAAAAGCCCTGTTTGCTGCTGGAGTGTCTGAACTAATTCCGAAAATCTGAATTTCAAGATCCAGAAACCTCTGGATCTCCTCCTCGAAACCGGAGAGTTCCGAGCGTCAGCCTCCTGTAAACGCCATAGGATAAAATGCGAGAAGTACCGGTCCTTTGTCTAAAGCTTTATACAAGGAAAACTCTCTTTTATCCGGTTCTGCATCAATAGAGCTCCCCCGAAGTGTAAAATCCGGGGCTGTTTCGCCTGCCTGAAGAAATGCCTGTTGTGCTTCCTGTGCTTCAGGAGTACCTCCTCTATCAGAACAAGCTGCTGTTAAAAGCAAAATAGACGCAAAGGTTAAACATGTTGATCTCAGCATAAAAGAACCTTTATATAATTTATATTAAAATCAAACTCAGTTTTGAAATAATCGCTATTATTTGTACAGCTTTTTCTTCATCGACAGGAACTTTTCAGCATTAGAAGTTAGGTCTTTGGCAGGGAGTGAAGCAATAATGGTTTTAGCATTATTTATCCTGTCTTCCGGCATGGGATGAGTAGAAAGCATCTTTTCCAGTGCCGATGGTTGTGTATTATGCAGGTTAGATAGTTTTTCGAAGAATGTTACAAGGCCGCTGGGATCATATCCTGCAGCATAAGAATAGTTCACACCGAGTCTGTCTGCTTCGAATTCATTTGATCTGCCGTACTTCAACATCCCGGCGCCTACTATAACGTCGGTAACCATTCTTTCAACCTGCCTGGTATCACCTCCAAGTGCCAACGCTATAACGAGTTGGTATCCATAGATACTCGTTAGTTTTTTCATTCCGTGTTTACCCACAACATGCCCGATTTCATGAGCAATTACACCGGCAACCTCCGCTTCATTATCCGCTTTCTTGAGAAGTCCCGAATAAAGGTATATGAATCCACCCGGCAGAGCGAATGCGTTCACAGTTGCTGAATCGTCAACGATTTTGAAAGAGTATTCGATATCCTGCCGATCGCATACACTTACCAGTTTGTTACCTACTTCACTGATATAATTCTGCCATTCCTCATTATCAAGCAGAGTCAGCTGTTTTTCGATCTCTTTTGAAAACTCCTGCCCCATATTGACTTCCTGATCTGTGGAAAATATATTAGCGCCGCAGCTTATCAGGAATAACACAGGCAGAAACAGTACTGTATACAAGGATTTTACATTTCTTATGCATTCTGCAAATTTCATCTTACCTGGCTCCACCGTTATCTTTTTTCCAGTTTCTTTGAATATTAGATACATATTTAATTATCTCTTCCCTGTTCTGGTCAGAGACCATAATAAATTCAACAAAAATTTTATATCTTCGTTCCAAGTCTTTTACACGCACAATCCTGCCGAAAATATCCGTTAGTTTCTCTTTAGGCCTCAGAAGAAGCTCGATCCGGAGAATATCATCGGTTTCCAGGGATGGATTTTCAGTAAAGAATGAAATACCTCCACCGCTAATACTGACAACTGTACCGAGGAAATTTCCCGGCCTTGAAGTCCTTTTGAACACCTTATTTTCGATAAGCCCTTGCTTTTCTTCCGGATTGAGTTTATAAAATCTCCCGGTCAGTCTCGCATTTATCCTGTAAAAATGTCTTCTCTGTTTCCTGCTGATTTTGTTAGTATGTTCAAAAACGACAGTATGCTTGTCAATCTGATCTTTTACAGTAAGCGGAAACCTGTAACCGGCATCACCCTGTCTCCAGAAATAACCTTCGAATTTTTCCCCCTTTTGAAAAACGAAATGGAGATCTTTGTAGTCATCACTGATAAGAGTAAAATTCTCTGTCGTATTTTCTTCCACAAAGACATTTATATGTCTATTGCCGAATTCTGCAGGAATAGTGATCCTGATATTCTGCGCGTGTGGTATCGATCTTGTGGTTTTGATCTCATCTGAAGGATCAAAGTAGCGGTGAAAGAATTTTTCTCTGGTAGTCTCAAATGAATCCTGTGCCTCTTCCCTGTCAATTTCAGCATCCCATTGCTGAAAGGAAGCCATGAAATCCTTAACAAACCTGTCATATTTCGAAACAGATTCTACTACACCTTGCGGAGTCTCCGGGGAATATTTCTGAGCAAGCCTGATTAACACTTCCGCCTCGAGATCCGATAGATCCCTTGCTTCCGCAAGTTTATTAAAGAGATACCATTCCCGTTGAAACCTTTGTTTTTTTCTTCTAAAATGGAGTATAATCTGAATTATAGAAACAATAATAACAATACACAGTAAAACGATCCAGGAATAGAAAATCGTCTGCTGGCTAGGAGGTGTGATCCTGAAGAATTCTAATATGTATTTCCAGGAATCTTCCATGCTGGGTATCTCAATTTGAGAATATTTTCTTGAAAACTTCTTTGAATAATCCCATAATCGATAAATTTAGTCTGTACATCTGCCGTACTCTGGCAGCCTCTTCAGACTTGTTCTCACTGATCAGGTTTTCGTATACTTCCTTTGCTATAGGTTCAACCATAGGTTTAGGCAGTTTGTGCTTTCGTTTTATAGATATTGCTTCATTATATTTACCGGCTTCCAGGTTTTTCCTCCAAATAACAAGCGCTGCTTTTTTAATCTTCTGACCTTTTAGATTAAAGGCATAACCTATATTGGCAGCAAGTTCGATCTGACCATCTTTTATCGCATTTTCAAAGTCTTTTTTGACCTGTTGATTTAACTCAGCATCAAACGATTTTATTTTCAGATCGCCTGCTATATTGAAAGCTTCAACAAATTTTCTTTCTTTCATCAGTGTAACAAGGGCAATATTGGCCATTTCGCTTATCCTTTTGTCAGAGACATCATATTCTTTAACGACATTTTTAATATCAGCCGCATTACCCCTGGCGAGCAATTCAACCATAACCTTGTCAACCACAGAATTAAGTTTCTCAATGCTGTCTCCTATTATATTCTTCGTATATAGAAGATAGTTTTCCTTAATCGATTTTGCGAGGCTCAGATTATTTTCCTTCAAGACTTTATTATGAGCCGCTTCAGCAGCTGCAATTAACTTCACTTTCTGATCAGGTGAAAGCTCATGAGTCATCAGATTGAAATTTTCAACAACTTTTAGTCCATCAGTGTACAATCCTGAATTTAAAAACTTGTTATGTAGATTTATTACTTCTTCTATTACATATTTTACTATCTGTTTAGCAACTGGATTGGTTTCACCCTTTTCAAAAAGGTTCAGCTTGTGTACAACCTGGGCCAGCATATCAGGATTACCCCTACTTAAAAGGCTTACAACTATCATGTCCCTGAAAACATTACCGAGCAGCTTCAGGTCTGCTTCATCAACAAGGTGCAGCTCTCTGTCACCGAGGATGTTGTATTTCTTCTCGAAAGAGATAAGTTTTGCCAGATTCTCGCTATTAATGAATTGATGATAAGCTCTTATGGAGGAAATAAGGGTTCTTTTTCGCGATATATCGAAATCCTGACCAAGGAGCATGGCGCTTTCATAATCCTTGCTGTCGAAAAAATGGTTGAATTTATTGATTACTTTATCAAAAACAAGGTTATCAGGAAGTTGGTATTTATGTTTATAATCTAATGCCTTTTTTACTTCTCTTTGCGAGAGACTTTCGTTAAAAGCTTTAATCGCTATATTGTTAACTTCATTTGTGGGAAGGCCGTTTTCTTTTGCCCAGTCTATTCCTTCATCATATTTTTTGTTTCTTAACAGTTCTCTGAGATGAAGAGAGACTGCCTTGATCTTCAGTTCATTGTCAAGATCATATTGTGTAGTGATCTCAACAGCAACAGGCAAATTCTTTGATTTTTTGACCAGACCTTCTACCACTTCCTCGGCTGTTCTTTTAGCTTCGATCAAAGATATATCATGTTCATGCTCAATATCTTTAGCTCTATCGATATTTCCTGCAGTGAGGTTACTGACTATCTCGTCCTTAATTTCTTTTTTGCTCTTTGGATCCATTTGAAGATATTACTTTTGAAGTAGTAGATTTTCGTAAAACTGATTGTATCTTATATCCAGCTTGAAAGCTCTATTTTCATGTCAGGAGCGATTGCCATCACATTCCTATCGGGAATTTCCTTCCAGATATTGCCGTCATTATTTTTATTTGTGGAGATTACTATAAATCTTTTTGACGGGTCTTGATTGATGGTTTTAAATTCTACATTTGTCTCACTGAAATGAAAACCAGGGATAGAGTCATCCCGACTACCCTCATGAACATAATAATACAAAGGTTCGCCATAACGGGCGGCAAGTAGGTACTTTCCATTCGAGATCAGAAGGTTCATCACAGGCTCTTTCTGGATTTCCGCTTCATTAAATATCTCTTTCATTACATTCCCGAAATTTTTCAAGCCTTCAACAGACGCCGATACGGAACTCTCTCCCTTTTTAATACCCCCTTCACCTCTTAACATAGACAGAAATAAGTAGAAGCAGTATTCACTGTCGGTATTGCCTCCGATCTGTTTTTTGTAGGCAATAGGAAGTTTCCTGATAATCCTGGATTTCACCTTTCTGAACTGCTGTATAGTTCCCGAGTGAGCAAAAAGCCAGTTTCCCCACCTGAAAGGCTGGGTATTGGCTTCCTTTACTTCTCCTATAGAGGCAAATCGGAGATGGCTAATGAAGATCCTTGATGATACGATCTCAGAGATTGTTGTAAAATCCCTGGAATTCTTCTTCTTAAGGGGCTTTTTGAAAAGAAACGAACTTTCATTTCTGAAAAATCCTATCCCCCATCCATCCGAGTTGCTGAATATCTGCATTTCATCTTCTGATCCTGTCGTAATCGTCTCCGGTCTGTGTTCACAGGATAGATTAACCGGTTCATCTCCAAAAAATCCGAACAGTCTGCTCATGCCGCTCCCATTTGAGTTTAAGATAAGTAGGAAATTAACAAAAAAAACATGTCTTGTCAAGATATTATGGAAAAGTATATTGCCCCGTTTTTGGGAAGACCATCGAGGAAAATAAGTTTTGAATTTTATTATTGACGAAATCTTTTTACCTAATAAATTGCTTGAATATAGTTTAGTTTATACCTATATTTTATAGTTTAAAATTAAACTTGTACTTCATGATACTGTATTGAGAGCTCCAGGCATATGATAATAAAGATCGAAGTATCTTCAAATGCTTTAAAGGCGTATATTCGGGCTGTGGAAGACCAGAAAGTCGATGAACAAACCGCAGTAACTGAACAGGATATAATAGAGGCCGTTAAAGGCAAACAGATCATATTCGGTGTTGTTAAAGATACAATTGAAAAACTGAAAGATTCCGTAGAAACAACCGATGAGCTTGTGATAGCTGAAGGGAAGCCTCCGACAGTTGGCAAGAACGCTGAGGTACACGTTCTAAAAAGGCCGAAAAAGCGTGAAGAAGTGCTGCCAAAATCCAACGAAGAAGGTGATGTTGATTATATATCACCGCGTCCCGGTTGGATAGTCCCGGTAAATAAAGGCGAGGAGATCGTTGTAAAAACTCCTCCAACTCAGGGTGAATCCGGGAAGAGCATTTTCGGAAAAGAAATACCGGGAATATGGGGGAAAGATTTTGATCTTGATGAGATTGGCGGTCTAAACACTGAGACTGACGGCAATTGCCTTTTAGCGAGTAAGGATGGTTTTATAATAATAAGAACAAACAAGTTCAGTGTCGAGCCGGTGTACAGAATTTATGATGACATTGGCCCGGCAACTGGTTCAATAGATATACCGCAAAGCTATGATGTTGAGATAGCCATCTCAAAAGATGTCAAGAGCGGATATTCTGTTAAGGCGAACAAGGTATCTATCGGAGGATGCATAGAGGACAGCGAGGTAATAGCAAATGAGCTTGAAATAGTACAGGGAATTGTAGGTACGAGTGAAATACCCATAACCGCGAAGAGGATTAAAGTTGGATATATAAACGGTGCCCGGAAGGTTTATGCAGAATCCGTCAATGTTATTCGTGAAGTAAGCGCAGGAGCTCAGATATTTGCAGACCAGGTTAAAGCAAGTACAATACAGGGAAGCACGATCACTGCAAGCGAATTTATATGGACAAACTATCTTAACGGTCAGAACAGAATATGGGTGGGGATAGATTATAAATCAAAAATGGTCCATGACAGGTGCTCTAATGAGTTGAATAATATGGAAGAACCTCTTGAACAGCTGCAGAAAGCATGGCGAAACTCTGAAAAGAGGATGAACTACCTGAAAGAGCTTGCAAAGAAGAATCCAAAGCATCCGCTTATTGTAAAAGAACTGCCTCAGATCAAAGAGATCAAGGAGAAACTTGACTATTATATCGAGAAGAAAAAGAAGTTGGAAGAAGATAAGGCTGAGGCCCTGCAGAAAATGTACCCAACTGAAAAACCTTTTATACTCATCAGAAGTGGATTTGCTAAGGATGCATCTACAGGAGCAGCTGTACCGCCAAATACAATCATACATATAAGAACAGAAGTTCAAAAGATTCTTGAGCCGGGATCAGGAAGATTGATGACTTTTTCAGAGGGACAAATGACCTCGACTGCAAGATACAATATCAAGGAATTGAAAACCAAATTAAATAAAATTGACTGGTAAAAATTAAATTTTTTTGCGATGAAGCGACCGGACAAACTTTCACTTGCACTGCTTCCCACTCCTATACACAAACTCCAGAAACTCAGCACGAACCTGAACAGGAACATCTTTATTAAAAGAGACGACCTGACGGGAATGCAGTTATCAGGTAACAAAATCAGAAAACTCGAATATGTACTGAAAGAGGCTGTCGATCTGAAATCAGATATTATTGTTACATGTGGCGGAGTTCAATCCAACCATTCGAGGGCGACTGTATCAGCTGCAAAAATGATCGGTCTCGATGCATTTGCTGTTCTCCGCGGTGATCCTCCTGAGATCTATGACGGAAACACTATGATCATGTCTCTGCTTGGAGCAGGATTTAAATACGTTTCTCAGGAAGAATACAATAATATCGATGATGTATACAATGAGTTGGATAAAGAGTTTAAGAAAAAGGGATTAAAAGCCTATTTTATTCCTGAGGGTGCTTCCAATCCCCTGGGATGCTGGGGATATATCGAAACAATGGAAGAGATCTCCAGGTACGAGTATGAAACCGGAACAAAATTCGATACTATTTTCCTGGCAACAGGTTCAGCAGGAACGTATGCAGGGCTTCTTCTGGGGAAGTACCTGACTGACTCCAGGGCAGATATTACCGGATTCAATATATACAGCAACACCAGAGATTTTTCTGAAGTCATTTTGAAACTATGCAATGATGTTATAACCGGATATGAATTAGAAATTGAGATCGATCAAACTGATATAATTATCAACAGTGATTATCTTGGAGAAGGTTATGCGATCACTGACGACGCACAGCTTTCAAAAATCATCTCTTTCGCGCACCTTGAAGGAATAATTCTGGATCATGTATATACGGGAAAGGCCTTGATCGGAATGCAGGATCTGCTTAAAAAGTATCCGGACAGGTTCGGAGAAAACATCCTATTCATGCACACTGGTGGTCTATTCGGCTTATTCCCGATAAGAGACCTATTAACAGGATCCTTAAAAAACAGTATAACTTAATATCTATTCCGGAGGATAATTGAGAATTATTTTAACCGGTGGTGGCACGGGAGGACATGTTTACCCGGCGATCTCGATCAAGGAAATAATTCAAAAAAAGTATCCGGACACCGAATTTCTTTATATTGGCATTAAGGACAAAGCTGAAGAACATATTATCAATGCCCTTCCAGAAGGATCTGTAATACCTTTAGAATTCATAACTGCAAGCGGACTTCCAAGAAGTATGTCGCCGGTAAAAATCGCCAGGTTCAAATTTGATTTTCTTAAGGGAACATTCAAATCCTTGAAGATCATAAGAAAGTTCTCCCCGGATCTGATTATAGCGACCGGAGGATATGTAACTGCCCCGGTGCTTTTCGCAGGCGCATTGCTCAGGAAGAAACAGCTGATTCACGAACAGAACAGCATACCAGGGCTTGTCAACAGGATTCTCGGCAGATTCGTAAACAAGATCTTTATAACTTTTCAGGATTCTTCAGCATTATTCAGGAAAGGAAAAACCGTCCATACAGGCTACCCGACCAGGAAAGCAATAGAGATCAAACAGAAATCAGACTCGAGAAGAAAAATAGGTATCCCGGATGGAGCAAAAGTTGTATTCATATTCGGCGGCAGCTCAGGAGCAAGGAACATAAACGAATCGGTTGCCAGAAACCTCGAGATCCTTCTTTCAGCAGAGGACATATTCATTATTCACGGTACAGGTAAAGACAAAAAAGAAGGATACAGGGCATATACTGAAACAAAAAACTTACTTGAAGAGCTCTACCCGACATTCCTGTCAGAGGAGAGATATAGATGCAGAGATTACTTTTATGACATTGAAGACATTTATTCGGCTGCTGATCTTATTGTATGCAGGGCAGGAGCAGGCACTATAATGGAATGCTCTGCAATAGGAAAACCCATGATCCTTGTTCCAAAGAGCGGACTGCCGGGTAACCACCAGGAAAAAAATGCAGAATTCGTTGAAAGATGCAATGGTGCTGTTGTTGTATATGAAGAGAAGTTCAATGGGCAGTCGTGTCTAAACGACAGTGAATTTGCCCGGACAATACTCAACACAATCAGCGATAACGATCTTCTCCGAGAATTGAGCTCGAACTCAAAAACTATCTTCAATGAAAATACATCGGAAATTATTATAAGAGAAATTGACCAAATCCTGAAAACCTGAAATTCTATCTAACAGAACTTATGGACTCTCCATTAGCATTAAATAAAAAATTGTCGATCTCTTCTGAAGCAGAGAAGAAAGAGATCATATCTTCAATTTCGAAAGACAAAATGTCAGAATGGATGTCATCGCCGAACTGGAAAACGAGAAACCTTTCTGTAAAAATAGCCGGCGAGACCGGCCTGGTAGAATATATTGATGATCTTATCAGATTTCTTACAGACAGAACACCAGCATCGATAATTGACAGGATCTTTGGCGGTGATTTTATTCAGGTCGGTTTTATCAGGAGAAATGCCGCAGATTCTCTGGGTAAGATCGGGCACGCCTCCGAAAGAGTGAAGGATGCTCTTATTGCCGCTTTCACTGATCCGTATTGGGAGGTAAGAACTGCCTCTATCAGATCATATACATTGATCTATCGAGAGAATACCTCCAACAGCGGGATAGATAGTATCAGAGAAATGCTGAACGACAAAAAATTCGAGGTGGTCTCAGAGGCGGTCTCAGCACTTGGTCAATTAGCGGTAACCAGGGATATTATAGAGTCTTTCAGGAAGTTTTACAGTCATCCTAATTCAAGAGTTAAAGTAGCCGTAGTCAAGTCCTTAAAAACGATGAGGGCCAGAGGCCTGATAAAGGATGACAAAGAGCTCATAGCAGAATTACGAAATATTTTTATACCAGGCAACTATCAGATAAGTGAATAATATCTAAAGGTTTATGAAATGCTATACCTTTTACTTCAGCATATAGATACTACAGAGGGTCCTTTAACATTCTTGAGGCTTGTCCAATATATTAGTTTCCGTTCCAGCTTTGCATTCCTGACAGCATTCCTGATCTCTATACTTTTCGGAAGAAAAATAATTCTCATGCTGTTCAGGAATGGTATGCGTGAGACATCCCGTGAGGAGGTCGACCTGATCGTTACAGATAAAAAAGGCACACCTACGATGGGAGGCCTTCTGATCATTTTATCCCTGCTTGTATCATCGCTGCTCTGGTGCGATTTCACAAGCCCATTCATTTATCTGCCAGTTACAGCAGTTATTTGGTTCGGAATGATAGGCTGGATTGATGATAGAAGCAAGATTCGTCAGAAATCAAGCAATGTCGGTCTATCACGGCCTAAGAAACTCATCTTACAGGGGCTTTTCGGACTATTCCTGTCTTTTATCATTTTCTCCGGAGGGACCACACCATATCCCGAAGACATAGCGACCTTCCTCTATATACCGTTTTTCAAGAATCCTATAATCGATTTATCCTGGTTCTATTATCTGTTCTGCATTTTTATAATTATCTCTATCTCCAATGCTGTTAATTTTGCCGACGGGCTCGACGGGCTTGCTATCGTACCCTCGGTTACAACTGCGGCTGTATATGGTGTTTTTGCTTACATCACAGGAAATGCTGTTTACTCGGATTATCTGCTCTACCAGAATATGCCCGGCAGCGGAGAACTAACGATATTCTGCGCAGGTTTGATCGGTGCAGGTCTGGGTTTTTTATGGTATAACGCCTACCCTGCTCAGATTTTCATGGGAGATACAGGTTCACAGGCTCTTGGTGGAGTGATAGGTACAATAGCGATATTACTGAAACAGGAATTTCTGTTTCTGATAGCCGGAGGGATCTTCCTTGCTGAAGCGGTTTCCGTTCTGCTTCAGGACAGGATCGGAATTGCCCGGATAGGAAAAAGATTTTTCTACAGAGCTCCGCTTCATCATACGTTTCAATACCGGGGACTTGCCGAGACTACTGTTGTAGTCCGTTTCTGGATTGTGTCGATACTCCTGGCATTGATGAGTATAGTTACGATCAAAATAAGATAAAATTCTGTGTCTCAGATAAAATCCGGTAGTTTAGTTTCCGGTCCGGACCTTATATGCAGGAGAAGTGAAAGAAGAAAACCTGTAAATGGGAATAGCGAGAGGACTCGCAGGATTTCATACACTCCGTAAATATCTGCAAGTTTACCAACAACCATAACAAGCAGGCCACCCACACCCCAGGAAAAACCCATTACCATACTTGAGGTCGTACTCATATGAGAAGGCATGGTCGCCTGGGCCTGGGTTATTACGGCCGGTATTGAGCTATACAATAAGAATCCCGCAGCAGCAAGATAGACAAGCGCTGACGGTTCCGGGCTGATGATAAACGCAAAAAGAGCGGGTGCACCGAAAAGAAAAGAAAGTGTAATCAACATTTTCGGTGAAACCTTATCCGTAATAAATCCGCCTATGAAGACTCCAAGACCGCCGAAGAAATGAAGAATGAATACGGCAAATCCACCCTTTTCAAGCGGCATTTCCCGTATGGAATACAGAATTGGCACCAAGGTAGTAAAACTCAAAATAACAACACTTCTCGATATCCCTATACAGACGTATAGAAGAAGAGATCTTACCTGTCTCAGGTTTTCTTTCTTTATAAATACACGCGGTGAAGAGTTTGCCGCCCTATGTTTGGGAGCAAACCTGAAAAGCAGTAATGATATTACAAGACCGGGGATAACCGCAACAGGAAGATAATCAAGCCCCCACAATGCAATGATCGAAGTAACAACAAGAGGACCGACTGAATATCCTATTGAACCACCTGTTACGAAGAACGACATTGCTTTACCTTTGTTCTTTCCGCCAATTTCATGAACCATCTTCGCTGCAAGAGGGTGAAACTGTGAAATTCCAATACCACCCATTAATAAACATAAAATCAGAGCCCATTTCCCGGGCATCAATCCGATACTGCTGAAGAAAACCGCTGCAATTGCAGGTCCGGCTATAACGAATATGCGCCTTGAGATCTTATCACTCAGGTACCCGAAAATCACCTGGATAAACGACGATGCGAACGAAATCGTTGCGGCTATGAATCCGGCAAAGGCGACCGAAAAGTTCAGCTTCTTCATCAGAAGCGGCAGGACAGGTGCAGTAAATGAAGCATACATATCTGCAATAAAGTGTCCACCTCCGAGTAGTATAGCCGGCATCAGCCAATCCGTCGTATTCTTTCCCTGTTTTTCCACTTCCGGTCTTCCGGTATTCAACTTTAGTTATTTCTCTGAAAATATAAAAGTGCCAATATAGATATTTTTAGTTATATTAAAAAGAATTTTCTATATGATAGAACATGGTATAAACCAATATGACAGAAAACTCCATAGGTAAAACCGTTCTGGTCACCGGAGGTTCCCGCGGGATAGGAGCCGCAATCGCTGCACAATTCGGGAAAAACGGATATAGAGTAATAATAAATTATAACAATTCTCAAGAGCTCGCTGAAAGGATCTGTTCAGATGTTAATGAATCGGGAGGCAGAGCGGTTGCAGTAAAAGGGGATGTTACAATCCAGGAAGAAGTTAAACACATTGTCTCTGAAGGGGAAAGAGCATTCGGAAAAGTCGATATCTTAGTCAATAATGTCGGGGATTTTCTTTACAAGGATATTGCAGAGACCACAGTTGATGAATGGCAGTATATGATAGACAGCAATCTGAACTCAGCATTCTACTGCATTAAGAATGTCCTCCCGGGAATGAGAGAAAGCAGCTGGGGGAGGATAATCAATATCGGAATAGCGGGTTTGAATAAAATAGCTGCCCAGCCTATGAAAAGCCCTTATATGATCGCTAAAACAGGGTTGCTCCAGCTTACACGGTCTTTAGCAGTATCGCAAGCATCTAACGGAATTACTGTTAATATGGTATCACCTGGAATGATAGACTGCGGTAATTACTCGGATAGTTTTAAGAACAGGGCCATGAATGAAATCCCTGCAGGAAAACTTGGTAAACCGTCAGATATTGCCAATGCTGTTTTTTTTATTGCCGGAGAGGATTCATCCTATATTACAGGGGCTGATATTGAGGTTAGCGGCGGCGCTTATCTCTGATCAGAGATATACTCTTTAATTCATTCGCAGCAGTCTCCGGGAAGACATGATTGATGTGCATTCCGGTCTCAATTTCAAATCCACCAAAAAAAGAGGTCCTGGGTACGATCTCTATATGCCAGTGATATGAATCCGAGGCCTGCGACCTGAAAGGCATAGTGTGAATAAAATAATTATAAGAACAATCTTCTATCCGTTTTTCCAGGTTTAAAAGCACTTTCTTCAGCACAGCCGCCAGATCTTTATAATCACCCGTGTGAGATCTTTCAAAATGTGAACTGTGTTTCATGGGAACAATCCAGACCTCATAGGGAAACCGTGACGCATATGGGCAGAAAGCTGCAAATGAATCATTTACAGCAATCACCCTGTATCCATTTTCCATTTCGTTTTCCAAAATATCACATAAAAGACATCTTTCATTCTTCTCATAATATATGCTGCAATTGAATAACTCATTAGCTATAACTGGAGGAATAACCGGAAGACTTAGAATTTGAGTGTGAGTATGCACTACAGATGTACCTGCTATCGGGCCGGTATTTTTGAAAACAGAACAATAGGCTGAATTCGTGTTCTCAGAAAGACTGACAAGTCGGCAGGAATATACTTCAAGCACCTCACTTATCTCAGTTTCGCTCAGACCTGTTAGAGATAATTCGTGCCTCGGTGTTTCTATCAGAACTTCATGTTCACCCTCACTGGACACGCTGTATTCGAGATCACCTCTACTATAGATTATATTTCCCGAAGCCCTGACAGCAGGATATTTATTGGGCACAACTCTAATCTTCCATCCGGTTCCGGAATCATCTTGAACTGTAAGAATGTCAGGCGGAGTCAGGCACTCGTTCCCTACACAAAAAGGGCACATACTGCTTTCCATCGCTGTGTTTTGAAATTCATAATAGAACGGCCTTAGCGATCTTTCCTCAGAAAATATTGTATAGCAATTACTTACGGGATCCTGCCTGATCTCTCCCGTGCGTTTAGCAATTTTTATTTTCATTATTTTTCCGGTTTATGGATAAATATCCATTCAATTTCTGTTTAATTTATTAAATATCCGCCTGGATTTCTATGAAAATATTCATTAATTATCCCTGGCAGGACGATTACAAAATAGTTTGATTTATACATTAAAATATTGTTATATTATTTTCATAATTATTATCGGGATTATCATACTCAATGAAGGATCGTGAAAAACTACGCAGGATGGTCGACAAGGTAAATGATAACCTTGTCAAGGCTCATTATTTCAAGACTATCGGAGATGTAAAAACTTCGCAGGAATGGGCTGCTAAGGAATTTGCCCATAAAATGTCCCTTGGGCTGATCAGCGGGGCAACGAAGATAAAACGCGAATATGTTCTTCCCCCGAATCTGACCAGGGAGGCTGCTTCCAAGGCGATCAATAAGCTGCTGGAAAAAGATGATTACGAATATGCGGCAAGGCTTATGAAGGAATTTGATTACCCGGAAAAAACGTATGTGGATACCGCCGTCGAGGCGTTCACCCGGTATTTTAACCAGATGCGTTTTAAAAAGGCCCAGAGAGTCGAACAGGAATTTAATATACCAAACAGCAGAATCCAGGCTACTGTATCGAAAGTGATCAAGTATGCACTCGAGAAAGAGAAATTCGAGCTCGCTGCCAACCTGGGCAAAGAATATAAGCTGAAAAAATCCCAGATTCTCGATGCAGCAAAGAAAGCTATAGAAAAATTTCTCCAATATGGAAATTACGAAAAAGTAGATTACATTTACGAAGAATTCGATGTCCCTAAGGATACCTTTCAAAAGCTCCTTGCTGAAGATTTTAAAATGAGATATCATAAGGGGCAGTATGAACACTGCAGGTTTATTAAGAACAAATACAAGATCCCGACTGAGCTGATCATGAGTGAAGTTATTAAAGTCTTCAATTTACATATGGATAAAAAACTGTATGCTGAAG
Organism: bacterium; assembly: GCA_028278455.1. Lineage (GTDB taxonomy): Bacteria > SM23-31 > SM23-31 > SM23-31 > SM23-31 > JANQEH01. The sequence goes on from JANQEH010000249.1 coordinate 73,814, forward strand.
CCTCGGTGATCGAACAGGAGTATAAACTACCTAAGAAGATCTGCCAGCCGGCTGCTAAAAAAGCATTTATCCATTTTATAGAGCATAACGATTACGAAAATGCAATGAAATTTCTGAAAGTATATAAACTGAAGAAGAAAGAGCTTGAAAAATTTATTTTAAGATCCTTTTACGAGAAAATGGATAAGGGTGATTATGATGCGGCAGGTTACCTTGCGCGGGAGTTTAAGCTTTCACGCGATAAGATCCTCCCAGCAGTAAAGAAAGCCTACAATTCAAACAAACAGCTTGGTTATATTAAACAGGCTGAAGATCTGAAAAAGCAGTATTTTCTTCATGATGGTACTGTCTTCGGAAGACTTCTGTCAAAAGTTACACAATAGGATGATTCAGATATCATGGAGCTCTTATTAATTATAATTACATTTGTTCTGCTAATCCTTACTGCTCTTGCTGTGTATGTTCTTATTCGTATAAGGGGCTCTTTAAGAGATATTTACGCGGAGCTGAACCGTCTTGAGAGCAAGGTTAATGACAAAAGCCTCCCGGAATACAGGATGGCAGGCATGAATAATTTTTCGAAAAAACTCAAAAAGATCCTTGAGGGGATGAAAAATATCAATCCTGGTGCAGATCAATAGTTTTTATGTATAGTTCGTATCAGACATACAGGTTCGGATTCGGAGGCGGCTTAAGCCCTGCTGTAAGAAATCTGATTATTATAAACGTACTGGTCTTTCTTGTGCAGATGATCAGCCCGGTATTGTATAATAATCTGGTCAGATATTTTGGGCTCGTTCCCTATGATCTCTTACATAAGGCGTTTATCTGGCAGCTATTATCATATATGTTCCTTCATGGCGGTGTATTTCATATCCTTTTCAATATGTTTTTTCTCTGGATGTTCGGAAGTGAGATCGAGAGAGAATGGGGAACAAAAGAATTCCTGAAATATTATCTGATTACCGGGATCGGCGCCGGAGTATTCAATGTTATTTTTCAACCTAATTCTCCTATTCCAATCGTGGGAGCATCCGGTGCAATATACGGACTTCTGGTAGCATTTGGGCTTATGTATCCAAACCGGCCGATATTATTTATGTTCATTTTTCCTATTCCAGCCAAATTCTTCGTAATCTTCCTTGGAGTGGTAGCTTTTATGTCCGCATATAATTCACCGGGAGATAATATTGCGCATTTTGCCCATCTTGGAGGTCTTGTTGTGGGATATCTGTATCTTCAGTTCAAATGGAAGATCGACAGGACCTATGAAAAAGTTAAAAACAAGGTCAAATATCCTCACCTGAAAATCCACCGGAAACCGGAATCTAAGGATAAGGAGGAGGATATGAGAAACAGGATTGACGAAATCCTTGATAAGATAAATTCTGTCGGCTATGAAAACCTGACAGAAGAGGAAAAGACTATCCTGCAGAGAGCAAGCGATTTCCTGAACAGGAAATGATGAACAAATAGCGTTATTAAATAATTCAAAAATTAATGCCGATAATAAGGAATAAATTAAAATTTAATTTGTATAGTAAATAAATTAATCATATATTAATAGACTTCTTTAATCAATACAGGGTGAAAATATAGCAAAATTTTTTATTGTTTATTTACTTGTTTAAGATAGTTTAGTATTCAGGATCATCAATAATATGGCTATATATAATTTTCGCCTTGGAAAACCACCTTATACTTTTTCCTTGAAATCAATACATAATTATCACAACGCCATTTGTGTATTCTTTATATTTGTGATCTTATCAGTGTGTATAACCGATTCTGTATTCTCTCAAACCAGCAAAATTTCAAATTCAAGCCTGGTTCAAACCAACGGCAGGCTTCCGAGTAATGGTGTATCTGTGATCGTATCATCCGGATCGAGGATCTGGTTCGGCACCGGACGCGGATTGAGTATGTCTCCCGATTCTGGTAAGAGCTTTATAAATTTTACGGATCACCCGGATATCGGAAAAGGCGGTATTTCTGCAATAACTGTAAAGGACGATACTGTCTGGGTAGCGACAGGTTATGACACACTTGCGAATATCGGAGGGGAGATGGACCATGTTGATGCAGGCGGCGGAATAAGCTGGACTGCCGATCACGGTACTACATGGAATTACATCAAGCAGCCGGTAGATCCGAATAATGCAGATTCACTTGGATATGAACCTACAACAACGAGTATACAGAATGTATCCTATGACCTTGCCCTTCATGAAGGTACCATATGGATCACCAGCTGGGGTGGTGGTCTGAGAAGATCGGATGATATGGGAAGTAAATGGTATGTCGTTACACCCGACGGACTCCCTTTTGATGTACTGCCCAATAACAAGCATAAAGCTTTTTCAGTCATTTCTGCAGATAACGGCCTCTGGGTGGGAACTGCCGGGGGTATTTTTAAATCGATCGATAACGGTGATAACTGGACGCACTACAGTGCACAGAACGGCAGCGGAATTTCCGGGAATTTCATAACATCCATGGCGGAGCAGAAGATTAACGGGCAGAGTGTGATCTGGGCAACAACATGGACTACGGGAAATGAAGAATATTACGGAATAAGCAGGACGTCTAACAACGGCCTAACCTGGGAGGTTATGCTCGAGGGAGAAAGAGCGCACAATTTTGCATTCAATGAAAATGAGATATTTGTCGTTACAGACAACGGACTGTTCAAATCCACTGACAACGGCGATTCCTGGGGGCAGTTCCCATGGATATATGACGAAGACGGTGAACAGATCATGACATCGAAGTATTATGATGTCCTTTACCTAAACGGACTGATCCTTGTAGGAACTGGTGATGGTCTTGCAACCAGCACTAATCATGGAAATGACTGGAATATATTCAGGGCGTTTCAGACTCCCGGTGAGGACGATGAGCCTGAGGTTTATGCTTATCCTAATCCGTTTTCCCCTTCCAGGCATAATACTATAGGAAATGACGGCCATATCAGGTTTCAGTACAAAACGGAATCCAGTGCTGAGATATCGATCACGGTATACGATTTCTCCATGAACCTGGTAAGGAAAGTTGTTGAAAAAAGGCAGAGATCAGCCGGCGGCGACTACTCAGAAACCTGGAACGGCAGGAACGAATGGGGAAGGATAGTAGCCAACGGTGTTTATTTCTATAAATTCGAGAAGAAGGGCGAGAGTGTTTTCTGGGGTAAAATTATTATTATCAATTAGATGACTATCGCAGATATGAGATATATAGTAATAAAAATATATTTAATCGTTGCTGTATTGGGAATACTACCCTTGACCAGCTGTACTGAAGACTCCCTTTCTCCGGATGAAGATCCGGTTGAAGGATATAATGTAGTTGCTGTATCTCTGCCTGACACGATCTGGACGGGAATATATAACACAATACTCATCACAGCAACTGTTATTGGAGACTCTACAGAAGATCACCTTAATGTAGTGGGAGAATTCAAACTTCCGGGAGAAGTCGTTTATGAGCGAACTGTATTCCTCTTTGACCAGGGAATTGCTTATGATAATATCCCGGGTGATTTTACTTACAGCAGATTATACGGAACTTCCCATTTTTTCCGAATGTCCGGTACTTACGAGGTTGAGTTTTTTGTCTCCCGGTATTTACTTCCAATACCTTTAGGAGAATCATTCACAAAGGAAGTTGTGATTATAAATGAGGCAAAGGATTTCGCCCCAATATTAAATTCGCTCACTGCTCCGGATACTATAGACATCAGCACAAGCAGCCTTACCCCGGTTATGGTCAACTGTGTCGATTATAACGGTTTTGAAGATATTCAATCAGTTACAGGCAAGATATATCTGCCTTATTCCCCTGTTTCCGATCATTCCATCGAGTTTAACGATGACGGGCTTGGACAGGATGCTTTTGCCGGTGATACAGTCTTTACCGCTGTTTTTCCTCATGATATTGTCAATGTAGAGGGTGTTTATTCTGTCCTTATTGAAGCTTATGATCAGCGCGGGCAGAAAAGCAATGAAGTTTTCAAGGATATATATGTAAAAGGTGATTTTGAGAATTACCCGCCTGAAATAATTTCGGTCACCATACCGGACAGCATACAGGCGGCGGATACTTCACTAATTCTTGAATGCGAGGTTACTGATCTGAACGGCCTTACGAACATTGACAGAGTATATTTTGAGACGTTCAAGCCCGACGGTTCAGCCTCCTCAGGCAATCCGTTCCCTATGTGGGATGACGGTGGCAATGTGAACCAGGGTGGATATTTCTCAGGAGACCGGACAGCTGGTGACGGGGTATATTCTCTGCGGATAAACCTGTCGGCTTCCCAGGATAGAGGAACATATACTTTCAAGTTCACTGCAGTCGACAAGAACAATGCATCGAGCGAGACCGTTATAAAGACTATCGTTATTTACTAAGGTAATTATGCATATAAAGAAATATACATATTTTCTGAGTTTTTTACTGATCTTCGTATTGCCGTGCACGGTAAATGCACAGCAGCGTGGAGGATATGCAGGAGCTTTTCTCAGGATGGGGCTCGGGGCGAGGGCCCTTGCTATGGGAGGAGCCTATGTAGGACTTCCCCAGGACGGATACAGCGGATATTATAATCCCGCGGGACTCCCGACACTGAAGAAGAAAGAAGCAACATTTTCCTACAGGATGTTATCACTGGACAGAAGTTTTTCATATGTCGGATATTCTGCACCTCTGCCTCCCTCGGCGGGTATTTCGGTCGGATGGATACACGCCGGAGTCGACAACATAGACGGCAGGGACTTCTCGGGAAATCATACACAGTATTATGACGACAGCCAGAACGGATTCCTTTTCGCTTTCGGCCTGAAGATTAATGACAGGGTGAATATAGGAATTGGCGGAACGCTTCTCAGGGAAACCCTTGTTGACATTACTGCCAAAGGTATGGGTATAAATGCCGGTGTCCTTATCAGGGCTGCTGAAAACCTGACGATAGGCGGAGCTATTCGTGATCTGGGCGCACACTATTCGTGGAATACTGAATCCCTCTTCGGAGACAGAGGTGGAACAACAACCGATGATTTCCCTGTGATGGTTACTTTCGGTGCCGGTTATGATATCGTTAAATATAATACGATAGTGATCCTGGACTTTTTCAAGAATGCGAAGAGCGAGACAGGTTATCATTTCGGACTTGAGAACAGGTATTCCGATGCTGTCCATTTCAGGGCGGGTTTGAATAATGGTGAAATCGCTGCCGGGATAGGCTTATTATTTCCGGTTTCTAAGTACGAGGGAAGAGTCGACTATACCCTGACTGATAAAGAGAACGATCCGGAGGTAACGCATATATTCTCGCTGAGTATTATTTTTTAAATAAGTTTTTTTCTTGTCATCCTGAATTAATTACGGAATCTAATATATTTTAGATTCTGAAACCACCGCCTCCGGCGTGACAGGCAAGTTCAGATTGACAGAAGAAGCCTTGTATAACACAACAAGATAGTTTTATAAAAGGACATGGGTAACAAAATGCTGTACAAGAATCTAATTTCCATTTTATTGGTCATTACAATTATTATTTCAGCCAGTGTTGCAGCCTCGCAGGATAACGCATCTGCAGGAACGGCATTTCTCAGGCTCGGAATGGACGCAAGGGGAAGCGCCATGGGCGGCGCTATGACAGCAAGCGCATCGGGATTGAACGCCCTGCAGTGGAATCCGGCAGGACTGTATTCTGCAGGTTCCAGTGAGATCGAATTCTCGCACTTGAGCGGACTGGATGATATCGATACGGAATTTTTCGGATTTTTATGGAAAAAGTCCGAGAAGAACATTTTCGCGGTAAGTGTGCTTTCGAACAATATAGGGGGTATCGAGCAAAGAACTCATCCTACAGATGAACCTGACGGGATCATCAGCAGCCACGATTTTTACACAGGATTCAGCTATGCGACCGTGATCTATGGTAAATACGAGGTCGGTATAACTGCGAAATATCTGTACCAGAAAATTTTTACATACTCGGCAAAAGGATATGCCGCGGATATCGGAATCAAATATAATTTACCGGAGTATGACCTTGTGGTCGGTGCCGCTTTGAAGAATATAGGGAGCCTCGGAGAACTGAAAAGCGAAAAACCGGAGATGCCCGCCATGTTCAGTGCAGGGCTGCTTTATAAAATACCGGTAATTCAGGATTCGGATCATGAATTCAATATGACAGCGGATTTCCAGATGTATTTCTCTGCTGATGATCATGCAGCGGCCGGATTAGAGTACATTTTCAGGAACAGCTTCAGCATCCGGGGAGGATATGTGTCTAATTACGAGGAAAGAGGCATCTCTTTCGGCGGAGGGATAAATTATAAGATCTACCTACTGGATTATGCATACCTTCCGAATGTCACCTCATTCGGAGACAACCATCTGATATCATTCAGGGTGAAGTTATAGGATAGATTCTGATACACCCCCTGTATCCCCCTTCTAAGGGGGAGTAAAAAGTATAAAAGACACTGGATTCTCACATTCGTGTGATCGAGGGTTATTGGTTATGACAATGAGAGATACAGGCAGCGAGACTATGGTATTGATTATTATACTTTATCAATTTACATAACACTCTGGGAATCAACCTCATAAAGTTTAATTGTATCGTATTTTAAGATACAACTCACATCCTTTTCGTCGTTCCCGGTATACTCCTTGTCATTTGGGGCATGCTTCTGGCGGGAACCCAGTGTCTTTTCTGAGTAATACGGTGTATCAACTTTGAACAGATTAGTCATTTCAAATAAGTCTGTATAGTCCCCCTTAATAAATGGGGATTCAGGGGATTGTTATTTCGGTGATAGTCAAAAATAGATTTTAAAGATGCACTAGCTCTTCGAGTGAAAAGATATCCGCTTCGGGGAGTCTTTTAAGATAGTTGATGAAGATTTTTGCACATGCGGCCGCATCACCACCTGCCCTGTGGCGTGCGTCATTCTTAATTCCGAATTTTTTCGCAAGGCTTTCGAGGTCATGTTTTTTGTTTTCGGGGAACAGTTTTCTTCCAAGCTGATATGTGCATAAGGCCGTATTCTCTATCTGCTGCATACCTTCCCGGTAAAGGGCAACATTGATGAATTTCATGTCGAAATGATAATTATGGGCGACGAATACCGAATCGCCGAGGAACTCTACGAAATCCGGAAGAACTTCCCCAATCGTAGGGTAATCTGTAACCATCGAATTCGTAATACCTGTCAGTTTCTTAATATTGTCGGGGATATATTTACCGGGATTGATAAGTGTCTCGAAACTGTCGACGATCACTCCCTCTTCGATCTTGATCCCGGCGATCTCGGTAATCTTATCGCGCTTCAGACTTGTCCCGGTGGTTTCGCAATCGACAGCGACAAAGGTCATATTGAACAGTGTTCTGTATTCTCTTCCGAGCTCCGAAAGTATCACCCCGCTCCCATTACTGAACTCGAATCTGGAATCGGATCCAACTATGGGCTTTATAGTTCTCTTTATCAGGGGCTCCGGACCTTCATTAATACGAAATACCTTCTCGGCAATCTCCTTTAGTTCTACTTCCCGGTTCTGGTGTGCTACATAATGAAAGATCTTGTTTTGCATAAACACTTTCTAATAGTATTCTTCGATTACCATTTATCCCTTGGAACGGATGATATTTCGCTCAACAGAGCATCATGTATCCTTCCGTTCGTCGCCAGTACTTCAAAAGCATCGAGTCCCATCCTCCCGCCCGAGAAATTCGTTACAGTTCCTCCTGCCTCTTCGACTATTATTGCACCCGCGGCGATATCCCACGGATGCAGTTTCAGTTCCCAAAAGCCATCAAACCTTCCTGCAGCAAGATAGGCAAGGTCCAATGCTGCTGATCCGTCCCTTCGGACAGCCTGAGCTTTCATTATAATATGATTGAATAATCCAAGGTTATTAACCTGTGATTCCCTTATATCATAAGGAAATCCTGTAATTAACAGGGATCTGTTAAGCTCATCAGTGCGGGAAACATTCAGTTTCCTCCCGTTTAAATAGGCGCCTTTATCTTTCTCGGCGCTATATAATTCATCTGCACAAGGATCATAAATAACACCGGCTTTTAGTATTCCTCCTTCAGAATAGGCGATCGATATACAGAAACACCTGTATCCGTGAGCGTAGTTAGTCGTTCCGTCAAGAGGATCGATCAGCCAGACCTTTTCCGAATTAAGGAGATCAAGATCGGCTCCTTCTTCAGCGATGAACTTATGATTCGGGAACTCTTCCTTTAAGATGGTCAGAATACATCCCTGGGATTCTCTGTCGATATCCGTAACGAGATCTATAACGCCTTTATACTCTATCTGGAGTTTCTGTTCCAGCCCATTGAGGAGAATCTTACCTGCTTCTTTCGCAGCTTTGACAGCGAATTTCAGTTCTCTGCCCGGATCTAACATTTTAGATGAACAGCTCTCTTTCTATAATATCGCAGAAGATATGTCCCGCGGTTATATGCCCTTCCTGGATTCTGCCCGTATCCTTATGAGGTATTACGAGGGCAAAGTCAACCATGTCTTTCAGTTTTCCACCATCGCCACCAAGAAATCCAACAGTTTGTATCCCTATCGATTCTGCTGTCTCGACAGCACTAATAATGTTTGATGAGTTTCCTGACGTACTGATTCCGATCAGCATATCTCCGCTAATACCGAATGCCTCAACCTGGCGGGCAAATATAGAATCGAATCCGTAATCGTTACCGGCAGCTGTAAGTGTTGATGTGTTTGTTGTAAGCGCCAGGGCCGCCAGGGCCTTTCTATCAAGTTTTGAGGTAAGCCTTACTACCAGCTCAGTCGCTATATGTTGTGAATCCGCCGCGCTGCCTCCATTTCCGCACAGCATGATTTTCCTGTCATTTTTATAGACTTCTGCTGCCTGAACAGCTATTTTCTCAATCATATCCAGGCACAGCTCAGCCATTGACAGCTTCACATCTGCTGATGAATTGAGATGACTCTTAATAAGATCGCTATATTTCATATCAGATCATTCTTCTTTTATTTTTTGTGGACTGCATCTGCAAAACTTTTAACTTCATTATCAGTCCAGTTGTTCTCCAGATGGTTCCCAACTACGATAATATCTGCACCGGCATCAACCTTATGTTTCGCTGTTTCCGGATTGGTTATCCCTCCTCCTACAATAATCGGAAGCGAGATCTCTTTCTTGAGCAGACTTATCATTTCATCAGGTACAGTATTCGGCGCACCAGATCCTGCTTCCAGATAGACCATCTTCATACCCATAAATTCTGCTGCAAGGGCATGAGCAAGGGCGATCTCAGGTTTCTCTCTTGGAATCGGCCTCGTATTAGAAATGAATTCCGTTGTTGAAACCGCTCCAGATTCTATAAGCATATACCCTGTAGATATAGGCTCGACATTACTCGATCTGATCGAAGGAGCGGCCTTGACGTGGTCTCCGAAAAGGTAATCAGGATTCCTACCGCTGATAAGTGACAGGAAAAGGATCGCATCTGCATGCCTGGAGACCTGTGCCGCACCTCCCGGAAAAAGTATAACAGGTATACCCGAAAGGGATTTGATCTTTTTTACGGTGTCATCGAAATGATCATCCAGGGCGAGACTGGAGCCCACAAGCAGGGCATCAACATCAAGGTCTCTGCATTTCACCACAAAACTTTCAAGATCCCCGGTTTTCACTTTATCCGGATCGATCAGTATACAGAACACTGCACCTTTCTTTTCTACTATTTCGTTCAGATACTGTAAAATCTTCAAAATTCGATCCGGCTTAATTTCTTTAAATATTGTATATTGACTTAATTACTTCAGGAAACAATTCTATCGCTTCCTTCAGCTTTGAAGGATCTTTGATTCCTGCTGTAGCCATATGCGGCCTTCCGCCTCCACCCCCGCCTATCTTCTTCGACAGCTCTTTGACTATAGCTCCCGCCTGCCATTTACTTTCCTGCATTATTCTGTCACCGACAACACATACAAGCATAGCCTTGTCCTCTATCGCTGCGCCGAGAAGAGCCGCGCCTCCCGGCATCTTCATCCTGACGGTATCTCCCATTTCCTTCAGCTCATCTACAGAACTTACAGTAAATTCGCTTGCCAGTAGAGGGGGATCACCATCCTTTAACGCCGAGTCTATCATTCCCTCAAGCTCTCCCTCAGCAGACTTCTGGGAGATCTCTTTAATAGTCTTCTCGAGATTCTTTCTTTCTTCGAGCAGACTCTCGATCCTTCCTGCAAGCTCCGGAGTATCTGTATTGAGTATCTCTTTCAGATGAGCAAGTGTTTTTCTTTCCTCTTCTGTTCTCTTCTGCGCTTTAATACCGGTTTCCGCCACTATCCTCCGTACACCCGCTGATACAGCTGTTTCAGAGACGATCCTGAACTCCCCGATATTGCCGATATAATCAATATGAGTACCGCCGCAGAGCTCCAGGCTGTAATCACCGATCCGTATCATTCTTACCCTGTCACCGTATTTCTCACCGAAAAGGGCGACAGCTCCTCTCTCTTTTGCCTCATTGAATGGAACATTGTCCAGCGGTTCCACAGGAGTATTCCTCCTGATCATTCCGTTAACCTGCGCTTCGACTTTCTCGATCTCTTCATCTGTCATTTTCTGGAAATGGTTAAAATCGAATCTCAGGTAATCGGGGGCAACAAGAGAACCGGCCTGCTGAACATGTGTACCAAGCACTTCTTTCAAAGCTTTATGCATCAGGTGGGTGGCAGTATGATTTCTTCTTATATCAAGTCTCCTCACCCTATCGACCGAGGCAACCACCTGCTCTCCTGTCTCGAGAGCGGTGTCAACGATTTTTGCCCTGTGCAGTATCTTATCCTCACCAGTTTTCTGAGTTTCTAAAATTTCGGCTATAACAGTACCGTCTTTTCTTGTGAATGTCCCTGTATCTCCCACCTGCCCCCCTGCCTCAGGGTAAAACGGTGTACTGTCTTTCAGCTGAACATTGACTTCCATTCCTTTTTGTGCCGATTTAAGCTCCTTACCATCTACATCAATTATTGCTGCAACCGAAGTAGTGAGTTCCTCCAGTATATAATCGAATTTCGTCGTGATGTCGTCATCACCGAAACCGTCACCGACTGTCATAGTTTTTTTCGAGAAGGAGCGTTTTTTCTGTTCTGCCATCTCATTGTCAAATCCATCTGTATCTACCGAAAGCTTCTTTTCCCTTGCCATCAGTTCAGTCAGGTCAAGCGGAAATCCGTAGGTGTCGTAAAGCTGGAAGGCATCTTTTCCGGGGATTTTATTGTTCCCAGACTTAACGGCATTATCTGCAAGCCTGTTGAAAATCTCGATCCCCCTGTCCAGCGTTTTGCCGAAACTTTCCTCCTCAGACCGAATAACTTTAGCAATATATTCGGCGCTGTCTTTTATCTCAGGATAGACTTTTCCCAGTTTCTCAACAAGCGGATCTACAAGCTTATAAATAAACGGCTCATGCATATTCAATTCCCTGCCGTACCTTGCCCCCCTCCTTAAGATCCTTCTGAGGACATAACCCCGTCCTTCGTTAGATGGCAGGGCACCGTCGGCTATTGCAAAGGTTAGAGCACGTATATGGTCTGCCAGCACCCTGAATGCTACCCCGACATATGTTTCCTCTTCATATTTCAGGCCTGTCATTTCACTGACGGCGTCCATGATCGGGGTGAATATATCAGTATCATAATTTGAGCGTTTTCCCTGGAGGACGGCCGTTATTCTCTCGAAACCCATACCCGTGTCTACGTGTTTCGCCGGAAGCTCCACAAGGCTGCCGTCATCTTCCCTGTTATACTGGATAAAAACGAGATTCCACAGCTCAACGAATCTGCCGCATTCGCAGCCCATTTCACAGTCCGGCCCGCATGAATACTCCTCGCCGTAATCGTAATGTATCTCAGAACACGGTCCGCATGGGCCGGTATCGCCCATTTCCCAGAAATTATCCTTCTCATCGAGCCTGCTGACTCTTTCCTTAGCGATATCTGTCTCGCTAAGCCATAATTCCTCGGCTTCGTCATCCTCGCGGAAAACCGTTGCATAGAGCCTGTCCTTTTCCAGCTTCCAGACTTCCGTAAATAATTCCCATGCCCACGTGATCGCTTCTTTCTTGTAGTAATCACCGAAAGACCAGTTTCCCAGCATTTCAAAAAATGTATGATGGTATGTATCGGCACCGACCTCTTCTATATCGTTATGCTTCCCGCCGACACGAATGCATTTCTGTGAATCCGCAACTCTTGTATATTCTCTTGTGCCGATCCCGAGGAATACTTCCTTGAACTGGTTCATACCCGCATTAGTAAAAAGAAGCGTGGGATCCTGCGCCGGAATAACCGGGGCGCTCGGCACTATATGGTGTTTCTTACTCTTAAAAAAATCCAGAAAACTCTGTCTTATTTCATTCGAAAGCACTATGTTCTCCTAATACTTGCTCTATAATATTCCAGGTAAATCCTCTCTGGTAAAGAAATTGCGATAATTTCTGCCTGACCTGCTCTTTTTTGACTCTCGGATGCGTTGCGATCCATTTATCTGCACTGCGTTTCGCAAGCTCCGACTGGTCAATTTCGGTGAACAGCCTGTCCAGAACTTTGTTGATGATCTTTTCCGAGACACCTTTATTGAATAGCTCCGATCTCAGAAGAAGTTCACCTGCCGGCTTCCTCTTGATCAGGTCATTAACGAACCTGTTCGCAAAATCTTCATCATCGACGAATTTCAGCCGTATCAGGTCGTCTACGACCTCTTTTGAAACCGCCGGCGCAATCCCTTTCTGATAAAGCTTCTGTTTCAGTTCTTTTTCGCTCCGTGACCGGATGGACAGCGCTCTTAAGGCCTGGTCTTTTCCGGCGGCTCGCTGTGAAACAGCAGCAATATCTGAATACTCTTTTTCAGAAAGCAGTATACCCGGTTTTAAAGAACTCTTAACGATTATCTCATCTGAGACGTTCAGTTCCTCGCCCGATTCAAATCTGCAGCAATACCACCCCTTCTTCCGTTTCACTTTTTCTATCGATAGGAGCCTGTATTCCCGCATAACAGATTTCGAGCTTAATTCAAATAAAAACAAATTTAAATGTATAGAAAATAACATCCTTTTGCAACATAAAACTTGGTGTGTAAATCGCAGTCTATGCAGGATTAATAGCAAGAATATGAAAGGAATTATTTCATTCTCAATACATTTCACTTGCTCACTATAATAATAGTTGATATATTTGATTTTGAATTTTCTGATTTATTCAGCGGAGTTTGGATCTGAATATAATTTCTGAGATTTCTCGACTCACCCTAATTTTTTGGGATTTCGATCGAAATGACATAAGATTATTATGAGATTATAATCCATGTCATTTCGACCGGAGTCACCCGCAGATGCGGGTGACGCAGCGGAGAAATCTCGATATCTGCTTAAAATGTCAAAACCTCTATTGTAACAGGAGAAGACCGATGGAAAAGATGATCTATATGATAGACCTTGACGGGACAATGTGGGAATTTGTACCGCTCGAGAATATACACAACCAGACCGGTGAGGCGGACGTTATGGAAGGTGCCGTGGAATGGGTAAACAAGAAATATGACGAGGGTAATTATATCTGTTTCTTTACAGCTAGATCCGAACAGCTCAGAAAGATCACACAGGATAAGATCGATTCCCTCGGAGTGAAATATCACCAGCTTCTGATGAACAAGCCGCGCTTGAAAAGTACTCCTTTCGGCGGGTATCATTACATCGACGACTGCCGTGTGCTGAAGTCCACCCGCTTCGACGGCAACTGGGATGACATGCCGAAATAATAGTATTTTGGATAAATTATTACATTTTACAGGAGCGAACTAAGCTTACCTGTATTCCCTTAATTTCTTTTATTCGTAATTGCAGGCGAACTCAGTCCACCCCAACAATCGTCAGATGACCTGTCCAATTTAAATATTAGCATCAACAAAAAAAAGGCGGATGGTTAATCCGCCTTTGTTATGAATATAATCGAGCCGCTTTATGCTTTGTCTTTCCTGAATGGTAGTGCTACCAGGCAGTAAGCGATAATCGGGATGATCAGCAGAAGTCCTATCCAGAAACCCGGGCCATCAAGAAATCCGGGGCTCGCGCTCCACATATCCTTGAGGTTCAATGACCACCATTCGCGGTCATCACCGAGGACAATAAATGCAAGGATCACCGCCATTAAAGACTCACCCGCAACGAATCCTGAGGCTACTAACAATCCTTTATTATCAGCAAGCTGTCTTTCTTCTTTCGGCAGTTTTTTCCTGTCCGCGATCCTGTTATAAATATACTTTATAAGCCCGCCGACAAAAATTGCGAATGTCGTCCGGAACGGCAGGTACATACCGACAGCGATAAGCATCGGGGATGGTGATTTGATCAGGATCAGTCCGACTGCGAAGAACATACCCGCTATGATCAGGGGCCATGCCATTTCCTGGTTAACAACACCCTGTGCTATCATTGCCATCAATCCGGCTTGCGGCGCCGGAAGTTCCGGGCTGCCGAATACATAAACCTCATGAAGCATCATAAGAATAAACGGAAGCGCTATTGCTGCAAGGACAACACCAATGATCTCGGCAATCTCCATTTTTCTCGGTGTACCCCCGAGCAGATGTCCTACCTTCAGGTCCTGCATCATATCACCCGCTATACCAAGCGCACAGCATACAACAGCTGCAACACCGAGAACAGCGGCAACTCCGCTCGAACCCTGAACACCCATCATTACCATCAGTATGGATGCAATTAGTACTGTAGAGAGTGTCAGTCCTGATATCGGATTACTCGAACTTCCGATAATTCCGACAAGGTAACCTGCAACTGCCGAGAAGAAAAATCCGGCTGCCAGCATAACAACTGCTGCAACCACACCTGCAACTATACTGCCGCTGAAATAGTAATAAAGGATCGCCATAGGAATTGCCAGAATTCCGGTAAAGATCATTGTCTTATTGAACGGAAGGTCATGATCGATACGTGATTCGACCTCACCGCCAGCCTTAATGCTCTGCATATCCTTTATGGCTTTGCCGATACCTTCGGTCAGGTTCTTCCTCATGTTCCAGAGTGCGAACACTGCTCCGACGATCATGGCTCCGACTGCTATCGGGCGTACCTGGAAGTACCATACTGCGTGCCCGATATCTGTCCATGAAGTATCAGGATTTGTGGTAAAGATATTACCCAGTGAATTATTGATGAATAATAACAGCGGGATCAACAGGAGCCATCCGAACACACCTCCCGAGAATGTTATGGATGCAAGTCTTGTCCCGATAATGTAGCCGACTCCGAGGAATGCAGAGTTAGCCGCAGGTGATGTGAAGTACATTCCTCCCTCATGTCTGAATGCCTCACCGATACGGTTATTATCACCATCCAGAAACTGTATCTGTGATGGATTGAATTTGTAGAAAAACTCCTTGTATTCCTGGATCCATTGAAAACTCTTACTGTTCTTGAATAACTCGATGAATGCGCCGAATCCTGCTGCGCCGAATACGTATGCAGCCCCACTGGCTCCTTTTTGTCCGGCCTTTACGATCTCGGAACATGCAACGCTTTCGGGGAACGGAAGCTCCGGTGAATTCACGAGTGTTCTCCTGAGTACAATAACGAACATGACACCGAGCACACCACCGATCATCATGATCATTATAGATTCCCAGATATGGATATTATCCCACACTCCGGCGAGGATAAAACCCGGGAACGTAAAAATAGCTCCTGCAACCAGCGCCTCACCAACTGAAGCTGTTGTTCTGGCGAGGTTCTCTTCAAGAACTGTACCTTTAAATACTCTTAAGAACGCCATGGCAACAACGGCTGCGGGAAAAGTTGCAGCTATCGTCATACCAGCTCTCAGCCCTACATAGGCATTTGCTGAACCTAATAAAACCGCGAGCACAACACCGATGAACACAGCCTTGAAAGTGAACTCCTTCATGTCTGTCTTCTCGGGAACGTACGGTTTAAAATCCAGTTGATCCATAAGAAGCCCTCATTTAATTACAGATTTATGTAACGGATTATTTTCGGTATGCATATTGGTCAGTTATTAAATGGTCTGGGAAATCTTGTAAAGGATAAAAAATATTTTTCCGAAAGGCAAGTACAAAGTAAGGAATTTTACTTAAAAATTGCTTTTTGGAGTATTTTCTTTTACATTAGCCCTAATTTACCTGCCAATAAATACGGGATACATTTATGGAAGAATTCAAACCTTATGTTCCGGATAATACTGATCTTAAAGAATTCACAATTAAAGCCGTTATTTCAGGCGCATTGTTCGGGATCATTTTCGGAGCGGCTAATGCTTATGTCGGACTCTATATCGGACTCACAGTCAGCACATCGATCCCATTAGCTGTGATCGCCGTTGCATGGCTCAAAGTGCTTCAGCCAATTTTTGGAAAACCTTCGGTGCTGGAATACAACCAGATCCAGACAGCGGGTTCGGCAAGCTCCTCTCTTGCTTCCGGAGTAATTTTCACGATACCGGCTCTGTTTCTATGGGGATTCAATCCAGGGATATTCCAGATGGGTATGCTTGCACTTCTCGGCGGTATTCTGGGTATACTTTTCATGATTCCGCTGAGAAAATTCCTAATAGTAAAAGAGCATGGAAAGCTGCCATATCCCGAAGGTATTGCGACTTCAAAAGTCCTCATCTCTGCAGATATCGGAGGATCGAAGGCAAAGAATATATTCATAGGTATGGGCGTGGGCGCTGTCTTTAAATTTATCTACGGATTCCTCGGAGTATGGGTGGATAAGGTTTATATTCCGATCCCGGTACTGAATAAAGCCGAACTCGGCATTAAGCCGTGGCCGCTGCTGATGGGTATCGGTTACATCCTGAATTTCAGGATCGCCGCCATCATGGTTTCCGGAGGTATGATATCCTGGCTGGGTATTATCCCGATAATCGCATATTTCGGTGAGCATATATCAACACCTATGTTCCCGGAAACAACCCTGCCGATTGCCGCAATGAGCGCTGAGCAGATATGGGATAAATATATCCGCTACATCGGCGCAGGGGCAGTTGCCGCCGCGGGGATCATGACTGTTATAAAGGCATTTCCCGTGATGTACAGCTCTCTTATGGCAGGTGTAAAACAGCTGAAGTCATCAGCTCTCGACAACGCAGGAGACGAAGTACCCAGAACACAGAAAGACCTCCCGATGAATGTCGTTCTGATCGGCGTCATAGCTGTGATTATCGTACTTGCTCTGACACCGAAGATCCTCGGAATAGGAGTAACACCGGGCGTCAGAGTGATAGCTGCGGTTTGTATCGCTGTATTCGCATTCTGTTTCGTAACGGTATCCTCGAGAATAGTCGGGCTAGTAGGAGTAACATCGAATCCGACATCGGGAATGACGATAGTTACTCTACTCGGAACTGCATCGGTGTTCTATCTTTTTGGCTGGACAGGCGATATCGGCAAAACAACCGCGTTAACCGTAGGAACCGTAGTTGCGATAGCGGCCTCCATTGCGGGTGATACATCGCAGGACCTCAAATGCGGTTATATCGTCGGAGCTCAACCGAGTAAGCAGCAGATTGCGGAGCTGATCGGAGTTTTAACTTCGGCATTCTTCATTGTATCGGCAGTATGGCTGCTTGGTAGGGTTTACACATTCGGTTCGGCTGATTTACCTGCTCCTCAAGCCACATTGATCAAAACAGTAATAGAAGGAGTTATGCAGGCAGACCTTCCCTGGGGACTTGTACTGACGGGAGTTACATTCGGGATAGTTGCAGAGCTTATAGGAATTCCATCCCTGGCTTTTGCAGTCGGTATGTATATTCCGCTTTCTACATGGACTCCGATCTTTGTCGGCGGTGTTATAAGGTATTTTGTAGAAAAGAGCTGTAAAGGAGATGAAGACCTGAGGAAGCACAAAGAGGAAGAAGGTGTGCTGCTCGGATCCGGATTTGTTGCAGGTGAAGGTGTCATGGCAGTGATAATTTCATTTTACGCATACTGGATGGGCCAAAAACCGGAAGCTGTAGGCTGGGCGCTTTCCGGGAATACAAGTAAGGTAGTATCATTGGTTGCATTCGCCCTAGTGGGATGGTTCCTGGTGCAGATGACAAGGAAGAAGAGAACAGCTTGATTTAGATAGACTGTTCTGGTTTAAAACCTGAACCGGATTTGCTATATCTACTTGATTTGATTATAACTTAATCGAAACAACCCCCTGAATCCCCCTTTTCTAAGGGGGATTTTCAGCTTGATACATCAATTTGGATTTTAATAATGCATTTTTTACTTTAATCATAGTCTAGTAGTGGGACAGACATTCCTGTCTGTCAAAAAGTCTATATGAGTATATTAGTTTTTTACAATAATCACTCTAATGAAATTAAAGTCTATTAAGATATGGATTAAATGAGGAGGGCTGACAGACAGGAATGTCTTTCCTACTATAAATTGATAGGTTCATAAGTATTAGACTAGATTATATTCTCACTTAAACGGGTATTAGAAGAGAATCCCCCTTAAAAAAGGGGGACTATGGGGGTTGTATAAAATTTCATCAGCAGTAAGTCCGGGAAAAAAGCCTTTTCAATAATCAAATTCCTCATTCAAACGTTCGGACTTTCTCAATCTCTTTGCGAATGCGTTCCAGCGCAGTCTTGAATTCATCCGCCGGCGAACCAAGCGCTATCCTCAGGAATCCTTCTGTACCGAAATGCGTACCCGGAACAATCAGCACATCCTGGTTGTCACGTATCCGCTCCACAAGTTCAACAGACGGGATCTCATGATTGTACTTCACATATGCTATCGGCCCCGCCTTGGATTCTATATAATCAAAAAAATCACCGAAGCTCTCCACCCACTCCTTGAAAATCACACGGTTCTCACCGAGTATCTCCCGTGTCCGGGCATAAAGTCTCTGCCGATTTTCTTTTCTGACAGCAATCTGCGCAATACAGTCACTGATGATATTGGGGCCGATGGTTATATAATCGTGCTGTGACCATGCTTCCGCCACCGTTTCCGGATCTCCGATTAACCAGCCTATCCTGACTCCCGGGATACCGTAAGCTTTTGATAATCCGCTAACGATAAACACCCTGTTCGACATACCCCAGAAACTCGGAGTCATATCTCCCTCGAGTTCTGCACCCTGGTATACTTCGTCCGCAATCAGATATGCATCGAATTTCTCGATCGCCTCTACTATTTTCTCCATTGAATCTTTTGAAAGAACCGATCCCGTTGGATTATTCGGATTACTTATATAGATGAACTTTGTCTTTTCTGACATCGCGTTGTCGAATTCCTCCCAGTCCGGTTCCCAGTTCTTTTCCTGCAGCAGTGAAAAAGTCTTGACATCCGCTCCAAGGCTCCTCGGAACACCGTAGACCTGCATATAATTCGGTTTCTGGAAAAGCACCTCATCTCCTGTTTCTAACAGTGTAAGACAGAGAATAAAATTCGCCTCCGAGCTTCCGTTGGTTACCTCAATGTGGTCAACAGTTGCTCCCGGGTAGAGTTTTGCGACCGCCTTGCGAAGCTCAATAGTCCCGTTGCTCTGGCTGTAACCCAGCGGCAGAGTGTCTATCTTGCTCATGTCGAGTCCCAGCTCGAAAAGATCCTTCAGACTTACCGGATGTACACCGCTCTCGGACATATTATACTCGACTATATTCTCCCAGACAGACTGCATTCTCTCCATGTGAAACGGTTCGATCTTCATGATGCTCTTCCCTATTTTATAAAATTTTTTCGTATCAGATCAGAAACCAGGTTAAACCAGTTTCTTGTATTTTTAGATATGGCATTATCTTCAAATTCTGCGTTCAATATTATATTATAATCATTAGACAGCGAGAATTCCACAAAAATCTCAGAATTTACCCTGTCATCCAGCTCCAGGTACCCTTCACGGCCTTTGACATTATTGATCAATATCAGTTCTCCCCTCCTGTCTGCATAATGAGAATAGATACAATTCTCATACTTTTCAGTCCTGCAGATGTCCTTTGTGACATCTGAGACGAGCAGGGTGATCTCACATTCATCAAAACTCATATCGTGAAGTTCAAGACAGAAACTGATCAATCCTTCGGACAGTTCAACCCTCGTGAAATATGAGGTGAGAAATGTAGATATCGACGATATACTGTCAAGTATATCAGCAGGGATCTCTTCACTGTATTTCTTAATACAGATATTCACTACTTTTTACTTCCTGCCTTCTTCAAATGCATTTCAAAGAATTTCTCGATCTTTGGGAATGCGTTCCGCCAGACATCTCCATCCTGGAAAACATGAAGCTGCCCGGGATAATACATAACGTCGAAATCCAGGTTGTATTTAACCATGCTTTCGACGATCTCATCCATCTGGGAGAACGGCACATTCCGGTCTGCAGTACCCTGCAGGTTAAGAAGCGGAACATCTATATTCTGAACATAGGTGATAGGTGATCCCACCCGGTATGGCTCAGGACTTTTATCGGGATGTCCGCCGAAAAACCTCACGAACCTGCCCCGGTAGTTGTAGATCTTGACCTGCGTAACCCAGTTATATACACCCGCAACGTTAATACCCATGCTGAATGTTCCGGGATGTTTTCCGAGCGCATGCAGGGTCATATATCCGCCGTAGCTGAGTCCCCATACACCTACTCTCTCAGGATCCACGTAAGACTGCTCCTGCAGATACTTTCCGCCATTTATTACATCAATAACCTCATCGACGCCCATTTTCATATGGAGAGCATTCATGAATTCCTTACCGTATCCGACACCACCCCGGAAATTGACTGAAAGAACGACATAACCGAGTTGAACAAGTCTCTGATGGTATGAATGAAAAAGCGAATACCCCCTTCTCGGATGCCAGCCGTATCTCATCTGCCGGATAGGGCCGCCATGCACCCAGACTACTGCCGGGTATTTCTTATTGGGATCCATGTTCTTCGGTTTGAATAACCAGCCTACTATATCCCAGTCCAATCCGCCTTTATAAACAACTCTTTCCGGAACTGATATGTTATCTTCCGACCAGACCGGAGGCATCGAGAATGTTCTCTGGACAGCATTCATATTCTCGTCCGGGCTGCCGATCCAGATATCCGAGACCTTATACGGTCCGCAGTGTGTGAAGGCTATCTGAGAACCATCGGGAGACCATCTTGCATCGATGTTCGTTCCCGGGTAATTGTCCGTGAGTTTCTTCAGGCTGCCGCCGTTAGAATTCATCGTGAATAAATGTCTCTCTTCGAGAGTTTCACGGTTGGAGGCAAAAATGATCTGCGATCCGTCGGGAGACCATGCAGGAAAACTGTCCTCGAATTCTCCCTGTGTGAGCTGTTTCGAGGTCCTGGCATTGATATCGACCAGCCAGATATGGTTCCATCCGTCTGGATTCCTGATCATGATGAATTTATCTTCTGTTGGTGACATCATGGGTTGTGAACTGTCCAGAACGTAATCATCGAATTCTTCGAAAATCTTCTCCTCAGCACGTGACTCAGGATCGATCACCCAGAATTCCCTGCCTTTTCCACCGCGGGTGCGTTTCTGAGCAAGTATCCTTTTACCATCCTTCAACCAGACCGGATTTGACAGCGGCTGTTTGTTATATTCCCATTCAACAAGTTTTGTCGAGAGGTCCATTATCCTGATCCGCGACCTGCTGGTTGTGTAAATCAACTTTTTGCCATCCGCAGAAAACACCGGATTCCTCATCGGGCTTGCAGTGGTCGAGAGCTGTAATGTCTTTTTGCTGGCAAATATATATTTCCAGACCTGCCCTTCTTTAGTATAAAGGATGGTCTTATGATCAGGAGATATCGCCGCCAGACGTTCATTTTCCTTCGTGTCGGTTATCTTTTCCGATGATCCCGGCGAGAGCCTCGACCTCCATATATCGCCGTTCTCCTGGTAGATGAACGATTTGCTGTCCGGCATCCAGACGATAGCAGACGGAGATTCCTTTGTATCAGTGATCTTGATCGCGTCTCCCCCTCTTGCCGGCAGAAGCCAGAGGTTCACTCTGCCCTGGTCATCCACGACATATGAAATATAATTTCCGTCCGGTGACCACTGGTGCTGGCTCACATATTTGATATTCACGACATCATCGATAGTTATTTCCGCACCCTGGAATGCGGATACCGCCGCAGGGATCAGCAATAATAGGGTAAAGATTGCAATTTTCCTGTATTTTTTCATGGTTTACTCCTGTATGAAGATGTAATTGGCAGTTAAAAAAGGATGAATAGTATAAATCTAAAGGATTTTTAATTAAATACAATATTTTTCCTGATTATTGGGTATTTCTTTAGAGGAGAGAGGTTTGGTAATCCTGGTCCTTAATTTCAGGCAATATTAAACAATCCCCTTAATCCCCCTGGACTATCTAATAATACTCTTGACTAAATAGAATTCTTTTATCGATACCTGTTAATCCGTTGCTACCGTCTGGTGAATTTAACTACTCATTTATTTTGACTGCTCACTGTTGGTGTTTTCACCAGCAGTGTATTTATGAGATGTGTTGGTGAAAACAACGACACACAGCTAATAATATCTCACCGTAGAGGTGAGGGGCCTTCCCAGCTCTTTTATGCCGGTTATCCAGAAATGAACCTTATTCCAGCTCTCGTCGGGCTGTTATTAGTTAAAAAGACACTGGATTCCCGCCTCAGCGGGAACGACGCCCACGATTAATTATATACACTATGCGGGCGAACGCCGTTCGCTCCTACTGAATTATGATACCAGGGCGAGTAAACCTCGTCTCTGCGATAAGAATAACCCACTAAATAGTTTGTTACAGTGGATCAATGCAATCCTTATATTCCCCCTTAATAAAGGGGGATAA